>CADCMM010000005.1 GCA_902802515.1 uncultured Lachnospiraceae bacterium
GCAAACGCTTTTATCGCGAACGATGTCCGGGCAAATGTAACGCAGCAAAGTGAAGGTAGGAAACTATGTTTTCAGCAGACATTATTTCTTACAAGCCGTCATCACGTAGTGGGTGTTCCAAAAATCATAGACATAATTACATAGGAGAGATCGTCTTTCATCCATAAAAAGGGGCTGCCGTACAGCAGCCCCTTTTATTCTCGTATTGGAAACTTCGTCTCCTATACGAGAAAGCCCTTCGGGCAAAGATTCGTTTACTCCTGCATTGCCCGCAGTACCACAGCGGAGGTTCTCGGCAAAAGCACCTTCAATTCTCCCCTCTCCACCTGGTATTCTTCCGGTTCTTCCGAAAAGCCGTCGGCATACGTATAAAAGATCCTGGTCATGCGCTGGTTCATGCCTACCCCCGCAGGCCATACCTTCACCGTCAGCTCCCGCTCCTGGGCATTGTTATTGAATGCCACAATAATCTGCTCTTTCTGATCAAAGCGTCCATAGGCGAGACAGTTATAGTCTGTCAGCAGGAATTTCAAAGAACCTCTGGCAAACACCGGGTATGCTTTGTGCAAACGTACCATAGCGCGGTGGAAGTCCAGCATCAACCGATCCTCATGGCCCCAGGGATATGTGCGTCGGTTGTCCGGATCTGTGAAACCGCAGACGCCGGCCTCGTCTCCATAGTAGATCGTAGGCGCGCCGGGCCAGGTCATCTGCATTACCACAGCCTCTCTCATCACCGCCGGGTCCACGCCCTCCTTTGCCGCGTCATAGTCAAACTGGTCACTACGTCCAACTTTGTGATTTGTCCTGGTCAGAAACCTGGAGTGATCGTGGTTGGACAGTTCGTTCATGGCCACCTGAAGGGATGGGCCCATAAAGCTGGCCATATGATAGCTCATGGCGCCAGCAAAACTATCCGCATTTCCCAGCATTCCCTCATGGTAAGCATCGCTGTGTTTTTCCATACCTGTAAAGAACCAGGTAAGAGGTTCCATAAAAGCATCATAGTTCATCACCGTATCCCACTCATCGCCTTTCAGCCACGCTGCCGGATCTCCGTAATGCTCTGCTATAATAATGGCATTAGGATTGGCCTCTTTCACCGCCTCCCGGAACATCTTCCAGAATTTGTGATTATACTCGCTGGTCAGGCCAAGATCCGCCGCCACATCCAGACGCCAGCCATCCACATTATAAGGCGGAGAAACCCATTTTTTCGCGATTTTCATAATATATTCCACCAGTTTCGGGGAATTTTCAAAGTTCAGCTTCGGCAGGGTGTCATGTCCCCACCAGCCATCATAAAACCGGTTGTAAGGCCATTCATGCTCATTATTGAAGTGGAAGAAGGTGCGGTAAGGACTCTCTGCCGAAACATAAGCTCCTTTTTCATACCCGGGCTGATGTTCATAAATACGCTCCTTATCCATCCATTTGTTAAAAGATCCGCAATGATTAAATACGCCATCCAAAATTACTTTCATGCCTCGCGCATGAATCTCCTCCACCAGTTGAACAAAAAATTGATTGCTGGCTTCCAGATTCTCTTTACGGGTCACGCGGTTGATGTAGCGGGTAGCCTGGGTATTTTCCTTTGCCCAATGAGGAAGAAGTTCTCCTTCATCCACCACGATTTTTCCAAAATGCGGATCAATATAATCGTAATCCTGGATATCATATTTATGATTGGAGGGAGAGACAAACAGAGGATTAAAATAGATCACGTCTATGCCCAGTTCCTGCAGATAGTCCAGTTTCTGCCGCACTCCTTCCAGATCGCCGCCATAGAATTTTTGTACATCCAGTCCCAGAGGCCTGGCGTTCCAGTCCATGATCCGGCGGGCGGGCTGATCAACATAGATGTACTCATTATTTAATACATCATTGGTACGGTCGCCGTTATAAAAACGATCCGTATAAATCTGATACATCACCGCGCCTTTTGCCCAGTCCGGTGTAGAAAATCCCGGCTGAAGGCAGAAGGAATGTCCATCGCTCAGATCTTTGGTTACCCCCAACTTGTTATAAAAGCAGTATGTTTTTCCGCTCTTTACCTCGAAGAAATAGCGAAACGCCTCCTGCTCCAATGCAACTTCAATCTTATAATAATCAAAATCCTCCGAAGAATAATCATACTCCATCGGTTCCTTCATCGGCCCGCTGATCAAATAAACCTCATCTACATTATCCTTCGCTGTACGGAAACGTATCGTGACCCGATCTCCCGGCATCGGTTCCATGGGGTTTACATAATTTTCTGTCTCATCGCTGAAAAGTGCATCCACATTTAACACCGGCCGCATCTGAAGTATATATTTGGCAGCTCTTAATATCTGCTCATAGCTTTTCTGGTTCATCAGCCAATCCTCCCTCGTCATTATCCTTCGTCAATACTATATTATTTTAATACACAACCTTTCTTTCCACAAGAACAAAAAAGAGATACTTTTTGCAGTGTAAAGACAGTAAAAAAGACAGCATTTATAGCTGTCTTTTTTGGAGAAGGTATTTCTCTTATGGGGTGTAGCAAAAACTATATAATGTATTGGGGGGTTTTACGGGAATTATAATAGCACATGTTGCGAAATAAGTGTGCACAAACTTCACAATTTTTTTTCGTCATTTTTGTGCAGTATTCTCATTTGTTTTTTGGCACTTTCTACAATAATTCGTCAAAATAGTGCCTCAAACTCCTCCCTGGTAATTTTTTCTTTCTCCATCAGAAGAGCCGCGCTGCTGTGCAGTACATTTTCATGTTCCATAATAATGGACTTCGCTTTCGTGTATGCCTCATCAATGATGCGTTTTACTTCCTCATCGATAATGGTAGCTATCCGTTCTCCGTAGGCTCTGGTATGAGCCAGATCTCTTCCAATAAAAATCTCATCATCCTCCTGATCATAATTGATCAGACCAAGTTTTTCCGACATACCGAATTTTGTCACCATTGCTCTGGCAATCCCGGTGGCCTGCTTGATATCCTGGGAAGCTCCGGTAGTTACATCTCCCATCACCAATTCCTCTGCCACGCGTCCACCCAGACTCACTATGATATTCTCAAACATCTGATTTTTTGTGTTGAACATCTCATCTTTTTCGGGCAGCGGCATAGTGTAGCCCGCCGCTCCACGGCCAGTGGGAATGATGGAAACCGTGTGAACCGGCCCCACCGTGGGCAGTACATGGAACAAAATAGCATGTCCGGACTCATGGTAAGCAGTGATGCGCTTTTCTTTATCCGAAATAATGCGGCTCTTTTTCTCTGCACCTATGCCCACCTTGATAAAGGCCTTATTGATATCTTCCTGAATAATATACCCACGATGCTGCTTGGCCGCCATAATGGCTGCTTCATTCATCAGATTCTCCAGATCCGCTCCGGTAAATCCGGCGGTGGTTCTGGCAACTTCCTCCAGTTTCACATCATCCCCCAGAGGTTTTCCGTTGGAATGCACTTTCAGGATTTCTTCTCTGCCTTTAATATCCGGGCGTCCTACAGCCACCTGACGGTCAAAACGTCCCGGCCTTAGAATAGCCGGATCCAGAATATCAACGCGGTTGGTGGCTGCCATCACGATAATTCCCTGGTTGACCCCAAAACCGTCCATCTCCACCAACAATTGGTTCAGCGTCTGTTCCCTTTCATCATGGCCGCCCCCCATACCGGTACCGCGGCGTCTAGCCACTGCGTCAATCTCGTCTATAAATACAATACAGGGCTGATGTTTCTTTGCATCCTCAAACAGATCGCGCACACGGGATGCTCCTACGCCAACAAACATTTCCACAAAATCAGAACCTGAAATGCTGAAGAAAGGTACCCCTGCCTCACCGGCCACCGCTTTGGCCAGCAATGTTTTACCGGTTCCTGGAGGGCCTACCAAAATCACCCCTTTGGGAATTCTGGCTCCCACTTTCAGGAATTTTTCCGGTTCTTTCAGAAATTCTACCAGTTCCTGCAAATCCTCTTTTTCTTCTTTCAGACCGGCTACATCTTTAAAAAACACTCGTTTGGAATCCGGTGTTACCATACGGGCACGGCTTCGTCCAAAATTCATCATCCTGGCATTGTTTCCCCCTGTCTGTCGGTTCATCATTGCCATGAAAAACACGAAAAAAACAACCATCAAAAGAATCGGCAGAATTGTTGTAAGAAAAATGCTGTCCTTCTCCACCGCCTCAATGGTTACTGCCACGCTGTCATACTCCTCAAGCAGTTTCTGCACTTCAGCAACGTCCAGCACATTTACGGAAGCGTCTGAACCATCTCTGGCTGTAATACGCAATACGCCTGTAGGCACTTCCTGGTTTGGTTGAATATCAACCGCTGCCACCTGCCCTGCCTCCAGCCGTCTCTGGAATTCTTTATAAGTAATATCCGGCCTGAGGCTGAAACTGTTCCTGAGGCTGAACGCCAGGAGTATCAGCATCACCCCCACCAGCATGTAAAATCCTATTCCTCTTGCATTTCTGTTCAATTGATATATACTCCTTTCCTTTCAATGTTTGAAAAAAGCTTACGGCGAGATCACTCCGATATATGGAAGATTGCGGTAGCGCTGGGCATAATCAAGACCATAGCCCACTACAAACTTATCCGGTATCTGAAACCCGGTATAATCCACTTTTACTTCTCGCACTCTGCGCTCCGGTTTGTCCAAAAGCGTGCACAAGCGCAGGCTGGCAGGATTCCGTTTACCCAGATTTTCCAACAAATAACTGAGGGTGCGGCCAGAATCGATAATATCTTCAATCACTATGACATTTTTTCCCTCCAAAGCTTCATCCAGGTCTTTCACCAATTTCACCACACCACTGGATCTGGTGTCATCGCCGTAGCTGCTTACAGACATAAAATCCATTGTTACCGGAACTGTAATCCTCTTGGCCAGTTCGCAGGTAAAAAAGATACTTCCTTTCAGTATACAGATCAAATGGACGCAAAGATCCTTGTAATCCTCACTTATCTGGGCTGCCAGTTCCGCGATTCTGAAGTTTACTTCTTCCTCAGATATCAATACACGAATGTCTTCTTTCATTTTTTGTACCTTGCCGCAGGCATGGTGCTCATCGGTGACGTGCCTGCCGCGGCACCGATGAAAGTTTGAAAGCGTACTTTCAAACTTTCTCCTCCATCATCTGTATTTTCAGCAAATTCCCTGTCGTTTCCGTAACTTTTGCTGCTTCGCTGATGCGCTCGCCAACCACCCACAGAATATGAGATCCCTGAGCCACCAGAAGAATACTGTCTCTTACCTCTCGGGGAATCTTGCGGTCAATCAGATAGTCTTTCAGTTTCTTTTTTCCGCCCTCCCGGTTTACAATCAGATAATCTCCCGTTTTTCTGGTTCTTAAACAGACATCTTTACTAATTGTATCATAAGCTAACCATTTCGTGAACTTTTTTTCCGGAAAACCCTTTATATTTTCTGTTTTCCTGAGATATTCCACATGAAAGCGCGCTCCGTGATATTCGTAGTCCCCATCATCAGGCAGCGCGCAAATATCCGTCTCTATTTTTTCCATCCGCAAAGTTCTGGTATTTCCTTCTGTCCCTGAGATTTTCTCAAGGAGCATCACTTCCCGCTGCCGCACAGCCTCTATTCCCGGAAGATCCATCCGCTTTCCGCAGGGCATCAATGCCAAACGCTTCAGATCCTCAATATGGCCTGCTGTGTAATCTTTCAATCCCTGCTGGCGCATCAGTTCCCGGATACACCGGCGCAATACGTATTCCTGAAGCACCTCCTCCGCAGCGTTAAACTTTGGAAGAAAAATCTCTATCCTGCCGTCAGCTATACTTACACAACTTTCCTGTAATTCCCCCGCCTGTCTCAGCAGATAGTTTTCCACCTTCTGCACGCGCAAGGCAGCTTCCGCAATGTGTTTCCCAGCTTCGCGGTTTATCCCCTGCTCCAGTTCAGGTAATATCTGCAGCCTAAGTTTATTTCTGGTATAGTCTGTTTTCAGATTTGTGCCGTCCGTGCGGTATGACAGGTTTCTCTTTCTAATCCGGTCTTCAATCTCTGCTCTGGATAGAAACAGCAATGGACGGATAATATTATCCCGCACCGGATATATGCCTCCCATCCCCCGCAGCCCGCTTCCTCTGGACAGGTTCAGCAGCACCGTTTCCGCCTGGTCATTTTGATTATGGGCCACGGCGATTTTATCTGCATTCCACTCTGCACACCATCGCTGAAAGATACCATACCTGGCCTTTCGACCGGCCTCCTCCACCGATAATCCTTCCTCCTTTGCCAGAGCGGTCACATCTACCCGTTCCACCTGGCAGGGAATCTTCCAGGATTCACATAATTGTTCTACAAATCTGGCGTCTTCCAGACTTTCTTGTCCCCGGATGCCATGCTCTACATGGACTACCATAATGGAAAAAGGCAATTCTTGCTGATATGACCTCAGGACATCCAACAGACATACCGAATCCGCACCCCCGGAAACTCCGACAATCACCCGCTCTCCCGGCGCGATCATTTTATATTCTGTTATAGCCTGTACCACTTTCCGGTAGACTCCGTCCCTGACCGCCACCGTCATCACCTTCTTTCGTACCTCTGTTACTTCTTTTCCCAGATCAGTCCCACCAGTACGGTCATATCATCCCGCACCTGAAATCTCTGCCGGATCAGAATCTGTTCCAACAGCCTGGAGGCAAGCTCCCTGGCATTATTATTCCTGGTTTTTAAGATAAGTTCCCGCAGCTGCTCTTCCCGGTTTTCCTCAGGAAGCGCATCCGCCACGCCATCTGTCATCATGATTATCATGTCCCCTGAAACCAACTGACGTTCTGTAGTCTCATAATCCACGATCTGCAGGATCCCTGCCGGGAGCGCCCCGCAGGAAATTACCTCCAGCAGTTCTCCATGACAGATATAGGTCGGACTGGCCCCCTGCTTTATCATGCTGCACTTACCATTATATAAATCCACCATGCACAAATCAATAGTAGAAAACATTCTCCTGTGATCTTGCAGCACCATGGATGAATTGATCATCCTTACCGCCGTATCCTGAGAAAATCCGGCATCCAGAAACTTTTCCAGCAATTCAATGACCTTCTCACTCTCCCGACAGGCCTCCACTCCGCTGCCCATTCCGTCCGCCAGGCTCATCACTACCTGTCCGCAGTCTCCCTGCCAGAATGCGAAGTTGTCTCCTGACACCAGCTCTCCCTCCCGGGTCATACGGGCAATACCGCAAAACATTTCAAACTCCGTATCTGTAATATAATGAAAAGTATCATACT
This sequence comes from uncultured Lachnospiraceae bacterium, assembly GCA_902802515.1. Taxonomy (GTDB): domain Bacteria; phylum Bacillota; class Clostridia; order Lachnospirales; family Lachnospiraceae; genus Merdiplasma. Next base: position 7,268 of record CADCMM010000005.1, read on the forward strand.
CTTTTTTTACCGTCAACCGGCAGTCTCTGGCAGGTATCATGCGATATCCTAATACACCTGTCAAAATTTCTGACAAATCCTTTGCCTGGACGCAGCTCCCATCCTCAATGCGCATGGTAATGTAGAATTCCGGATGATCCTCCTCCCGACTGAAGATCCACGCATTCAGACACTGGATTTTTTCATATCGCAGTTCTTTCTTCAGGCGCAAAAATTCCTTTTCCTTCAGACCTCTGATCTGATAGATGCGTTCCGCCATCTGCTGCAGAAGCTGCGCGGTATCCTGAATCTGTTCCCCGGCCGCCGCCCGTTGTTCCAGAAGCCGATTGTTCCACATCATTTGTAGTCTCTCCTGCATAAATACTTTTTCCAGGTTCCGCATAAATTTCTCGCCCTGGATACAGTATGATTGAAATTCCCTTACATCTTCGGAGTGGAGACCATCGCTGTTTTCCACCTCTTTCAGACACTGGAAAATCCTTCTCCCTGTCTCGTAGTACCGTTCCGACCAGCACTCTTCCCTCTGCGGGCAATGAACGCACATCTCGTCCCGCATGTGTCCGAAGATATGCTCTACCTCTTCATCTCCGAAATGTTCTTTCTTCTTTGGCATTTCCTGATAGCTCTCCGCCAGACGCCAGAATGCCTCCGCATACCGCTCCACATACTCTCTTCCGGGTGCTGCGGACAGTTGCATCATCGTCTGCTCCCTGGGCAGCGAATTCAGCAAAAATCTCCCCAGCTCCAGCAACATCCAGAAACCGCTGACAATAAGCGCAGCCGCCACAAACTCTACCATTTGAACCCCTCCCGCAAATGTTTCCTGTGAAGCTGATCCTCACAGATTCTCATTATACGGCAAAGAGATTGCATTTTTTGTCATATATGGAAGACAGATATGAGAAAAAAAGATAAGAGATGAGCACATTTGTCTCATCTCTTAATCGGCAGCCCGAAATATCATTTCGTCTTCGTACACCAGCCCAAACTTCTCTCTGGCCACTTTTTCCACATATTCTTTTGTATGTGTATACTCCGGCATCTTTTCAATTTCTTCTGCCCGGACATTTTCCAACTCTATCGCTTCATTCAGCTGTGCGATCTGTTGTGCATATGCTGCGTTTTTCGCTTCCAGGCGATGACTCTGGAGCAGCATCACGCAGAGCAAGGCTGCCACCACCAGAGCAATCCCTGCCATGCCGCGGCGATTGCTGCTACTGGCACGCTTTCTTTGCTTCTTCGTCATAGTCAAACATTCCCCTCTCGGTTACTGTTTCCAGTGTATGCTTTTCTGACAAATTTTGCAACTGTTTTTTGTCGAAATATATCTAATTTTTTATATGTCCACACAAACAAGCTGACAATTCTGCAAAGTGCTTCCGAAATCCCCTTCACTACCCATCTGCTGGCTATCTTGTGATACAGCAGCATTCCCAGTGCCATGGCAGCCGCCGTATACAGCCGAAGGATCCCATCCTGGTATAGAAAGATCAGTACAAAAGTCCTGAGTGCCGCCGCGCACCAGAAAACAAAATCCTCCAATCCGGTCCACAGCGGTCCATGAGAAACGGCGATTCGCCAGGAACGCAGCACGTCGCTGCAAAGCAAAAGGCATATACCATGAAGGACAAAGAGAACAAATACCCTGCTTTCTAATCGGATTATCTCGCTCATGATTACTGAAACAGCCTTTTCCAGGCAGATCCATGTTTTTTGTTTTTCCCGGAGCCATTGGAATAGACCAGTGAATCTACAATGCCCTCCAAATCTACTTCTCCCCGCTCCAGAGTGAGTCTGCTGATGTGAAGATCCTTTCCCTTTATGGTCAAAAGTCCCTGTTCCGTCTCCAGTTGTATTTCATTAACGTCAAAAGCGAGGACATCCACCACTCCACTGACTGTACCGTTCTTCCTGTTATCAATGGTGAGTCTATGTCCCCGCTTTTCTCTTTTTTCTTCCATATGGTTTCTCCGGATACCGCTCTCTATCCATTTTATGCAGAGCCGGAGGAGGTTATGACTACAGATAACGGAACAATTCTTTTGCCTCTTCCTTTTTTACCGTCTCCTGCACATTCAACACCTCTACTTTTACCGTTCTGGTGCCGAACTGAATCTCTATGATATCTCCTTCTTTAATGTTCAGCGAAGCCTTTGCCACCTTCTCATTCACTAATACGCGGCCGGCATCGCAAGCCTCATTGGCGATGGTCCTCCTCTTAATCAACCGGGAAACCTTCAAAAACTTATCCAGGCGCATAATTTCATTCTCCTTATTTGAAATGCAAAGAGCTGTCACAAAATGAAAACACCGTTTCAAACGGTGTATTCATTTTGTAACAGCCCCTATAATCATTTTCTCATGAACAACTTTTAATTCAGGCTGTCTTTTAAAGCCTTTCCTGCTTTGAATTTAGGAGTCTTGGAAGCTGCGATGGCCATGGTTGCACCGGTCTGCGGATTTCTTCCCTCTCTGGCTGCTCTCTCAGATACCTCGAATGTGCCGAAACCTACCAACTGAACTTTCTCACCCTTTTTCAGTTCTTCTGCAACTACATCTGTGAATGCCTTTAAAGCTTTCTCTGCGTCTTTTTTGCTTAATTCTGTTTTTTCTGCAATAGCAGCAATCAATTCTGTTTTGTTCATGGAATAATTCCTCCTCGTATTTTTACCATTATTATTAACCTTTTCATGGCCCATTCATCATAAGCCCTGCTATTACTTATATACTGGAATGCCTGTTTTGTCAAGGAAAATCAGATATAATTATCTATAGTTCATGACAACATCCCGTGGATCATACTCAACACTTCTTCACCAAAAGCAGCGGACTTGCGGTCTGCATCTTCCAGAGAAGTTCCTTTTACGCCATAGTAGAACTTCACCTTGGGTTCTGTTCCGGAAGGTCTAACGCACAACCACGCATCATCAGAAAGATCATAATACAGAACATTTGATATAGGAAGTCCGGAAGGTTTCTCTTCTCCGATGACCAGATCGCGGATCACGCCGGTCTTGTAATCTCTGGCGGTAAGTACCTGGTAGCCGCCAAGTTCCTTCGGTGTATTATTTCTCAGTGTCTCCATGATCTGCTGAATCTTCTCCAGACCCTCAATACCCTTGAGAGATACGGCCTTAATATCATCTTTGTAATAACCGTAACGCTCATACATATCGATCATAGCATCCCAAAGTGTCTTGCCTTGGCTCTTATAATATGCAGCTGCCTCACAAAGTGCCATGGTAGCTACAATAGCGTCCTTGTCTCTGGCATGAGTTCCGATCAGACACCCATAGCTCTCCTCAAATCCAAACAGATAAGTGCCGGATCCCGTCTGTTCAAATCCCAGAATCTGTTGACCGATATATTTAAATCCGGTGAGTACCTCCACCAGCTTTACTCCATAATATTTGGCGATGGCATCCGCCATATTTGTAGTCACGATGGTCTTCACCAGAACCCCATCCTTAGGCAGCCCATTTATCGCTTTTTTCTGTCCGATCTCATAGTCCGCCAGCAGACAGCCGGACATATTTCCGGTAAGATCATGATACACTCCTTCTTTATCCTTTACCCTCACCCCCAGGCGATCCGCATCAGGGTCGGTGGCAAGTACCAGATCCGCATCTACCTCTTTGGCCAACTTCAGGCCAAGTTCAAAGGCCTCCGCCGCTTCCGGATTTGGATAGCTGACTGTTGGAAATTCGCCATCCGGCAATTCCTGTTCCTTTACAACATATACATGTTCAAAACCCAGTTCTTTAAGCACTCTTCTCGCCGGAATATTTCCGGTACCGTGAAGCGGGGTGTAGACAATCTTCAGATTGTCCTGCTGCTCTTTAATCGTCTCAGGATGCAGCACCTGGCTCTTTAACTGCGCAATGAAAGCATCATCTATCTCCCCGCCAATCACCTGATACAGTCCCGTCGCCATCGCTTCCTCTTTAGCCATTGTCCTGGTGGTGCTGTAATCGGTCACTTTCTTCACTTCCGCCATGATCCCGGTATCGTGGGGCGGCGTGATCTGAGCGCCATCTTCCCAATATACCTTATATCCGTTGTATTCCGGAGGATTATGGCTGGCCGTAATATTGATGCCCGCGATGCAATGCAGTTTGCGGACCGCAAAGGAAAGCTCGGGAGTCGGCCTCAATGTTTCAAACACATATGCCTTAATGCCGTTGGCTGCCAGACAAAGTGCCGCAAAATCTGCAAATTCCGGAGACATTCTTCTGGAATCATAAGCGATAGCAACACCTCTGCCCTGTCCTCCTACACTGATTATGTAGTTAGCCAATCCCTGAGTTGCCTTGCGCACCACGTATTCATTCATGCGGTTAGTCCCCGCGCCAATGATCCCGCGAAGTCCGGCTGTCCCAAATTCCAGATCTCCGTAGAAGCGTTCTTTGATCTCCTTCTCATCATTTGCAATGGCTTTAAGCTCCGCCTTGGTTTTTTCATCAAAACAAGGATTTGTGAGCCATTCTTGATACGTCTTCTTATAGTCCATTTCATTACCTCCTGTGTATCCTTATCTTTTCTGTATAATATTCTTTTCGGGAATAACCGTTATTGTAATAGTTTCAGGAAATTATTCCTCTGATCCTGCTGGCGGCATAAGGTCTCAAGTTTTTGCAGGTAGCGTCCCGGAATCCAGGCTTTTGAACTTCCGTAATAGTGATTCGCCAGTTTCCAGAATTTCTCCGGATAAGCCATGCGAAGGTACAAAAATTCCCTTTCTCCAGGTGGAAGCGTACGCACCTGCTCATAAGCAGAAAGCATCCGTTCTCCCAGCTGCGGATCCCAGTTCTGTTTTTCCAGTATCTTTCTCATAAACTGGTACAGATCCTGAACCTGAAAATCAAAGCGGCATTTTCCGAAGTTGGTGGTAGCCATCCCATGATCCAAAAACAGTACATGATGGTAGTTATAATCACCATGGCACATGGTACCTTCTGCAATCTGTGACTGCGTCATCTCCTCATTGCAGAATGCCTCCGCCCGGGCACACACCGTCTGGGCCTGCTCATAAAACTCGGAAAAGCTGTTTAGGAACATCTGTTCAAAAGGATGCTTCGACTCTCTTTTCCGAATAAAAGAACGCACTTTTTTCATCTCCCGGGTTTTAGCGCCCAGATCTTCATTCAGCGGCACACCGCAATACTGTTTCTCTTGCTCCGGAAATCTCATACAAAGATGAAGTCTGGCCAGGTTCTCCACTGCATCTATGATATCTCTTTCCCCAAAAGAACTGCATTCTCTTCCGCAAAACCAATCCTTTAAAACATATCGGTTTTCATCTCGGTCCTGCGAAAACAGTTTGCCTTCTTTGTTTTCCAATACCATATCCACGTTCTCATAGCCTGCCTCTTTCAGTTCCTGAAGCATTCTGTTCTGGAAGATCAGCTTCTTTTCAGAGCCATCAAAGTCGCACAGCAGTTTTAATCCCCTGTCCGTCTCGCAGATATACGAACCCCGCCCCCTCCTGGTACTGATAATTTCCAGTTCATACTGTTCCAGCACCTTCAGTCCCCTGTCATTCATTCCGCGTCCCCCTTTTCATACTCCCTCTAATCTATGAGAGAACGCGGCCGGATATGCTTAGGGTCTATAACTCTGTATCATCATATATTTTTTTAATACTCGTATAACCATTTTTCTCCAGTGTCTCGATCTGGAATTTTGCGTTTTTCTTCAGGGGCTGTACCGTCACAATAGCGCCTTCTTCCCGCACCTTTGTTGCTTTTTTAAAGACTTCCAGCAGTTTGGCGGGAGATGCCTTCTCATCCACAAGGAACGCCGTGCGCTCCTTTCCGCCGTTTTCTTCCTTCCAATCCAGATCTTTCAAAATTGTTACAATGCGTTCAAAACCGATGGAGAATCCGCAGGCCGGCGCGGGTTGATTGGAAAAGCGTCCGATCATCTCGTCGTAGCGTCCGCCGCCCGCAATGGAAAAGTTGTAGCCGTCAATGCTGATTTCAAAAATGGTTCCGGTATAGTAGGACATCCCTCTCACCAGCGTGGGGTCAAACATCAGATGTACGCCCTCGTTGATCATACAGGAGACGCTGCTTATAATGGTATCCATATTATCCGGGACTTTCTGATCCAGATATTCACCGCATGTGGCATTGCAGAACTCGCTGCATACAAGTTCCGGTTTGATCTGTCCAAACAGGGCAATATACTTTTCTACCGCCTCCGCAGGATATTCTTTCTTCAGCAGGCTCTCTTTCACACCTTCCAGACCGATCTTGTCCATCTTATCCAGAATAATGAAAACATCATCGTACTGCTCCGGGGTAAAACCGGCGTAAGCTGCCATCGCTTTCAAAATTCGGCGATCATTGATGTGTACCGTAAATTCACGGATCCCCACCTCCGAAAAAATACGGGTCAGCATTTTTGAAGTGGCGGCGATCAGTTCAATCTCAGCCATGATGGAGGGATCCCCTATGATATCAATATCACACTGGGTAAATTGACGAAACCGACCCTTCTGAGGCTTATCCGCTCTCCATACATTTCCGATCTGCAATGCCTTTAGGGGAGTGGGCAGTTCGTTTCTATTATTGGAATAATAGCGTGCCAGCGGTACGGTCAGGTCGTATCGAAGACCGCTGTCCGCCAGTTCTCCTCTCTCCAGTCCTTTCTCCAGTTCGCGGCCGCGCTTGAGCACTTTGAAGATCAGTTTTTCATTCTCCCCGCCCTGTTTTCCGGTCAGATTTTCAATGTGCTCCATAGCCGGAGTCTCAATATGATCAAAACCGTAGGTGGCGTAAGTTTCTTTGATCAGACCCAGCACATGCTCCCGCAGACGCATATCCGCAGGCAAAAAATCATTCATCCCCTTCACGGGAGTCGTTATAAATTTCATGATAATTCTCCTCCTATTTTTCATAAACAGTATATATGCCATTCTTTTAGGGCGCAACTGTTTTTTCTTCAGGAAACACCGCCCATTCCCTTCGAAGTTCACGGCTTCTTTCTATTAAATAAGTCCTTTCGTTGTGCGCTGGGTCAGCCAGGACATCATCGAGAAGCTGATTTAAAACGTCCCCCAAAAGTCTCCCCGGGCTTATGCCGTCATGTATCAAGTCATTTCCTGTAATAGCCAGGTCTTTCAAGGAAAGGCAGTCACCCCGAGCCAATATCTCGCTGTATATCTGGCCAATCCGTTCCAGATAATTCAATTTTGTTTCCTGTACTTCCGGACTCTGTCCCAGAATATCAGCCCTCTTTACCTCCAAAAACAGGGGAAACAGATCCTCCCCGATCTGAAAGATACTCCTGCGCACCCCCTCCGGTGTAGCCTCTGGATATAGAGAATGATTTGCCACCAGACGATACACTTTTCCGGAAGTATCATTGTCCATTTTCAGCCGTTTCATAACTGTTTTGGCGATTACCGCGCTGCTGGCAGCGTGTCCCCGGAAATGATAGATACCTTTTTCGTCCTGCCGGACGACCTGCGGTTTTCCCATATCATGAAGAAGCATTGTAAGGCGCAGCACCTTGTCCGGACGGATTGCCTTTAATGTTTCCAGCGTATGTTCTCCAACAGAATAAATATGATGGGCATTGTTTTGTGGCTGATCCATCATACGGTCAAATTCCGGCAGCACCACCCCTGTAATGCCCGTCTCCCATGCCAGACGTATCCAATCTGGATGCGGAGAGATCAACAGCTTTATCAGTTCTGCCTGAACGCGTTCCGCGCTGATCTTTTTCAGGGTTGAGGCCAGTTTCTTAATTGCCGCCGCTGTTTTCTCTTCCATTCTGAATCCCAGCTGTGCGCAGAAACGAACGGCACGCATCATACGCAGGGCATCCTCCCCGAATCGCTCCTGAGCATTACCCACACACCGGAGCACACCATCCTTCAGATCATTTATCCCATCGAACTCGTCCACCAATCCGGTTTCCTGATTGTATGCCATGGCATTTATTGTAAAATCCCGTCTTTTCAAATCTTCAATAAGATCCGAAGTAAACTGAACCTGATCGGGGTGGCGGCAATCGTTGTATGCCCCGTCTACACGATAAGTTGTCACTTCAAAGCCTTCCCGTTCTATCAACACTGTGATGGTACCGTGTTCAATTCCCGTATCAAAGGTCTGGGGAAAGATTCTCTTAACTTCCTGAGGGGAAGCGGAAGTGGTAATGTCCCAGTCATTGGGTATCCGCCCCAGACATGCGTCCCTGACGCATCCCCCCACCGCATAAGCCTCAAATCCGTGTTCCTTCAGCTGCTCTAATATAAATTTCACTTTTTCCGGGAGTATGATTCTCATTCTGCTTCCTTTCCTGGCCTGACGGCGTTTGACTTACGCCTGTCTGCCAAATGCTCTGTACTTGTATCATGACTCCATCTATTCTTTTTCATCTCCAGTGAAATAAATATATCATGTTTTCACAATCCTGTCACATTTATTCTATAAAATGTTTCTAATGGTTCCGTCATTTATTTTATCAGATCACTTTGGGGAATTTACATCTTCCCCTGAAGATGATATGATACCTTCATCATTAATTATTATATAGAAAGGATATCGTTATGAGCAAAAAATCTCTTATTTTATTGGCTGGTCTTCTGACTGTTGCGGTCACTGCCGGCTGCGGAAGTATCTCTTTTGGTGAACAAACCACGGAAGATTCTTCGGACAAAGTCATTACCGGATATCTGGTAGAAAATGCAGATAGTTACGTTACTCTGGGTGATTATGATGGGTTGGAAGTAGAGCGTCCGATCTACACGGTCAGCGACGAAGAAGTGGATATGGAAGTGGAAAACCGTCTCTATGATAATTATCAGTATCTGGACGTGGAGCGTCCTTCTCAGGACGGTGATGTACTGACGGCAGACATTACCGCAACTATTGAAGGAGAGTCAGCCCCCACCTTCTCAGAGACGGACTATACACTGGATCTTGGGTATGGCGAACTGGGTTCCGACGTTGATGAACAGCTGATGGATTGCAATGTCGGCGACCATAAAACTTTTTCCGTCACCTTTGACGACGATGCCTGGTATGAAGAGTGGATCGGAAAAACCGTTAATTTTGATATCACGATAACGAATATACAGGAAGTTATCGTTCCGGAATACGATGACAGTTTTGTGGAAACACTGGGATTTGATTCTAAAGATGCCTTTGAAAAATCCATTCGGGAAGACCTGGAAAAAACCTATGCTGAGCAAAGTACTTATGATACAAGAGAAAATGTTCTTCTTGCAGCCATGGAAAACTGCGAATTTAATGGATATCCCGATAAACTTTATGATTACTGTGCAGAATCCCTGCGTGAGCGTTACCGTTCTTTTGCGGAAGCATTCGGAATGAGCGAAGAAGAGTTTTATGAAGCGTCTGACATGACAGATGAGGATTTGGAGGACGAGATACTGGAAGATATCAACCGAAAACTCTTTGTCAGCGCACTGTGCAATGCTGAAAACATTCAGATCACGGAGTCCGATTATACTGCCTATGTGGAGGAACAATACGTATTGTGGCAGTACGAGACCACAGAAGATTTCGTTCAGGATTATGGTAAAGAATATCTGCTCTGGAATATTTATGAAGAAAAAGCCGCTGATCTTCTTCTGTCTAAAGCTGACATCACAGATGTGCTGACAGCCATGGACGATGATTGGGATCTTGACGAAGACGATGGAGATGACGATGATTATGATATAGAATTTGTAGACGGAGACGATCTCGACATAGAGTTCGATGAAGATGAAGATGATTTTGAGATCGAATATGATGAAGATGAGACCGATAAGACCGATGATGAACTTTATGATAATCTTGGCATTTTCTACGATTTTTTAGATGATTTTTCGGAAGATGAAAACTGATTTTGCCCTTGACATATTTTCTGTCAGGGCATATAATCAAGGGGCAATTAAGATTGACGGTTGTAAGATAACATAGCTATTTTTGATTATGGAATCAGTGCCTAGTAATCGTATGGCTATTGGGGTTTTATTACCAAGATCAAAGCAAATTTTTCATAATCGAAATGGAGGTACCCGTCATGAACAAAGGTACAGTAAAATGGTTCAACGCAGAAAAAGGCTATGGCTTCATCACCGGTGAAGACGGAGCAGATGTATTCGTACATTTCTCAGCTATCCAGGGAGAAGGTTTTAAGACCCTCGAAGAAGGACAGGCTGTTACTTATGATTTGACCGAAGGTGCTCGCGGAATGCAGGCAGCTAACGTTGTTAAATGCTAAGAAAATACTTCGCATTTCTTTAGCAGCCTCTGGCGGATCCCACGGATTTGCATTAGAAATTGTTGCTTCACAGCGCAAACCCGTCGAGGAAATCGCTTTAAGCCAGCGTTTTCCTAATATGTAACCATGGAAATACCGGTTCGCAAAAGCGAGCCGGTATTTTTTACACATTTCCATATATTTCCTGCGGCACATATGCTTTCACATATATGCCATCATCCCGATACTCTTCTGCCAGCAGCTGTCCGAATTTCCGGATAAGCTGGATCTTTCCCGCCTCCGTATAGGCATAAAGCCGTTCTATCAAAATCTGTCGTTCTGTCAGAATTTCTTCCAGCATGCTTTTGAGCTGTACCAGACCTTCCCCCTTCCGAGCCGAAATGTCCAGAATATGATCAGCGCGGAAATCCCTCGAGGATACGTGTTCCGGCAACAAATCCTGCTTGTTAAACAGGGTGATCATCGTCTTGTTTTTAACACCCAATTGATCCAGAGTATCGTAGACTACGTGCATCTGTTTTTCCATCTGGGGACTGGAAGCATCTACTACATGCAGGATAATATCTGCATACTTCGCCTCCTCCAGCGTACTCTGAAACGCTTCCACCAGGTGATGTGGTAATTTTCGAATAAATCCAACGGTATCTGTCAGCAGTATCTCCTGCCCCCCATCCAGCGCTAATACCCTTGTGGTAGGATCCAAAGTGGCAAAGAGTTTGTCCTCCTCCAGCACCCCCGCCTCTGTCAGCGTGTTGAGCAGCGTGGACTTTCCGGCATTCGTATATCCTACGATGGCAGCCACCGGAACAGAATTCTTCTTCCTGCGGTCCCGGATCAGTTCTCTGTGCCGTTTTACCTCCTGCAGCTCCCTTCGAAGCTGGGCGATCCGTTTTTTCACTAAGCGTCGATCCATTTCCAGTTTCTTTTCACCCGGTCCCCTGGTGCCGATGCCGCCGCCCAGTCTGGACAGAGAATGCCCAAGTCCCACCAGACGGGCCAGACGGTACTGAAGCTGTGCCAGTTCAACCTGTATCTTTCCCTCGCTGGTATTGGCTCTGGCGGCAAAGATATCCAGAATCAGCAGCGTTCGGTCCATCACCTTGCTCTCCAGTTCCTGCTCCAGGTTGCGCAGCTGAGCCGGAGACAATTCATCATCACAGATGATTCCTGTAGCGCCTGTATCTTCTATCATCTCCCTCAGTTCCGTTATCTTTCCGCTTCCAATGTAGGTTCCCGGATGTATCGATTCACGGTTTTGCAGCAGTCTTCCCACTGTCACTGCCCCTGCGGTATCCGCCAATTCCTGCAGTTCTTCCAGGGATTCTTCTGCCTCCCGCTCATCCTGCAGGCTGACTCCCACCAATATGACCTTTTCCTGTATTTGTTCTATTTCCAACGTTTCTGCCATGTTTTCTCCCAAGTTTGTCTTATTATCGAGTCGATAAAAATTCCAATTCCTTTTGCCCTGCCTCATCCGTGGGGTAAAGAGAGGTATATGCCTCCGCTTTCACCCTCGCCGTCACAAAATCCAATTTTCGCTCATACGCTACAATCTCATTAAAGAAAAGTTCCTGCTTACCCGCATCGCCCTCCATATTTAGTCCTTGCTGGATGTATTCCAGGGCTGCATCGTATTCTCCGGACGCGAGAGCGCACAGAGCAAGTCCATTATAGGTCTGGGCGCTTTCCCCGCTCTCCTGTTGGATCAGTTGGTACATCCCTTTTGCGTGAGCATAATCATTCTGTGCCAGATAAATCCGTCCCATCAATCCCAGTGCCGGAAGATACTTCTCATTCACCGGAGAGATCAGGGCATTCTGCGCCTGATCATACTGTTCCAGATAATAATAGATCTGACCAATACAATAGTAGTCTTCCGCTCCCTTTGGCGTAATATTCAAAGCTGTCTGAAGATACTCGTCTCCCAAGGCTGACAGATTTTGCGCTTCATAACATTCATAAATATTCAAGTATAGAGTATAGTCCTCAGGGGTCAGCTTTGCTGCCTGATCAAAATCTTCCCTGGCCCGATCCTGATAATCCAGTTTCAAACAGCTGGCTCCTCTGAGGAAATACGCGTCAGCCACTTCCTCTTCTTCCAATATCTGGTCGCAGGACTCAATGGTTCCATCATAATCTTTCAGGCGAAACTGTGCAGATGCTTTGTAGAGAATAATGTCCCTGACAGCCTCCGGCATTTTCTCATCCGTATAATCCAGTGCCTGATCAAAGACCTGTACAGCCTCCTCATACTTTGCCATCCCCATATATGCCATGCCAGCCCCACGCAATGCAGGTACATCATCCTCTCCATTATTTACCGCCTGCTGGAAATACTCCAGTGCCGCCTGGTAATCCAGCGCCTGGATTGCGTCCATTCCCTGCGCTGTCAGGCTGCCTTCCGCAGACCGTTCCGTACATCCTGTTAAACAGACAGCAGTCACTATTACTAATATAGTTTTTGTAAATCTCTTCGATTTCATGCTCAGTACTTCTTTCTTCTTATATTTTCAGCATCCATAAATCATCAGATTGCCCCATCAAATTTATCATACGCTTCAAAAGACTTGTTTAAATCCATCAGATCATAAAACAACTTTTTATATTCTTTCCCATCTCCACAGGGACACGGGTCTTTCGGGTAAATTATTTTATTCAACAATAGTTCTATTTTAGATTATCCCGTTCAATATTACAACTTCAATATCAAAAATTATTCCGTTTTTATAACCAAAATCGCTGAGAACCGGTAATTATTCTCTTTACCCCGGAAAACTCTCCCTCACGCACAGCGTCCCCCACCCCAGCTGCGGGTTCGGCCACTGGGTAAAACCCGGCAGCCTTCTGGCGCCTTTGATCAGATACGCCTTGACCTTCTCTCCATATAAGTATGGATCATTCTCGGCAGCGATCCCCCACTGCATCAGCAGAGCGGATGCCGCCGTCACGAAGGGCGCGGCAAAAGAGGTCCCCGTCACCGCCGCATAGCCTCCGCCCACAGCGGTGGTGATGATGTCCACCCCGGGAGCGGCCAGCTCAGGCTTGATTTTCTCCGGGGAACGTGTGTAACCTCTGCCGGAGAAGGCGGCATAGGACAGCGTGTGTGAGTTATAGGCTCCAACTGTAATTACTTTTTCAGCGGTGGAAGGAATAGTCAGTGTTACCTCCGGTGAAGGACGCAAAAAACCTGTGCCGCGGTTTAGAGCCTCCGCACCAGGGAGCCACATGTCATACATTCCGCTGGCGATTCGCCGGGGCGTCAACTCGATCCGCCATACACCGGAAGTAATATAGTTTCCCAACTGTCCCGACGGGATAAAATCGAAATAAATCTCCTGATTCTGACTGTAGGGTGAGGGTGTTCCGTAATAGACCAGAATTTCCGTATTGCCCATCCGGTAACGTCTGGTTCCCGGGCTTCCGGAAGGGGCTGAAAAAGAAGGCGCAGTCAGTGTAATTCTCTGACCGGCAGGATGTACCAGGGTAATTTCAAATTCGTCCGCGTAATTTTTCCATAACTGCAGATTCAGATTCGTCTCATATTCTGCGACGGCTAATTCTACGATCTCTATCTCCGAGTCCGTGAGCCTGCCGAATGCGTGCCCTGCTGCGCTACCCTCATTTCCTGCTCCCACTACAATGACGTTCTTCCAGGCTCCCGCCATCTCATTCATGTAAGTTTCTAAAAGTGATGTACCACTGTGGGAGCCGTACACATTTCCGAAACTCAGATTGACTGAAATTGGCTTCTGATATTCCATAGCCTTTCGCATCACATACTCCATTGCCTGCATCAGCTGGGTAGTGCTGGGAAAATCGGATAATCCGGGGGTTCCCAGCTTCACCACCAGAATATCACTCTGGGGCGCGCCGCCGCCATAGCGGCCTCCGGAGGCATTGCCATTTCCGGCAGCAATTCCAAGAACTGCGGTTCCATGACCGCTATAATCTACGCTGGGTACAATTTTATAACCCTCGCCTCTGCTGCCAAGAGACAGCGCCCGATTAATCTCGTCCCTGCTAAATTCTGTTCCCTGCAAAAAACCGGCAGGAGGGTTGCCGGATGATACCGTCTGATCCCAAATGTCCAGGATTCGCGTGCGTCCGTCCCAGCCCCGAAAATCAGGATGAAAATAATCCACCCCGGAGTCAATGATTGCTGTGATAATCCCATTTCCGCTAAGGGGTACCGTCGCTGTTCTTCCTGTATCCGAAGAGCCGCCTCCTGCCGCTGCCTGGCCCTCTGTTATTTCTTCAATATCTTCTGATACGGCAGGCAGACCAGAAAAGCAAGAAGCTGCTTTGCCCTGATCCACAGCAAAAAACAGCCTCTTTGGTTTTTCTATATATTCTATCTCCGGCAAAGCGGCTAATCGCTCAATCTCCGTTTCTGATACACGGATAATACCGTACCCATAGGACAGCGGCACTACAGAGGCCAGCTCCTCCCTTTGCGCGCCTGCCGCCTGATCGTACTTAATGATCAGTTCCCACTCCCGCTGCGCCGGCTCATAGCCCACCTGTAAATTCAGAGATTTCTCCCGCTCCGCATCGGTGGCGTCCAGCGCCAGATTTAGGAGATTTTCTATTTTTTCACTGTTCACATCCAGATTTTCCTTTATCGTTCCTTTCTATATCCTATGATTTTTATTCTTCTATGTTCCCCGCAAAAAGCAAACCCATATAATATTTCGATTGATTACAGCCATTTTTGATGCTATTATACTGGGGAACTGTTTTGAAATCAGACCGGAGCTAATGAAAATGAATACTATTTTGCTTGGAAATGCCGTCACCTTCATCGGCGCTTTGCTGATGGTGGGAATCGGATTTATCAAAACGAAGAAAAATATCCTGCGGGTGCAGTGCATTCAATTCGCCATCATGGGAATTGGAAACCTCATCCTGGGAGGCGTGACCGGTTTTATCTCCAACGCGGTCAGCATACTGAGGAATCTGATCTGCTTTAAGCGGGAGCTGACGCTCCCGCTGAAGCTCCTGTTTATCGCAATTCAGATCATCATTACCGGCAGCGTAAACCGGATGGGTTTCATCGGATGGCTGCCGGTTTTCGCCGCTTGCCTTTTTACCTGGTTTCTGGACACCAAGAGTGAGATTACCTTAAAGACCGTCATCATTGCAACACAGGTGATGTGGTGCGTATATGATTTTACCATTCACAACTACACCTCATTGGCAATGGATCTGTTTACCATCGCATCCAACGCGGCGGGCATCGTTCTGATAAAGAAGGAGGAACATTTATGAGTAAAAAAGAAAACATCTCACAATATGACAAAATGACGAAAACACCGATTTCTAAATTGGTGCTTACGCTGTCAATTCCGTCGGTTATCTCAATGCTCGTCACAAACATTTACAACTTGGTAGATACCGCCTTTGTCGGTCAGCTCGGTACAAGCGCCAGCGGAGCTGTCGGTATCGTTTTCGGCTTTATGGCGATTATTCAGGCATTTGGTTTTTTGTTCGGTCAGGGCGCGGGAAGTATTCTCTCAAGATCTCTTGGTGCGAAGGATAAGGAGAGCGCGTCAGCTCACGCTTCGGCGGGATTTTTCTGCTCGCTTTTGTTCGGTATTATCATCAGCGTTGTCGGATTTATCTGGCTTGATGACATCGTAATGTTCCTCGGAAGCACAGTAACAATTGCGCCCTTTGCAAAAACATATATTTTCTACATACTGCTGGCGGCGCCGTTTATGAGTTCGAGCCTGACGCTTAACAATCTTCTGCGTTACGAGGGAAAAGCGAGCCTCGGAATGGTCGGACTGATGGCAGGCGCTGTTCTGAATATGATAGGGGACCCTATTCTTATGTTCGGCTTGAAGATGGAAATTGCCGGAGCAGGACTCTCCACAGCCCTCAGTCAGCTTGTCAGCTGGGGAATTTTACTTTGGATGTTCCTGTCGGGCAGAACAGAAACAAAAATCAGCTTCAAAAATGCCGCAAAGGTCACTCCGGCAATGCTCGGCGACATTATGGCGACAGGCTTTCCCAGCCTTTTAAGACAGGGATTGAATAGTCTGACGACCGTTTTGCTGAACGCTCAATGTGCTGTGTACGGCGACGCGGCTGTTGCGGCGATGAGCATTGTATCCCGCATTATCTTCTTTGCATTCTCCATTGCGCTGGGTATCGGACAGGGATTCCAGCCTGTATCTGCGTTCAACTACGGCGCCGGAAAATACTCGCGTATCAGAAAGGGCTTTGTTTTTACCGCGTTGGCATCAGAGGGGATCATCGTCATCGGCAGCACTTTTCTGGTCATCTTTTCGGGCAGCCTGATTGCGCTGTTCCGTAACGACCCAGAGGTTATAGAAATCGGTACAAGAGCCTTGACATTGCAGGCATTGGCAACCTTAGTATTGCCGCCTTGTATGACGACGGAAATGTTGTTTCAAAGTACGGGCAAACGCCTGGGTGCGTCCCTGCTTTCAGCTGTAAGAAGCGGGCTGCTGCTTATCCCGACACTATTGATACTTTCCTCGCTCAGAGGGCTCAGTGGAATACAGGAGGCTCAGCCTGTTTCCTTGCTGCTCTCCACTCCAATTACTGTACTATTTCTGATTAATTTTTTGAAAAAGTTACCCAAAGAAGATAAAGTTCAACTCCCTTCTCGAAACTGACCGTAAAACACCTGAAAATATCAGCGATACTATTCTTTATTTGAAACGACTTATAGCTCCATGCTATCAGGATTTAACAAGAAGTCATAGACGCTCATCACCAGCACGCCTTCCTCATTGTAGAGCGGTGCAATGGCATCCTTCGTGATAATGATCTTCTTGAAACCATCCCCCGTATTGATCAGAGGTCTCTGTTCCTGCTGCATTTTCTTCTCATCCGGCATAGCAAAAGCCGACTGGATATAGTAACGTTTGGAACCCTTATTGCAGACAAAATCGATCTCCAGTTGCTTTCTTACCTTTTTACCGGCCTTATCTGTTTCATTCATCACAACAACGCCGACATCTACGTTATGGCCTCTGACCTTCAGCTCATTAAAGATGATATTCTCCATTGCATGCGTTTCTTCGACCTGTCTGAAATTCAGCCTGGCATTTCGAAGTCCCAAATCCGTGAAATAATACTTGGACGGCGTATCGATATATTTCTTGCCCTTTATGTCATATCGAATCGCGCTGTCAATCAGGAAAGAGTCTTCAAGATAATCAATATAGCGCTTGATTGTAGTCTTGCTGATCGTCTTATTCTTTACGCTCTTAAAGGTTGCTGACAGCTTGCTCGGATTTGTCAGGGACCCTATCGCTGAAGACAGGATATTCAGCAGTTCCTCCAGCTCAGCTTTGTTTCTGACATTATTTCTGCCAATGATATCGGAGATATACGTCTCCTCTAATAGAGACTTCAGGAAATCGCCCTTCTGATCCGGCGTGGCAAAACTAAGCACCAGTGGAAGTCCACCGTAAAGAACATAATCGCGCCATCCATCAGCCTTTTCTCCCTCGTACACAGACATGAACTCCGCGAATGTCAGCGGATACATATGCACTTCATCGCCTCGCCCGCGGAACTCTGTAATGATATCTTTTGAAAGAAACTTCGCATTGCTGCCTGTTACATAGACATCGACATTCTTCCTTCGTACCAGACTGTTCAGAATGGACTCAAAATCTCCGAGAAGCTGCACTTCGTCCAATAGTACATAGTATTGATCCTGATCGCTGATCCTCTCGGTCAGGTAAGGGAAGAACACTTCCGGGTCCTGATACTTTTTGTTCTCGTAGGCATCAAAGGCCATCTCTATGATGTGATCGTCCGGAACCTGATCATTCCTAAGATACTCTCTGAACAGCTCAAAGAGCAGATAGGACTTCCCGCATCTGCGAACACCGGTGACGACCTTGATCAGGCCATTGTGACGCTTGGAAATCAATTTGTTCAGGTAGATATCTCTGCGAATTTCCATTTTCATCACCCTCTCATCTTATGATACGAAAATGCGGATTCCGCAATTTTGTCCATTTACATTATACCCGATTTCAATCGAATTATCAATGCTACATGTGACATTTTTGCGGATTCCGCATTTTTGTCCATTTTCCATCATGCCTGTTTCTGCTTGGGGAATTCGATCACCTTCGGCATAAATGTTGTGGAATATAATTCATTTCAAAGCTGGTGTACCCAAAATGTACCCAGAGCCTATTTCGAGGGTGTCACTGCCTGATATAAAATGCTTCGATAGCTTCTCCAATATAAGCAGCAGAGCCTTCTCCATAAACTGAATCGACACCTGTCTGCATTTCCGGGTTTGTCCTATAGCCATGTGCGATCTGCAACATAAGTTCACGAACATCTTTCATCTGGTAGAGCTGCTTTGCCACAAAATCATATTCACCAATCAATTCACGGATTTCAAAAGAATCCACATCTGTTCCCTTATGATCAGCCAATTTCTTCTGAATTGTACCGATACGCTTTTGGTACGATGCTATGATATCGGATGATGGCGCATTGGTTGCAGCCTCCAATGCGGCTTCCTTACTTCCATACCACTCAACAACTTTAGCAAAATTTTTTTGTGCCTGTTCCGTAGCAGCATTCGTGAGAAAATGTTCTTTAAACGTCTCCATACTGCCATATGTGTCTACAAAAATTTGCTTCTGTGCATCGTTCATATTCTGAACAATATTATCATACATTCTGCGAATTTCTGTTTCATCAAATACTGTAAAATCCATCTTGTTGTCTCCTTTCAAAATGTTGTCAATGCTGGCAATCAGACATATCAGACGTTCTTTTTTAGCCACCAGCATTTCCCTCTGCATTTGCAGAATCTGGTTCCTATCAAGGTCAGGATGATTTATTACAGATTTGATCTCTTTCAATGGAATATCAAATTCTCTGAAAAACAGTATTTGCTGCAGCTTCTCCAGTGCTTTATCGTCATAAAGTCTGTATCCCGCTTCATTCTTTTGTGAAGGAGCAAGTAATCCAATCTCATCATAATAGTGAAGTGTGCGCACACTGATACCTGTGAGCTCTGCAATTTCCTTTACAGTTTTCATACCGCTATGACCTCCTGCTCTTGATAGAATAACCATAGTCTATAACGTTGCGTGAAGGTCAAGTGAATTTTTAAAATAGTGATAATTTTTTTCAACGCCCTCTATGCTTTGCTTTTCGTTTCTGCTGTTTCAGTTCAAAACAGGCCATGCTGGAATACAGCGCCTGACTCAAAAGCTTAAGTTCATGAATTCGCTTTCCACCCGCGAGCTTTTTGGAGATAAACTCAATCACCTTCTCCTCTGTGTCGGATAGGCGTACCGAATAATCCGGTTCGTATTTTACAAGAAACTTGTAATAGGAACCCAGATTGCTGTTATCAAAAATCCGCCTGACGGCGGATACGCCCCTTCGGGCCTAGGCAAGTACGATTCGGAAACACTTGATGTGTTTCCGAATCTATGGTAGAGGATCCGGGCAATATGCGTTCTCCTTCCAGTACATACCGCCGGATATTGTCTTTATTGTAACTGCGGTCCCCAGATAGAGCAACGGGAATCATGAAATTATTTTTATAATTTCCGATGAAGTCCAGGATCACCACATATTCCTATTCATTTGCTTTACGCAGCCCACGTCCGAGCTGCTGAACAAAGATAATCGGGCTCTGCGTAGGGCGGAGCATGATAATCTGATTGACCTCAGGCAAATCCACACCTTCATTGAAGATATCCACTGTGAAACGTAATCCAGATAATCTTCCCGTGTATCACTGGTCAGTCGGTCCATGCAGTCCTCCCTGTGTTCCGGTGATGTGTCTCCTCCCAGGAAGACCGTGCGGTAGCCTCTTTGGTTGAATTTATCAGAAAGCGCTTTTGCCTCTCTCTTACGGCTGCAGAAAATCAATCCTTTTACCCGGTTACCACTGTATCCGTAATATTTCGCCTGCCTAATTACATAATCCACCCGATCATCGCAAATCAGATAACGGAAATTGCGCACCCCCGTCTCATCATCGAAAACCTCTCCTTCAATTTCCAGCTCGGTGATACCGAAGTAATGGAAAGGACAAAGAAGGTTCTCTTCCATCGCCTGCTGCAATCGGATCTCATAGGCAATATTGTGGTCAAACAGTCCAAACACATCGAAATCGTCCATGCGCTCTGGACTGGCAGTCATGCCCAACCACAGATTCGGAATAAAATAGTCCATGATTCTCTGATAGCTGTTAGCTCCTGTTTTGTGGGCCTCGTCGAGAATGATACAGCAAAATGCATCCCGCTCAAATCGTTCCATAACCTCCGGTTTTGCCATCATCTGCATGGTAGAAAACAGAAATTCCGCATCATAATTCTTAGAATTTCCAGACAACAAGCCATAATGTTTTGACGTGCCGAACACTTTTCGATAGGTTTCCATTGCCTGTTTTGCGATCTGCTCTCTGTGAACAAGGCATAGAACCCGCTCCTGCTTGTCAGATTTATTCTGATCCGGGAGTGCGAAAATCACATCACGTATGCCAAATGCGGAGGCATAGGTTTTACCGGTACCCGATAATGTCAACCCTGTGACACAAAGTTTTTGAAAAACTTTTTCCCATAAATCAAGGCTTTCCGCTCTATCCTTTGAAAAATAAGAGCGGAGCGTGTCCGACAAGTGCCATAAAATCGGCAATCTGGTGTTAGATAAGTGCAGCATCCCATCTCATTATCAAACTGGTAATTATGACTCCATTTCTTCGTAAATTTCGGTTAGAAATCCTTGCATATATGCGTGACGGATTTCTGCTATCCTTTTTGCTTCTTCTGTATTCATTTCATCCTTAAGCAATAGCAATTTATCGCTAAAGTGTTGCATCGAGGATTCTAATGACCTGCCTTTCTTACCTCCATAAGCGAAGGTTCTGGCGATTCCGATCGCGCCTATGGCATCCAGTCTGTCTGCATCCTGTACGATTTTACCTTCTACGCTTTCGGGATGCTTCCCCTTATTTCTACTGAATGATACGCCGTTAATGACCTCACAAATGAACTCAATCGTTTCGCTTTCTATGCGATGACTCTGCAAGAAAGCCCTTGCATTCTCATTGTTTTTTGTATGAAACAGCTTGTGGTCGTCAACATCATGAAGAAAAGCAGCCAGCGATATGACCATCAGATTACTTTTTGGATATCCTTCGGCAATTCTGCAGGCGTTCTGATATACCCTTATTGAGTGATTAGCATCGTGTCCGTCCGAATTACTCTTGAATAAATCATGGATATAGTCCTTGGCGGCAACAATGATTCCTTCTTCCATTTCAACCTCACAAATACCGATCTACCAACGCTCCAAATTCTTTTCAAATTTATGAACGTAGGATTGTTTCAATTCCTCTGCTGATATTCCATAACAAAGCAGTACATCATTATAATACATGAGGACATCTGCCAGTTCTTCAACAAGCTGCTCGCGCATTTCCGCATCCTTACAGGCCGTTTCTCCACCATGCTTCTTGATGATATCTATAACTTCTCCAATTTCTCCGATCATCCATAATAACTTGTTCTTTCCGACTTCCGGCGATATACCTTCCCAGATATCTTTATACTTCTCCTGCAAAGCTCGCTGCATTTCAAGCATCTCATTAATGCTAAAGTCTCCCATTACTATTCCTCCGATGAATCCCAGGTTATATGCTCAAACTGAAATTTCAATTTCTTTCCCTATGAAAATCGCCTTAGTATTATCTCCATGACCAATATCCTTTGTAACTGCTATTGGTGTTTCCGGATGAGCGTATTCCTTTACCAGAGTTATAATATCCGGAACACAATGATTCTTTTCCATTGTGGTAAAAGTACCGAGTATAATTCCATTCACTTTCTCAAATGCCCCTATCTGCTTTAACGAGGCAAGGTATGTTGCCATCTGCGACACCTCCCCTCCCAGAGCTTCCAGGAGAAGAATCTTGTTTTCAAGAGCCGGAAAATACCGGGTGCCCGCCAGTTTCAGAAAGCATCGTATATTTCCTCCGACTACTATGCCGCTCATAGCATCCTTTTGAACAAACTCGAACGTTGGTGAAAACAGTTCATCACGGTTTTGAAACCTCTCCCTTTGCAATTCTGCCGAAGTGCCGAAACTCGTCATAAACTTTACCTGGTATAATACGCTTGCTTTTCCAGTCATTGTATAGATGGCATTGATGACTGTAGTCAGATCACTATAACCCCAGAAAACAGCCTTGCTTTCAGCTATTCTCCCATAATCAAGATCATCCAAAATCTGGTTTGCCATATCTCCGCCTGAAATATCATAAATCTCTTCAATATCAGGATCCGTGAACATTCTCATCATCTGGTTTGCCTTCTCTTTGGGAGAGCCGGAGAAAATGCTGTCATTTTTTTCATATATGCATGAGCTCATCACTGGCTGGGTACCATTCGATTCAAGGAATCTAATCAATTCCTCGTTCTGTTTACGATACTCTTCCTTTTGAGCATCTGAGCATGCCACAATACCAACTTTTTTCATGATTCGTCTTTCACCTCAAACGCGAGTACCGTTTCCTCCTCATTCAGATGATGCACTTCCGGATCACACGGAGCTGCCACTGTATTCCATAAGTTCTTTGCGCCACCATTTTTCTCGTTATATTTGATCTCCCACTTCCCCGGATGCTTATCCAGGATCATTTCTACGGCATCAATAGCAAAATGCTTTCTTCGATAAGCCGGAAATACTGTGAACTCTGCCATTGTGTAATCAGGATTCTGCTCTATATTTGAGTATGGGCAAATCATCGCAAATCCCACAAGCACATCATCATCGAATATGAAATAAGCCACTCTCCTTGGATCCGAGAAATAATCATCAAAGTGCCCGTAATGATAGTTTCCAATCTCATCCATCGGATCATCATAAAAGCTTGTCATCTCATACAGATACTTCTGATTAATGTTCCAAAGCAGATCTCTGTTTTTTTCATAAGCAGTCTGTAGTCTAATCATCGGCTTCTCCATCTTCCAATAAAGGCATATTGATCAATTCCTGCAGTTTCTTCTGCAATACACTCTTATCAGGCAGCTGCAGCTGATACTCAGCCACCATCATCGGAGATAAGGTTCTGCTCATTGCATATTCAACCACCTCATCATCCTTGGATGCACACAGGATCATGCCTACACTTGGGTTCTCATTATCTTTTTTCTTCTGCCGGTCAAGTGCTTCCAGATAGAAATCCATCTTGGAAATATATTCCGGCTTAAATTCTCCTATCTTAAGTTCAAACGCAACAAGGCACTGTAATCCTCTATGGAAGAAAAGAAGGTCTATTTTATAGTCACTGCCGCCGACCTGCACCCGGTATTCTTCATCAATGAAGGTAAAGTCTTTACCGACTTCGAGAATAAAATCCTTCATATTCCGGATCAGACCCTTTCTCAAATCTGCTTCCTTAAAATTTTAAAATTTGAAGGCAGATCCAGAAATTCGATCACATAGGAATCCAAAAACGGGTTTTCCTTCAAGCCTTTAATCGGTTCCGGCAATAATTTTTCTTTAGACAGCATATATCTCTCATAATAGCCGCTGTCAATCTGTCTTGACAGTTCTCTGGCCGAATAGTTCTCTTTTACGCATAAAGAGATGTAGAAATGCCGTTCCTCTTCCGTTTTTGCCTTTGAAAGGATCGCCAGATGATTCGACCAGCTAATTTGTGACAACAGTGTTGTCACAAATTCATCATCCTTATAAGTTTCGTAAAACTTCTTCATCCTATACAGACCGCGTCTGTTAAATCCCTTAATACCCGGAAAGGCATCTTGTATTTCTTCTGCAATCGAATCAATATAAGCATCTCCAAATGATGCCTTGGCTGATTCTGTGCTCAGGTATTCTCCAACACGCCAATACATGTTGATCAGTTCTTCATTCACCTTTTTCAAGGCACTCTGTCGTGACTGGCTGATGATCTGGATCAGACTTCCTGCTGCCGTTATATCATTGCTCATAATCATTTACCGCCTTTCAGATTTGTGACAACACTGTTGACACAAATCATTCTTCCCTTTTTACATAATGAAGTTCTATATCGTACCCAAGTGCTTCCAGCATTTTAACAAAGGTATTATTCACTACCCCTTCATCTCTGCGGATCAGCTTATTCACATATGATGCCGGTGTCCCTACAATCTTTGCAATATCCGCCTGTGTCTTATGTTCTTCCAGGCATTTAACTTTTACATCTATCTCGATATTATTCTTAACCATTTTCTTCGTTCCTTAATATATAAGCACTTATACGATTTGCATAAGATATTCTATCATAGAACCAGTCATCTGTATAGCCTCAAAAACAAAAAAGAGGCCTGCCATCTCTGACAAACCCCGCAGCGCAATCTCTATTTCCAACTTATCTTCACATCATCATCAGAGAACACCTCACTTCTCACATTTTCCAGGAACCAGTCAGCTTCTCACTATCTGACCATCCCTAAAGATGATATTCCTCATGCCCATTCCCTGCAGTTTCTCGGCAGGAAATACCGACTCTATCCGCTGAACATCCTCTGCGGACAAGTCAACCGACAATGCATCTATGGAATCCTGCAAGTGTTCTTTCCGTGTGGTGCCGATAAGGATGCTCATATCAGGATTCTTTGCATAAACATATGCCTGTGCCAGATTCTCCACAGTCGTATTCTTTTCCTGTGCAATCTTGCGGATACCGGATAACAACTCTTCCTTAAATTCAAAAGGCATCCCCGGTCTTCGGGCTGACGGATTACCTGCCGGATGGGCACTGTCTGTAGCATCAGACAATAGACCATGCGAAAGCACGCCAAACGCCAATATGTCTATATTGTTATTTCTTGCTGTGTCCAGGATTCCAATCTGTTCGATACTGCGGTTTGCCAGAGAATAATCCAGTTCAACCGTCTTAATCGGATGGACCTTCGCCGCTCTTTCCAGGTCTTCCGGAGAAAGCTGTGTCAGTCCGATACTTCCGATATAGCCTTCCTTTACAAGATCTGATAATGCGCCTATAAGCTCCTCCACAGGAACGGATTCATCCATCCTTGCGGGCTGATACAGATCAATATAATCTAGCCCCAGACGATGCATGGAATACGCCAGATGCGCTTTCACATTAAAGGGCTTTACATCCAGTCCATAGATACCGCCGCCCGGCTGCGGCAGCACACCAAACTTCACCGATAAGAAATACTTATCCCTCGGAACGTCTTTCAGTGCCTCACGAAGCACCATTTCACTCTCACCGCCACCATAGAACTCGCCTGTATTCAGCAAAGTGACGCCGTTATCCAGCGCATAATGAATGGTCTCGATTGCTCTGTCCTTATTAGACATATTCATGCCCATGCATCCAAGCCCTAATCTTTTAATATCAGTCATCTTCTCATCCTCCTTTAGCTTAAATGAAACAGTTTTTCAGCATTACCATGAGCAATCAGTTCTTTCTCTCCATCCGTCAGATCGGAATCCATGAGGAAATCCGTACTGCAGGAGTCAAACTTCACATATGGATAATCCAGTGCCCATATGATATGATCTGCGCCAAACACCTTGACCATGTACTCAAACTGATCCTTGGACAAAATACCGCTCGGCGTATAGTAAACATTCTCGTGATAGTAATCGGATATCTTCTTTTTAAGCCCGGTCTGCTCCGGCTTCATGATCTGATCCATACGGTCGAGCATGGAAGGGATCGTCTCTCCCCAGTGACTGGAGATAAACTTAAGATTCGGCAGCTTATCAAAGATACCTGACAAAATCATCCTTGCCATATGGAGTCCCACATCCAGATGCCACCCGAATCCGGCTGTACCAAACTGCATCCCCGTAAGAAGCGGGTAATTGTCGGAAAGATAGTAATGGTTCATGATCTTGGCATCCGGGAATTCAGGATGCCAAGAAATGGGGACATCCAGTTCCGCCGCCTTATCAAATATCGGGAAGAACACGGGATCATCATAGAACTTTCCCTGCCATGTGCCCGTAATGAGCGCACCAACAAAATGATGCTCCTTCGCACATCGTTCAAGCTCCTTTGCTGCAGCCTCCGGATCTGCCATTGGAAGTGTGGCAAATGCCAAAAATCTGTCAGGATGTTCTTCCATCAGTCCGGCCAGAATATCATTTGCCTGTCTGCATATCTTCAAAGCTTCTTCTGTCGGCACCATATCCGAGACTGGTGCCGTGTAAGATAATACCTGCACATCCACCTTCTGCTCATCCATAAACTTAAGCCGCTTATCATCTCTGTCAGTCAGCATCTCCCCGGTAAAACGCATTCCGTTAAGCGCCGTCTTCACCTTCTCCGGAAGGTCTGCCATCCCGGATGCGTCGCCGTATGCTGCATTCGAATCAACGATTCGCTGGTCTGTAAAGTGTTCTTCAACTGTAATTATTTTCATTGTGGTCCCTCCTTATGGGTACATGATTTTGCCGCGTTCGATCACATCTGCATTGAGAAACCAGTGTTTCGTAAAATCCATGTGTGATCATGGCTCTTCGGCTCAAGCCTTAGAAGCCGTTCGATGTAAGCAGGCGTGGTTGCAAGGTCAGCCGCAGCCTCATCTATGGTCAGCCCGGATTTCTCAAAGTTCTCCCGAAGTTCCCTTCGTGTATCGTCCTGTTGCTTCGTCGTTAATGACATCTCTCTACTCCTCAATTCCCATCATCTTCTTCAGAAGAGTGATAAGCCGCTCTCTTTCTCTTTCTGACAGATTTTTTGTAAGCTCTGTCTCAAGCTCCGCACCAATCCCCTCAAGCTCTGTCCTGCGTTCTAAAGCCAGCGCGGAGGGAACAATGAACCGGCTTCTGGAGTTATTCGGATTATCCCGATATTCAATCAGACCTTTTTTTTCAAGATTCTGAACGATCCCGATGGTCGTTGGGTGTGACATTGAATAATACTTTTCAAGATCAACGATCCGCACATCGCTCTCTTCGTACAGATATTTCATAACCTTGTACTGAGAAGTCGTAAGATCATATTCCTCTAAAATGCCATTGGAAATCTTGTCAAACTCAAGTGCAGCCTTTTTGATCAGGATTGCTGCTTTATCTAATTTCATATTCACCCTCCATATCAAATCTTCTTCGTAGGATACGACTATATTATATAGTAGGATGCGACGATAGTAAAGAGGCAATAAAAAAACGGCCAGCAGAGAACCAGATCCCTACTGACCGCAATCATTCATACACCCTTACATATCAAAAATACTCATCTGCTCATACTTATCCGGCAGTTCGCTTGTGTAGCGGAAACAGTCATCCGGTGTATGCAGCACACCGTGCCTTTCGCACTCTGCGTGAAACATCTTCATCAACTCATCGTTTCTGTCGCTGACAACTTCATAGCTTCCGCCATACTTTTCCTTGTATTTTGCCGATAATCCAGGAAAATACCTGTCCAGAGCACGGTAGTAATATTCCCGGTCTCCGGATCTCAGAGTCATCCCGATATCAAAGCAGATGATTCCCTTTACTCCCGCATCGAAGCAGTAGCCAAGGATCGTCTCCACATTATCTTTTGTGTCCGTGATGAAGGGTAACAGAGGACTCATCCAGACCACCGTCGGAACACCGGTCTTCTGAAACTCCTTCAGCACCTCATACCGCCTTTTGGTATTGCAGACACCCGGCTCCAGCTTCCGGCTTAAAGTTTCATCTGCTATCGTCAACGACATCTGCACCACAGCTTTCGCCTTCTCATTGATGCTGCAAAACAGATCCATATCCCGAAGAACCAGATCAGACTTTGTAATGACCGTCGCCCCAAACCCATACTGGTCTAACAGTTCCAGACATCTTCTTGTCAGTCCCAATTTCTTTTCACAGGGCTGATACGGATCGCACATGGAGCCGGAGCTTATCATGATCTTCTTTTTCTTACTACGCAGAATATTTTCCAATAGTTCCGGAGTGTTCTGCTTTACCTCAATATCCTCAAACGGATGCTTAAACTGATAGCAGTCGCTCCGTGAATCACAGTACACGCATCCATGGGAGCAGCCACGGTAGATATTCATGCCGTTCCATCTGGTAAGCAGCGATTTTGCTTCCACGAAATGCATACTGCGATCACCTCACTCTACGATTGTTCCATCCCAGCAGGAAGCCTGTGAAGTATGCTCATGAAGCACTTTCCAGTCGCCATCCTGCTTTTCCAGATAATCCGTCTGACGCATCATAAATGGCGGATTTGCGCTGCCGTCCTTATTCACGGTATCCCACTTTTGCACAGAGCAGACAAGGGCTGCATCGCCCTTGATTCTGGTGCGGATATCCAGGATCTCCACATCACAGCTTTTTAAGTTTCCAAACGCTTCATCAAAAACCTTCTTAGCCCTGTCCGCTCCGACACAAGCAAAAGGAGCCGCATCAAACCAGATTGTCTCTTCCGTCCAGTTTTTTGTGCTATGTTCTCCGGAAAAGGATGCTGCGATCTCCCGGATGATCTCTTCGATTCTTTCTTTGTCAGTCATGTCTCCTGTCCTCCGTACATATCATCGCAAACTCAACATGACAACTGTATGTCATGTTTATTATATCCGTTAAACTTTTTTCTGTAAACGAAAAAAAGCCTGCGAACATCAGGATTTCTCCCAACGCCCGCAGGCGGAGTAACGATTCGTTATTCAGTTTACAAAGTTTTTATCCCCAGACTTCCTTGCCTTTTCCGGCGCTAACCTCAAAATGGTACTTCACAATTCCCAGATCAATCTTCGTATAGAACCCCATCCCGGCGACCTTTGCTGTTACCTTTTCACCATTTCTCTCAAAGCGGAACTTCTGCTGATTCATCGCCGTAGGCGCAAGCAAAGCCGCCTCCAGTCCGTTCTTATACCAGTCAGGATCTCCGCTCTTGTAATCGCTGACATCCGTGATGGACTTCACCTTATGATCTACGCCACCGTTTTCCCCATAGCCAAGAGCCACCACAAGGTACCTCTTTTCACCTGCATTCTCCGTTCCCTGGGCCTTGCCTTTTTTATAGGTTAGCGCAACCCAGCAGGAATTAATCCCCAACTCCTGAGCCTTCAGCACAACTCTTTCGCCGTAATATCCGGCTTCTACATCCTTGCCCTTCGGTCCTACAATAGCCAGATAGTTCCGACATCCCTTGAACTGTCCGTATGTCGGCTTGCCTGCCTGAAAAGCCTCCGGCTCGTCCGTGATCAGCTGAATGTGCATGCCGCTTTCCTTATTGCAGGCGTCAATCTCCTGTTGAAGAGCTTTTACCGCTTCTGAATCAAGTGCTTTATCCGTGAATTGTCTTACCGAATGCCTCTGCTTCATCAGTTCCATCGTATCCATGCTCGTATCCTCCTATATCTCAAAGATTTTTGTTTTCATTTCCGTATCGTGTGTCATCAGGATTGCCTGGCAATGCTCATCGTTTCCAAACCTCTGCAATCGCTTGAGTGACCGCATCGCTTCTTTTCTATTCCATTCCACTCCCGGAATGATCAGGTCTTCCCATGACGGTCTGCCATACCCTCCATCTCCGGCGATGATAAGATATTTATCCTTCGTTCCGACTCTGACACCCGTCATCCCTGCGGAATGCCCATGCAGCGGAAACAGGATAACGCTCTTATCCCCGAACAGGTCATATTTCTCGTCCGGGAAGGTCTCCACCTTGATGTCCTTCCATAGCCGTTTTAGGTATCTCGGATTTCTGCCGGAAGCCGCCTTCCACTCCGCTTTGCTGCACATGATATGCTTCGCATCTTGCATGAGGCCGATACCACCGGCATGGTCAATATCCATATGCGTCATGATACAGTAATCGACATCTCCCGGACTGTATCCTAATGCCGCCAGATGCTCGGTAACAGCTTCGCCCTCCGGCAGAAATCCCGGCGATGCAAAATAATTTACAAAGCCCTCATACTTTCTCGCGTTATCCCTAATTGCCGTATCCCATCCGGTATCAATCAGCACCAATCCTTTTGGATGCTCAATCAGATATGCCGTAACAGGAACAGAAATCTTATGTTTCTTATCTCTGAGTATCCCAGTAAAAGCCAGCGGATTCTTTGATTTATTAGAAAAAGGCAAAGCCTCATCCACTACAGTGCTTCCACAGGATAGTACATGAACTTTAATCATCGCCGCTCCTATCCGGAAGTGACAGCATGATCTCCTTCGCATGCGTAAGCATACCGATCAGGCGGTCAAAGGCTTCCATATCTGCATCAAAATAGTAGTAGTTCTTTGTCCCTTCACGCCTCATCTTGACAATCCCCGCATCTTTCAGTATCTGCAGGTGATGGGATACCGCCGGTCTGGACAATCTCGTATTCTCTGCGATATCATTTACCCTCATGCCGTTGCAGTCACCGCTTTGCATCATCACAAGGATCAAGTGCTGCCGCATTTCATCCCCTAAAGCGATAAGTATCTTTTTTGAAGCCTTTATTTCTTCGGAAAGCTTCTTTATCTCTTTCTCAGGTTTCATCATATCACCTCGCTTCGTTTAAGCGTTTAAACCATTATACAACAAAAATCTGTAAAAAGTTCAATGGTAAAGAAAATCGAGACGAATGAAAAAACAGGTGAAACCTTTACGGCATCACCCGCATATTTCCTACTGCTATGTGACTCATAATCATTCTGAACGAACGGCTTCGCCATGCTTTTTCAAAGTCAGGACGAACCATGCAGCGCAAAGGATGATCTGTACCACAGTCGATGCCGAAGTTGCAAGACCAATCTTGAAGAGGTTCATATCCGGCACCCTACTCATGAACCACGATATCGGAATCCTCACCAGGAATGCTCCGACAAGCCCCTGTATCATGACAAACAGAGTATAACCGCAGCCATTGAAATAGCCTACAAAGCAGAATAGGAATGACACCATCAACGTGTCGATCGCATATGCCTTCATATAGTCAGCAGATGCCAGAATCACTTCCGGATCCTTCGTAAAGATCGCGCCCAACACATCACCATGAAAATATGCCATATACGCCAGTATGACCCCTGCGACAATCGACATTCCCATAGCGCATTCCATGGACTTCCTTGCTCTAGCGGGATTCCCCGCACCCACATTTTGCGCCACGAAAGCGGACAGCGACTGTGAAAAAGACATCGGTACCAGCATAATAAATGCACAGACCTTCTCCGCCACGCCTACACCTGCAGAGAATATCACGCCCAGCCCGTTCACGATGGAATTGATCACAAGGAAAGATAACACAACCAGAGAATCCTGAAGCGCGATCGGCGCACCTGTCTTAAACACCTTCGCAATCTCGTTCCTGTGAAACCTGATGTTCTGTATTCCAAACGGAAGCGGCAGCCCCTTTCTTTTGATCAGCCATACGCAGATAAACACACTTATCGCCTGCGCCATAATCGTTGCAATCGCCGCTCCGGAAGCTCTCATACCGAGGACTGCGACAAAAAGTAGATCTCCGACGATGTTACATACACAGGCGATCGCTACCGTAAGAAGCGGCGTCTTTGAATCACCGAGTCCGCGAAAAATGCTTCCCAGTACATTATAAGCGACTATGAAGATGATCCCGCCTGAGCAGATCCGCACATAGTATATTGTCTGCGAGAATGCCTCCTGTGGTGTCTGCATAAGATGCGCAAAGGGAACTGTCACGATAAGCATCAACACCGTGACTATCACCGCAAGTACCAGGAAGAAGCAAATGCTTCCTCCGATCACATCCTCGGATTCCTTCTTTTTACCTCCACCAATCATCTGACCCAGAATGATCGTGGTTCCCATCGCAAGACCTGTAAACAGCGTGGTCACAAGCTGCATCATCTGGCTGCCCGTGGCAACGGCTGACACATCGTCCGGTTGGAGGTATTGATACACAGATTATAATACCTGCGGTCGCCCCAGGTTCTGTCAGTATAGCTGTTATAATAGGCAGCACGCCCCTTATCCACCTCACGGATAGCTTTTTCAAGCTCTGCATCCGACCTTGCGTCATCAGGTTCCTTTTCGCGGCATCGCCTTATCTTGCTTTGCATATCCGCGTAAACAAAGAGACGTACCGGTCCCATATCTTCGAGGATATAGTCTCCGCACCGCCCACAAGATTGATGATGATACCGGATCGGAAATAAAACTTCATCTCCTTCTCATCCTTCGCCCCATAGCACTGTCCGATCAGCGGCTGTAAGCCCTCAGACGTCCCAAAGAATATGCCAACTGAAAGCGATGCCACATAGCAGATGATAGAATACGCATTGATCGCCATATCTCCGAAATAGGAAAACAGCATCCTGTTCATCCAAAGCGTTGTCATGGGTGTGGCAAACTGGGCAATGCTCTCCCGCAGTCCTCGAACCGCGATCTTCTTAAACAACGCGCCCTCCGGTTTGAATTTCCCAATACGCAGCCTTCCCTTTTTTTCTTAGGAAATGGCTTAACACGATAAGGAAAGCTATCGTCTGCGAAATACCGGTCGCAATGGCGGCACCGGACATCCCCATCTGCTTCGGGAAGATCAGATACCAGTCGCCGAAAATGTTACACAGAGTGCTTATAACCACAGCAACGCTCACCAGGATCGGCGATCCGTCATTACGGCAGAATCCCTGCATTGTTACGGAAAGCCCGGCAGGGATGATGAATACGGAATACCAGAAAAGATACTCCCTTGCCAGGTCATGGTACACGCCATCGGCCCCGAGCAGTTTTAACACCGGGTCTGTCAGGCATGCTCCGACAAGGCAGAGGATCACCACAATAGTAAGCGTGCCTACCAGTGCGTGCATAAATGCCTTGTTCGCACCTTCATCATCCCCCCGCCCAAGGCGTATCGCCACGATTGTTACGCCGCCGATGGTTGTAAGGATATAAAGTGCGTCCACGATCGTAAACAAGAGAAAGCAGACGTTGCTGAGTATCGTTGGGATTACATACTTGATCAGATTTTTTCTTCTATTGTTCTCCATTTCTATTGACCTCCTTGTGATAGTTTTTGTTTTCAAAACCATGCAGTTGGAAGCCTCATTACGGCATACTCTGACACATCATTTACCATGTCCACTGCCTTCACCTCCGTATCCACATAAAATATGCGCCCGGTCTAATAAAACGACTTTACGAAACCGAGCGCACTCGACATCTTCCTCGATCCTGCGGTTACGACCACAGTTCCTCCGATGACCATCATATGATTACATACCCGAACAAACAAAAAAGGCTGGACAGGTGACAGGTATCTCAACCTGTTGCCTTATCCAGCCAATCATTTCCATCGAATGATTTGCCCTCCGAGCAAGCCTTATTATTATACTTCGGTGATTCGCAAAAATCAAGACTTTTCAAAAAAATTGCTGCAGTAGTCGAGCCTTTGCCGGACTTGACCTCCATGATGGTATAAACGCCCACGGGAATGAACTGCGTCCTTGCGTAGTCCGTTCCCGACCCCTTGCGGATATTGAGGTCGCTGATGGTGATCCGCACGAGGAACGGAACATCTAGCGCAGCGGGAGCAGTTGTTTACGGCGTGTAGATGTTTACACCGTTTGCATCAAACACAATATATCCCGGATTGGCATCCGCGCACTTCTTGGCGTTCTCTAGGCATCCAGCCGACAACGGTCAGAGGCGTTTTTGTCATTCATATTCTCTCGGACAGATCTTCGGCAGCACCTCCAGGAAGTGCCGGTCGATTTTCCCCGGGTCCATGTCATTCGCTTCGCAGATGAAGCGGACAGTGTCCGGTATCAGTCAAAAAAGCCAATGCATCCTCCTGCAAATCCCGCCTTATCTTCTTGTCTGGTCGCTCTGTTGCCTTGCCATTACTTCAAGCATATGCTTTCCAATCTTCTCTGAATCATAATCATTCACCTGGCAGATAAACCGCTATAAACCTGGATAACATCCACCCTAGGTATTCCTTTCTTGTCGCATGGGCGTTCCCACTTCAATCAAGTTACCATCAGGATCATAGAAACGGATTACCTTCTGTCCCCAGCTATGAGCCATCAATTTGTTGACGTAGGTGACATCAGGGTACAATTTTTCCAGTTTATCAATGAACACCTCTATATCGTTTTCTTCGAAATATAATTCACAAGAATTGTTCTTCGGAACGATATCTCTCTTAAGAAACTCCCTCCATATTTTTTCATCCTGGAGCACAAGGCCTTCCGTCAGGATTATATTGCCGTCATTGTTCAGTACCATTTCAAGTCCGAACAGGTCATGATAAAACCGCTTTGACCGTTCCATATCTTTGACTACGATCAACACATTTTTTAATTTCATCTCCAATGACCTCTCTAATATGATCTTTTCATTATATCATTGTCCAAAAAGAAAGACAACGCGCAAACATGATATTATGCAGAACTGTTTTTTGATATGGCAAACAGAGCCGGCGAGGGTGACTGCTCTGGAAACAAGTATTCAGTTGCAAGAGTGAGGAAATGCATGTCACTACAAATCCAGAGGATGAGTAAACAAGTGCATGGCCGTCTGACCTTCTCCTTCAAAAACTGTTCCGCGCCCGAAGCTGCGCATCTTTACCCGAAGGGCTTTCTCGTATAGGAGACGAAGTTTCCTATACGAGAAAGCAAGCTCCCGGTCATCGGATAATTCCGGTGGCCGGGAGCCGTTTTTACTTTGTAAGTACCTTCTTGTGGTATGCACGCTTGCCACAATGAGGGCAGGTCATCTTTCTGTTTCTCCAGATGTGCGGAGCGAAGATCACCGACTTCATTGATGGTATATAGATGGCGCCGCATTCTGGACACTCATAATACCCTGCATCATGCTCCAGCTTCAGGCAGTACGCAATGCCTACTATAAAGATGATGGATCCAGCAACAATTAGAGCTACTCTCCACCATGTGCTTGCCACAGCGAAAGATGCTGCAAAAATCATCAACAAAAACGATATCGAGCATATGTACCCAATCACAGTTTCCAACGAAAGCAGCTTCTTGTTTGTCCGTTCCTCTTGCCTGCGCATCTCCATCAGATGCTGTTCAGCCATTTCTTTATATTGATCCATACCTAATCGCTCCCCAGTGAAAAGCTCATTGATATTGATTTTTAAAAGATTGCACAGTTCAAGCATAATAGATGCGTCCGGCAAACTCCTGCCTGTTTCCCACTTCGAGACCGCCCGATCTGTAATTCCAAGCTTTTCT
The DNA here is from genome assembly GCA_902802515.1 of uncultured Lachnospiraceae bacterium. Classification (GTDB taxonomy): domain Bacteria; phylum Bacillota; class Clostridia; order Lachnospirales; family Lachnospiraceae; genus Merdiplasma. The sequence continues at coordinate 42,659 of CADCMM010000005.1, forward strand.
GCAAGGACGGCCTGAGTAAGCCTCTGTTCTTTTCTACAAGTCGCTATGAATCTTCCGATTTTTTCTTGATCCATGAGGAGCACCTCCTTTCTGGGAACAATATAAACTCAAACTGACCGGATTAACAGGAACAGATAGTTGTGTGTCCCCGAAACGCTGCAAGTTCTGTGACTCTACCGAAAGTTGACATCACAGAATATTTTGGGGTTTCTCGCTCTGGAAACCTCCGTGACCATATTTTCAGCGGGGAAGTGCGCAGCTCTATGAATTGTCACAGTAAATCTGTATCGCCTTGTCAACGAATTCACCGGTTCCTTCACCGCCATATCCATCAATATTCTTTGTGAAGTCACCGCCACCGGAATACATCTTCCCAAGTCCTCTTAAAATCTTATTGGAACAGGTGTACATATTCTCCGTAATAAAGCTCTGTATTCTCTTCACAAGATCCTGTGCCTCTGGAGAAGCCGGATCAGAATATCGAATCTCTCCTGCCTCTTTGAAGAGCAGCATGAATCTGTCAGCCAAAAGCTTATCCTCCTGATCTGATCGGTTCTTGGTTCGCTCTGCAAACTCCTTATACTCCGGCGTGTTTCCCCATTGTTCCTTCGCCCGTTTGGAATATTCATCCAATTTACTTCTATCAAAAGCTGTAAAATCCATATGTTTCACTCCTAACATTTTTATTCCAAGCGCAAAGTTTATCAGATTATCAATGTGCTCCTTTTTTAGCGTCAGCAATTCTATCTGCTGTTCTAACGCCTTGCTCCTGTCAAAGTCAGAATTGTTCAGGATTTCCTTGATATCCTTCAAAGGAAACTCCAACTCACGAAACAGTAAGATGTGCTGAAGGCGTTCCAGATCTGTATCGTCATACAGCCTGTATCCCGCATCTGTGTATCCCGTCGGATGCAAAAGACCAATCTTGTCATAATATTGCAGAGTGCGTATACTCACCCCGGCAAGCTTGCTCACCTCATGTACTGTCATCATTGTCGTATCCTCCGTTCGCTTGGTAATGTCAATATAAACTATGACGCAGTGTAGGAGTCAACACTTTTTTCATTTTTTGTACTTTTTCAAAATTCTTTCAGCGTGAAAGACACCTTTGTAATTTCGCATTGTTTTTCACAATATTCGCACTATCCCTCATACTTCTCGTATCTGCATTGCTCATAAACTTTGCTTCCGAGAAGTGTTATTGCCTGTTTCGGGCATGTGCTTATGCAGGAATAGCACATCGTGCAGCTGTCTCCTGCAATAGCCCTTCCATCTTTAATACGCAAATTTTCCATTGGACAGTTTTTACTGCAAAGTCCGCATCCTGTACAATCATCACTTATTTGAAGTTTTTTTGAATAGTCTGTTGTCTTGTTATAAAACCACAGTCTCTGTCCAAAAAGTCCTGCTATATGGGAAATAAAACTGATTCCTTCTTTTGGATATTTCCCGTTTTCTATGATATCCCTTGCCACAGTTTCTATCTTTTTATCTGCTTCTCTTACAATCCTTCGGTTCTCAGCCAGAGGCTTCTTCAGCATTTTATTATCGCATACCGCATCCGGCATTCGGATCTGAAGTCCACCTATTATTTCCGCTCCGTATCCTTTCAGAAGTCTTGCGCTGCAGCCGGCGCCATCACCAGAAAATGCTCCCATTGTCGTCATACATAACACTTTCTTTCCCGACCATTCATTTTTATTTCTTTTGATAAAATCACGAACCATATAGGGCGCATTAGAAAACTGAGTAGGATATGCAAGAACTATTGTGTCATTTCCCCTGATCTTTTCCATGATCTTTTCTTCATCTGCCTTAGTCATCCGAATTATTTCAGCCTCAGAATCAATCAAACCAAGAAGCTTTGTGATACAATGCTCCGTATTTCCCGTTCCGCTCAAATAAATTCCTAACATTACCTCATCTCCTACTATCAGATTTCCACTGAAGATAGAATATTCTCTATTCTCTCGTATATTCTTTGTATCTCTGCTGAAGAGGCATTTTGCAGATTCTTCTGCTCCACCTTCTGACTATCCATCATCCGAAATGCCGGCAATGTATATAATTGCGCCAGGCCATGTACCATAGCCCACATTGCCAGGGTCTTATTATAAATGTCATGCTCGCCAATCTTTCCGCCGTATATTTCGTTCATTACATTACCTGCAATGTTTTTAAACATTTGAAAAGGCGGATAATTATTTATATCTATATCTCCATGAGAAAAAATAAAACTATAATATAAAGGATTTTGACTGAAGAACAACACATAGCTTTTCCCAAGTTCTAAAAGCACTCTTTGTCTATCGCGGCATGATTCATATGTTTTCTGGAGTGTATCCGTAAACTGTTCTGTAATATAATTCTGCACTTCCGACAGAAAGGCTTCTTTATTCTCAAAATGCGCATACGGTGCTGCACTGCTTACTCCGGAAAGAATTGCCAACTTACGCATGGATAGAGATTCTACTCCGTTCTGATCGATAAATTCAAGTCCTCTTTCAATCAGTTCCTGTTTCAGATTTCCATGGTGATATGCTCTTTTACTCATTTCATTCTCCTTAATCTTATCACTGATAAGATTATATCTTTTTAATGAACCATTGTCAAGAGGCTGCCTCCATAAATTTTTGATTTGGGAAATGGTAAGTTATCTTACGAATAATCCACATAGATATGTTTAAATTTTCCGCTCGTTTTATGCGCCTGCGGGGTGGCATCAGACAAAGTGATCTCCACGTCAGATATCCCTTTGTTCCCAAAGAACAACATCAGATCCCGTTTTGCCTCCTCAAACGCTTCATTTCTGTCCTCGGCGATAATTCTCAGTTCCAATTGTTTTGCTGTTCTTTGCACAAGCTGAAATCTGCGAATAGACTTTACTTCCTCCAATATCTTATACAGCGACATAGGCGCTACCTGCACGTCATTGTCAAATTTCAGAATGTCGTCTGTTCTGCCTTCAATCTCAAGCCAGCAGGTACTCCTGCCGCACCCGCATTTTTCATTGTGTACGATAACTCGATCAGTCAGCTCATATCGAATAAAAGGCTGGATATAATTAGACAAATTTGTGATAAGGACCTTGTCTGAGCGCACACCGCAGGGCACTGATCTGTTGTCCTTATCGACAGGTTCAACGATTACCCAGTCCTCGTTAATATGCAGATGCCCGTTGGAACATTCGCAAGCGATCTCGCCTCCTTCTGTGCAGGAATAATGTGTCTGCACGTAACAGCCAAATCTTTCCATGAGTTTTTTTCGTATCCCGTCAGTAAGAAGCTCACCGCCCGTGATTATGACATCGGGCCGGATCTTTAATTCATCATAATCCGCAAGCAGGGAAAGAATTGACGGGTAGCCGCTGAGCATAGAGGGCATAAACTCGTTGAGCTGCCCGATTATCTGTTCCTCTGGCGCGTTGACGTCAACGGTGATCTTTGTATGCTTATGCGGCATTTTTAGTTGCAGATACCGTGACATTCCGCAGGCGAGATAAAAACCATAATCTGCAAAAACCCCCGCTGTTTTCTTGCCGTGCCTCATAAACGCAGTATAGTCCTCACGCCTTGCGAATGTGCGGAATGCGGCTACAGCCGAGGAAACATCTATACTCTGTTTATCGTACAAAACAACAGCAGGATTGCCCGTAGAACCGGAGGTCTTAAAAATAAGATACTTTCCGTCAATCATTCGCCCGATGTTTTCAAGATCGCTTGTAAAAGCATTTATTCTGCTCATTGTGATATGGCTGTCGGTAAGAAAATCGTCGAAATTCGCCATCATTTCCAGCTTATTCGTAGTCGGCAGATCTTCCAAACGGAAATCATCGCTTATGTCTGCATACAGCTTCTTGTAAAACCGGCTGTTTGCTTTTGCATAACGCACCAGCTTTACAAGTCGACGCTGCTGCAGCCGCACCATTATCTCCCTATCAGCGTTACCGCCGCGATAGGTTTTTAACATTGCACTTAAAAGACTCATAGCACACTCCATTTTTTAGATTTAGTATAGCTAATATCTGTTCCTCTCAAAAAGGGAAACCACCCAGCGGATGATGGCTACAAGGATCACGATACGCAAAATTCCTTTCAGCAGCCACCAGCTGAGTGCAAATAATGGCGACAGGATTGCCAGAAATAAAATTCTCTTATACAACAAAAAAGACCGGGCAGTGATGTTTTATTCACTGCTCAGTCTTGCTATCTCATTTGATACGGGTACTCATCGTACCGGCTGACGATCTCAAATACACCTTCCGGTGTTTAGCTACTCCCTGAACTTGAAAGGACTATACCACATTGTTAATTGATTGTCAAGCATGAAATTTCGGCCTGCTACATCTCCCTTGCTATATCGCCGCCTGCTATATCACATCTTTAATCTTCAACCGGTTCATTGCCCTTGCCATTCTTGCCTGGGCGGTTTTAAAATCCTGTATACTTTTTTTCTGGAGAATCGCTTCTTTGGCCTCGGCTATTTCACGCTGGGCGCGAAGAATGTCGATCTCCTCCGGCCATTCCGCAGAATCCACCAGGATAAGCACCTCATTATCCTCCACTTTGATCATGCCGTCCGATACCGCCGCTTTGCGCCACTGCCCGTTTTCATCCTTAAAGGAGAGTTCTCCTGTTAAGACGGCGCAGAACATGTTGCTGTGGTTGGCCTGTATTCCCTCATACCCATCAAAAGAAGGGAAAACCAGAGATTCACATTCCCCATTATAAAAAGGGCGATCCGCCTCCAAAATCTGCAGATGAAAGGCGGATCCTGTGGCCTTGCTCATACTGCTTCCTCCTTCAGGCTTTCTGCCTTCGCATAAACATCTTCGATTGTTCCCACATTGAAAAATGCCTCTTCCGGCAGATCATCCACATGGCCGCTGATGATCTCATCAAAGCCGCGCAAGGTATCCTTTAGCGGTACATATACGCCCTTGATCCCGGTAAATTTCTCTGCCACGTTCATTGGCTGGGAAAGGAACCTCTGAATCTTTCTAGCTCTGGTGACCGTATTTTTGTCTTCCTCACCCAGTTCATCCATACCCAGAATTGCAATAATATCCTGGAGCTCCGCGTATTTCTGCAGCGTTTCCTGTACAGTTCTGGCAATGCGGTAATGATCCTCTCCCACAATATCCGCCTCCAGAATGCGGGAGGAAGACGCCAGCGGATCCACCGCCGGATAAATCCCCTGTTCCGACACTTTACGGCTCAGTACGGTCGTGGCATCCAGATGGGAGAAGGTGGTTGCGGGGGCCGGATCTGTCAGATCATCCGCGGGCACGTAGATTGCCTGCACAGAGGTAACAGAACCATTTCTGGTGGAAGTGATCCGCTCCTGCAGAGCGCCCATCTCAGAAGCCAGTGTCGGCTGATAGCCCACTGCGGAGGGCATACGTCCAAGCAGCGTGGATACCTCACTTCCTGCCTGCACGAAACGATAAATATTATCAATGAACAAAAGGACATCTTTATTTTCTCTGTCCCGGAAATATTCCGCCATCGTAAGGCCCGAGAGCGCCACGCGCATACGAACTCCCGGCGTCTCATTCATCTGACCGAATACCATGGCGGTTTTATCTGAAACACCGCTCTCCTGCATCTCTCTCCAAAGATCATTACCTTCCCTGGATCGTTCGCCCACGCCGGTAAAAACAGAGTACCCGCCATGCTCCATGGCAACATTATGGATCAGTTCCTGGATCAAAACGGTTTTTCCAACGCCGGCGCCGCCAAACAAGCCGATCTTTCCGCCCTTCGAGTACGGTTCCAGCAAATCGATGACCTTGATGCCGGTCTCCAGGATCTCCACCGCCGGTCTTTGATCTTCAAAACCCGGAGCTTTCCTGTGGATCTCCCAACGCTCCGTATCTGCTTCGATAGGCTTCAATCCGTCAATCGGGGTCCCCGTCACGTTAAACATCCGGCCAAGAGTCCGGCGGCCGACGGGAACGCAAATGCCCCCGCCTTCCGGGATGACCTCCATGCCTCTTCCCAGGCCCTCGCTGGGCGCCAGCATAATGCAGCGGACCCGCTTACGGTCTATGTGGGAAAAGACCTCCATCATCCGTTTTTCTCCATCCACCAAAACACTCAGGGCTTCCCTGATCTTTGGAAGAGAGCCTTCCTCAAAAACAACATCAATGACAGATCCTGAGATCTGCACAATCTTACCATTCTGAATCATCCCTGTGCCTCCTTCATTTTTTTCATGGCACGCTTTTTTGCCCGGGCTCCGGCGGCAATCTCGGTAATTTCACTGGTGATCGCAGCCTGCCTTGCATGCTGGTATTCCATCGAAAGTTCCTCCAGCAGCTTTTCCGCATTCTGGTTAGCTGAATCCATAGCGTTCATTCTGGCGCTCTGCTCAGAGCAGAAGCTGTCCACCAGCGCGCTGAAGATAAAGCCTGCAACATAGCTGGGCACGATCTGGTTCAGCGCCTGGGCCATAGACGGGCGGAACTCAAATTCTTTTTCTATCTTTTTTTCCACCGCAGGAGAAATAAAATTACTCCGGTGAAAAGGCAAAAGTCTCGTGACTTTGACCTCTGTTTCAAGACCATTTCCGTAATCAGTATAAATGACAAAAATTTTTCGCAGTTTCTGTTTCAGAAACTCTTCCAGCAAAATATCACGTATCTCTCTGGCCCGCTGAAACGTAGGGTTCTGCGCAGTGTAGAGAAAGGATTTTTCAATGGGAATCTGGTGGGTCTCAAAATAGTGTCTCCCATACTCTCCCACCACAAACAGCCGGTTATCCCCGTGCTGTGCCATCATCTCTTCCGCCTTGCGCAGGACACTCTGATTATAGGCGCCAGCCAGACCTTTATCTGCGGTTATGACCAGATAGCCATAGGCTCCAGGGAGATCGCGCTCCCCACTGGGCGGATAAAAGTACACGCTCTCCACATTATTCGAAATCCGAAACAATCGCTTGATCTCTGTCTCCACCGCATGAAAATACGGTTTCGTCTCCTCCAGCTCTTTTCTCGCCTTCCGAAGTTTTGTCGAGGCGATCAGATACATGGCATTGGTGATCTTCTGAGTATCCTTTACGCTGCTGATCCGGTTTTTAATTTCCTTCGTGCTTGCCATAGGCTACTCTGTCTCCTTAATGAACTGCTCTGCCACCTGTTTTGCCTCTTCCTGGATCTGAGTACGCTCCGCATCCGTCAAAATACCCTCACGGTCGATCTTATTGCAAAGAGCAGACTGGGTCTGTTCCATCTGGCTGATCAGCCGGTTTACGTACGTTTCAATGTGAGTTTCCGGAATATTTTGCATGCAATGTCCCAATGCAGCACACAAAACAGCCACCTGCTGGTGCTGGCTCATGGGATGATACTGCTTCTGGCGCAGCATACGCATCAACCCCTGACCATAGAGAAGCTGCCTCTTTGTCGTATCATCCAGATCACTGGCAAACTGAGTAAACACTTCCATCTCCCGGTACTGCGCAAGATCCAGACGGAGCGCTCCGGCTGACTTTTTCATCGCCTTTGTCTGGGCGTCTCCGCCCACTCGGGACACCGAAAGACCTACATTTACCGCAGGACGCTGTCCGGCAAAGAACAGGTCATCCTCGAGAAACAGCTGTCCATCGGTGATTGAAATGATATTCGTCGGAATATACGCGGAAATATCACTGTTTTGTGTCTCCACGATGGGAAGCGCGGTCATACTGCCGCCGCCCTTTTCATCACTTAAATGCGCGGACCGCTCCAACAGTCTGGAGTGGAGATAAAATACGTCTCCCGGATATGCCTCACGCCCCGGAGAACGATCCAGCAGCAGGGAAATCGCGCGATAGGCTACCGCATGCTTGGAAAGATCATCATACACGATGAGAACATCTTTTCCTTTTTCCATAAAATATTCACCCATCGCGGTAGCGGAATACGGCGCCAGATACAGCATAGGGTCAGAATCGGAGGCTCCCGCCATCACAATGATGGTATAATCCATAGCTCCGCGTTTTCTTAGATTCTCTGTCAGCTGAGCCACAGAGCTCTCTTTTTGGCCGATGGCTACATAGATGCAAATAACATCTCTGCCCTTCTGGTTCAGGATCGCGTCAATAGCGATTGCGGTCTTACCGGTCTGGCGATCCCCAATGATCAGCTCACGCTGGCCTCTGCCAATGGGGAACATGGAGTCAATGGCCAGGATCCCTGTCTCCATAGGTTCATTCACCGGCTGGCGGTCAATGATCGCCGGTGCCGGATGTTCAATGGGACGGTATCCGTCCTCGCGGACAGACTCCTTTCCATCGACAGGTACACCCAGAGCATTTACCACGCGGCCGAGGAAGCCCTCTCCAACGGGTACCGCTGCTGTCCTTTTGGTACGGCTGACCCGGCTTCCGGCGCTGACATTGTCATCATCATCAAACAAAATACAACCCAGGAACTCCTGCTGCAGTTCCATCACCATTCCCCGGACGCCGCCCTGGAAGATCAGGATCTCACCGTAAACGGCATTGTCCAGTCCCGATACCGTGGCAATCCCGTCGCCTACGGATTCCACCGTACCGATTTCTTCGGCAAGAGCCTGCGGAACCCAGTCATGCACCGTCTCTTTTAAAAGAGGGATCAGTTTTCCTTCCGCTTTTACTTTTTGAAGGGTCTCCCGAAGCTGGGCGAGCCTGCCCTGAAGACTCCAGTCATAAACCTCTGTCCCTACTGCAAGGCGGAACCCATTTCCCTCTACCTCTTCCTGCTCCCAGACAAGTTCGTAATCTTCTCCATATTTTCCCCGCAGGAATTCTACAAACTTCTCCCGCTGCTTCGGACTCGGCTCGGCATTGCTGTATAGAATTGCCCTATTCATTTACATCACCTTTCCCGGAATCTGTTTTATTTCCTGCATTCAAGAAGCTGTCATAGGCATCGGAGACATCCTTGTATGTCAGTTTTTGCGCCGCGGATGTGATCATATCACGCAGTTCGCTTCCGGCACTTTGGATCAGCCGGTCATGCTCAGCCGCGCCTTCTGCGCGGGCTTTGGCAAGGATAGAAGCAGCCTGGGCATTCGCGCTTTCCAGAATTTGCGCAACTTCCGTCTCCCGTTCTTTTACAGCAGTTTCCCGAAGCTGGGCAATCTCCTTGTGCACACTCTGGAGTTTCTGCTCATAGGTTTCCTGCTCCTGTTTTGCCTTCCCCAAGGCTTCCTTAGCCTCCGCGTCCATATCCGCATACTCTTTGACGCGTTTATCCATAAAATCCTTCACCGGTTTGTAAAGAAGCAGGTACAGGATCCCGAACAGTAGGACGACATTAAACATATGAAGTAAAATCTGCTGAAAATCAATATTTAATGGCATAATCTCACCGCCTTATCAGAGAACGAAAATGATCAGGATCGCAATGATCAGTGCATAGATGATGGCGGTCTCGATAAATACCAGACCTAGCATCAGGCTGGTACGGATTTTTCCGTCTGCCTCAGGCTGTCTTGCAATACCATCCGCAGCCTTAGAAATCGCCATACCCATACCGATCGCGCCGGCCGCTGCCGCAAGGCCCACGCAGATAGCTGCCGCAAACGCCTTAGAAGTACCTCCATTGTCCTCCTGAACCACATCTACCGTCTGCTCCTCCTGTGTGGTCTCCTCCGCAGATGCATATACAACTGAGGATACTCCAAAGCTGCAGATCAGCACCAAAGCCGCTGCTGCTGCAAATAGCCTGATAGAATTCATTAATTTTGATACTTTTCTCATGTTTCTTTTCTCCTTTATTTTATTCTTATTCATACATTATTCAGAAACTTCACCGTAAAACAATGCCGTCAGCATAGTCAGCACGTATGCCTGGATCAGAGCGTGCAGCAGTGTAAACAGTACGCCGACAATAACCGGCAGCACAAAGCTCAGATTTGTATAATAGTAAACCAGTTCCGTCACCAGCGCGCCGCTGAGCAGAGCGCCAAATAGACGGAAGCTCATGGATATCGGAAGGGAAAAATCCTTCAGGGTATTCAGCACACCCTTCACTCCATTTGAGATCAGTCCCCCTGCCAGGATCACGCCGTAGGACATCACACCCAATGCAATAGCCCCATTAATATCCGCCAGCGGCGCCGGAAGAGAGATCGATGCCCCCTCGGTAGTAACCACCTGCACCCCCAGCAGTTCAAACAGGGTACCGATAAAAATGTAAGTACCGGCGGTAAATACATAGACTCCCAAAAATTTGTTTCTGTGAGGACTGTTTGATTTCGCAAGCCCGTCAAACATCCCCACCGCCTGTTCCAGCAGCATTTGGAATTTTCCGGGAATGGTCTGAAATCTCGGAATTATAAAGATCCGAATGATCAGCGCTAACACCAAAATAATTCCCGTCACGGTAAAAGCGGAGATCAGGCCCGGATTAACCGCCAGCCTTCCCAACAGATACACCTTTTCCTTCTCATGAAGTACCGCGTCCCGCATGACTTCTTTGATCGAACTGCTTCCGCTATCCGGAGGACCTACCATCAATGCCGCAACCATGAGGATCACTTCTATGGCGGCAATGATCAGAATCGACCGATTTCTTTGTCGTTTCTCCATTTTTTGTTATCTCCTTTTTCTTATTGAAAACAATCAACCACATCATAAATCTCTCCCCACTTTTCGTCAAGTTGGAAATTACACAATCATTGTTTTATTTTGTTCATCATGTAGACAAATTCTTCCCTGAATTCGTCATTGCCCGTCAGCGTCTTCAGGCGGCTGCGAACTTCCTCAAGATCGGTGGTACCGGCATATTCAGAATCTTTCAATACCATCCCGACCTGGGCCACTCCTGCTGCCCAGGACAAATTACCGCTCATCTGATCCGAAATGGCAGTTTCGTCCACAATATGATCCATGAGGACACTTTCATCTCCATCCGGCTCTTTGTAACGGATATGGACCGTCGCCCACTCATCCGAGAATTCACCGGAGCCTTCCGGCACGTCAGGCGTAATATATTTTGACGTCACAGAACTGATTTCAAATGAAGAACCGGTAGAAGCAATTTCATACAGAGCAGTGACGGTGTGTCCGCTTCCGATTTCCCCTCCGTCCTTTGTATCATCTGAAAAATCCTCGGCGGACATGGTTCTGTTTTCATATCCGATCAGCCGGTATCCCTTCACTTTCTCCGGATTGAATTCCACCTGCAGCTTTACATCTTTTGCAACGGTGAACAAAGTACCGCCGGCCTCGTCGATCAGCACTTTTCTCGCCTCACTGATGCTGTCAATGTAACTGTAGTTGCCGTTTCCATGATCCGCCAGCGCTTCCATGTTCGTATCAGAAATATTGCCCTCTCCAAAGCCAAGCACCGACAGATAGACTCCCGATTTTGCTTTTTCTTCGATCAGTCTGGTCAGAGATCCCTCATCCGTCATCCCGATATTCAGATCACCGTCTGTGGCAAGAATGACCCGGTTGTTCCCTCCCTGGATGAAATGATCCTCTGCGATTTTATACGCCATAATAAGTCCGTCGGAACCGTTGGTACCTCCGCTTGCATACAGATCCTCTACGGTATCGCAAAGCAGCGTTTTTTCCGAACCGGATATTCCGTCCAGCACGATATGGTCTTCATTTGCGTAGGTAACGATGGAAACTGTATCTTCTTCCCCCAGTTCATTGATCAATAAGCGGAACGCCCGCTGCACCAGCGGAAGTTTATTATATTCATCCATAGATCCGGACACATCGATCAAAAATACCAGATTGGACGGCGTCCTCTCCTCCTGCTGAATTTCCCTTGCCTTAAGGCCAACCAACAGAAGTTTTGTATCCTCATTCCATGGGCAGGGAGCAATCTCTGTGGTGACGGAAAACGGCTCATTCCCGGTGGCAGAAGGATAATCATAATCAAAATAATTAATCATTTCTTCTATCCGCACCGCTGCCTCCGGCACTTCCTTCCCTTCCAGCAGCATTCTTCGCACATTGGCATAAGAAGCGGTATCTACATCCGCAGAAAAGGTAGAAAAAGGTGAAGTGACAGCGGAGCACCACCCATTTTCTTCATTAAATTTATACTCCTCCGTATTCCAATCCGGTTCAAAAATTTCCGGGTATGCCTCGCAGCTATCTTCTTCAACGTATCCGAATTCCATTCCCGTGTCTTCCAATATTTCCGTCGCCGCATTTTCCGTCTCTCTCTTAACATTCAAAAGACTGCGCATATCCCGGATCATACTGCATCCTCCAAGCATAACAGCCGCAGCAACGCAAAGAATCCCTGTGATCATTTTTCTTTTCATAACAAAATCCTCCTTCTTTTTGTTTTATGTCTTTAAACAAAAAGGCAGGAGGATCGCCGGAAAAGTTACACTTTCCTTAAAATTTTATTTTTGTCTTTTTATCTCTTCTTCCGTTTCCGTCTCGCTCTCTTTTTCCGTCTCAGTCTCCGCCACAGCAGAAGCGCTGTCTTTGGACTGCTGCGCAATATCAACAGCATTATCCTGCTCCTCCATATCTTCCGGAGCATAGCCATAATAATCCTCATACGCTGTTTCCGTAAGCGGAACATCCGAAGCATTCTTTGGGGAATGGTTTAGCCGGTACACTCCAAGTCCAATCGCAAAGACAAAGCAGGCTGCCGCCAATCCTGAGATAATCTGAAAACTCTTTCTTTTCCATAACGGGACCATTTTGGAAGGAACATTGTCCGGGGAGGCTTCCAGCACAAATTTATCATCGATGTCGGTCATCGCCCTGAAAAGATCTTTTTCTTTCATACCGCAACACCTTCCTTCTCCAGATAATCCTTCAGCCTTTTTCGAAGACGCAAAAGAGTCACCTTCACTTTACTTTCTCCGATGCCATAATCTCTGGAAATATCCAAAACAGAGCTTTCATACCAATATCTTCGCAGGAAAATGATCCTCTGCTCTTTCCCAAGACCGGCAAGAAAATCATTGATGCAGGAAACGAGATGGTTGTAGTCATCCAGGCTGCCAAGTTCGTCGCTTCCGGAGACACATTCCGCCAGTTCCTCAAGGCAGGCCGCAGTCTCCCCGCCCCCTCTTTTCTGCGCGGTATTTCTCTCATATCGGTTAATGGCATTGTTTCGCGTGATCTTTCCCAAAAATGCTTTTAAACTAAACGGCCTTGTTGGGGGGATTGCGTTCCATGTCTCCAGATAAGCATCATTCACACACTCTTCCGAATCCTCGTTGTTAAAAAGTATGTTCCATGCAATGACATGGCAATACTTTCCGTATTTCAGGTCAGTCTGAACGATAGCCTGCTGATCCTTCCCAAAATATAACGTAATGATCTCTGCGTCATTCATTGCTGCGCCTTTCTCTTTAAAGTTCCTTATATTCTGGTCATAACAAACCACTGTTTTCATGATATATCTTCTCTGACAATATTGCAACACATACAACGCAACCATCTTTGCCGTATATACGGTTTTCTTTCACCGAAGCAGCCAGGCAAATCCCTTCGCCATTCTCACGTCCGGTTCCTTGAAATGATTGCCCTCATTCCATTCCAAAACTGCTTTTGAACCATCACGGCAGCCAAGTTCGTACTGCTGCGCAATCGCTTCGCCAACCTTGCCCATGACCGGATTTCTGGTCCTAGATTCCTTGTTGCCAAGGCTAAGGTATAATTTGGGAGACAAACATTTCCGTCCCTTGGCATAATCCGGCCATCCAGGAAACCAGACCGACGGCGATACCCCTGCAACACCTGTAAAAATATCCGTCTGGTAGGATGTCCAAAGAGAAAACAAACCGGCTAATGAGTACCCGCCAAGATACATTTTCCGTGTGTCCGGAGCCATTCCCTCTGATAGTTTTGGCAATAATTCCCGGGTAAGGAAATCGAGGGTAGTTCGTGCCCCATCGCCAAAATCTGCATTTCCAAATACTGCCGGCGCTTTCCAGGGAGACAAGTCCGTGTTCCAATTACGCACTTTGAACGTGATCAGGCAGAAGTCCGTGTTCCCTGTCAACTCTGTAATAACGGAAACTTCGTTATCCATTCCCTCAAGGTCATGATCATCGACAGGCTGAATCAGCCAGTTTTCAGAGTGCCGATCCCCATATAGGAAACAGGCAATATTGTCAAGATTTATGATATGCTCCTCTTTCATTCTTCCAAGAATTCCTGCTTTCTGTATTCACGCATGATTTATCGAACTAATTCTCCATCAAAATACTGTTCTTGAAAATGAATCATTCGCAATATTTCCTCATCTGAATAGTCAGTTCCATCTAATGAAACTATCCATTTATCTTCCACATCATTGAAGCGGTGATAAATCGCAATCACTTTGCCTTCAAATGTTTCAATAGGTCTGTCTGTGCCGAATACATAAACATCCTGTTCGGCGCCGTCGCCTGCAATTACACCTTCAACATATCCGTAATTTATAGGATATATCATATCCGGGTGTCGAGGGTGGCGGCTGCCAAGCGGACGATCTATTTTCCCTTTAACTATTTTTCCAATAACATTTTGCATAATTTCACGCCACCTTCCACTCAATAGCAAAAGACATTACTTCTTCCTGTTCCAGAAATATCCGATCACTGCGCCTACCGCGCCGCCTATGATGTGGGACAGATGTGAGATGTCATCTTTGATAAAAGCTCCTTCATAGATCTGCTGACCAATGAAAATCACTGCTATCAGCAGGAATGTCAGCGGGATCTCCCCAGAGCGGAAACCGGTAAAAGATGTCAAAATGATAAATGCAAAAACCACTCCGCTGGCTCCCAGCAGGGCAATTCCCGGAAAGAAGATGTAATTCACCAGCGCTGTAATGACAGCCGTGATCACAATTACCTTCACCAGAACAGCTGATCCATACTTCTCTTCCAGCATCGGACCCAGCAGAAGAATGTAAGAAGCATTGCCCATAAAATGGCTCCACCCGCTATGCCCGAGCACATGAGTAAAAAACCGCACATAAGTTAATGGCAATGCCAGTGACGAGTGATAAGTTTGAAACAGCAGCCTGCTGCTGTACCCTCGCGTCAGGATTCCCGCAAGCGTCGCAGCAAAACACAGTGCGACAAATCCAATAACAACGGGAGAATTAATCACAATTTTGAATTTTGTCCTCATATCCTTCGTATACCTCCTCACTGTTTTCTGGCAATGCGATATTCGTCGCCGTTACGGTAGTAAGGACATCCTTTAAAAGAATTATCCTGCAGTCTGACGTAGTCGTCCTCATCCATATTCGCATCACAAATGTATTCCTCGTAATCTTCATCATAGATCATGTACGCACATGAATCACAGTTGCCTGACATACTTCCTCCAGCCTCTCTATATTTATCCCCGATATCCTTGTATAGCGTTTGCTACACAGATATTCCGCCTCTTCAAATTTGTAAAATTACTGTGCTAAAAGAGCCTCTTCCAATGCAGCAAGGTCATCTTCATTGGTTGACCAACTCGTTGCAAATCTGACAACTGTATGGGAATCATCATACTTTTCCCAAAAACTGAAAGCGATCCGTTCTCTCATTGCTTCCATCCGTTCGTTGTCCAATATCACGAATTGCTGATTCGTGGGAGAATCCAAATAAAGTCGCAGTCCATTTGATAAGAACAATTCTTTCATTCGCTCCGCCATTTCGATGGCATGACGACTGATATGAAAATACAGATCATCTGTAAACAGCGTATCAAACTGTACGCCCAACAACCTTCCCTTTGCAAGAAGAGCTCCTCGTTTCTTTACAGACGTCATAAAATGTTTTGGCTTATTGCCCTTTGTAAATACTACAGCTTCTCCACAAAGTGCACCGACCTTTGTTCCGCCGATATAAAATACATCGCACAGGTTGGCAATATCCTGCAGCGTCAATTCAGCGCGGCTGCTCATCAGACCATATCCAAGCCGTGCGCCATCAATAAAAAGCGGTATATGATATGTATGACAGATTTCTGAAATCGTTTTCAATTCGGCCTTTGTGTACAATGTCCCATATTCTGTCGGATATGACAGATACACCATACCCGGAAAAGTCATGTGTTCATGATTGCCGTCTGCAAAGAAGTCGGCAAGATACTGACCTAAAATATCCGGTTTGATCTTCCCGTTCTCTTGTGGCAGTTCCAGAACTTCATGCCCGGTAAATTCTATTGCCCCAGCCTCATGGATGCTCACATGTCCGGTTTTTGCCGCAACTACGCCCTCATAGTCCGCAAGCATCGTAGAAATAATAACTGCATTGGTCTGTGTCCCTCCCACAAGAAACTCCACCTCTGCTTCTTCCAAGCCACAGGCTTTACGAATTTTATCTCTTGCACTGTTACAATATTTATCTGTCCCATAACCTGACAGACATTCAAAATTTGTCTCTCCCAATTTTTTGATGATTTCCGGGTGCGCTCCGGCAATATAGTCGCTCTCAAATGATACCATGCTTTTAACCTCCAATCGTTGCTTATTACACATATACCCATTTCCCTTCCTGTTTCATATTTGACTAATCCTCAACTTTGTCAAGATCCGCCCATCCGTAACGGATAATGGAAAGCACCATGGAAGCCTCACTGACAGCCTCATCAAGAATGCCTGCCCATGAACCCACAATCACGTCATAGATGATCCAAAGCGGCGAATTGATCAACATGCCTGCAAGCCTTATCTTACGTGCATTGTGTGTATATCCGCCAATTGTCGTTGCAATATTTGCCGCAACAGGAAGAATTGATATCCAGCCAGACCATGTGAAATATAGTGCTGCGATCTGTAGGAGACAAATAAAGACACACATCTCTTTTCTTTGGGCAAATTCCCATCTGCTTCCCAGGCAAAGAGATCGAAATGTATTAATAATGTAACTGATCCCGCCTGTGAACGCTCCCAGAAGTATAAGGTGAATGGTGTAAAACAGGTAAGATAAAAACTGTACTCTGAACAGATTTTTGTTATTCTTGCATTGAAAAGACACAAAAAATAACACCGTTCCAACAAAACCAATCACTTGAATAAAAATATGATTCGAATCCATATGTTCGTTCCTTTTTGCTTAATTGTATATTCTCTAAATCCGAATTTTGCATACATGTGAAGTGCAGATTCACAAATATATCGTCCACAGCAACCCATATTCTATTTCCCTCCGATTGTCATAAAGTTCCGCAGCCGCGTGAAGAAAATACTGTTCTGTAAATAGTAATATGATTTTGCTCTTGAATGATGGATTGCTGATGCTATTTTATTCTAGATAAAATTGTTTTTACACTCTCACAGTATAATTTCGGATTATCCATGAACATAGTGTGTCCGACATTTTCCAGCAGATAAAATGCTTTATCCGGCGCCTCTATGCTTTCATAATAATTCTGTACATCATTTTGGCAGACTGCATAATCGCCCTCGCCGGAAATATAATATACAGGCACATCATAGGTTGGCGAAAGATTATGAATATCAAATCCAAAGAATGCATATTCCATAATATCTTTGTTCTGTGCAAAGAACTTTTCTGTGTCAATCATCGACAGAAACCATTTTATATCATCTATGTTCATGTCGGGAGAAGTGATACCCGTCCAAATCTGTCTTATCCCTGACATCTCGCCATCGCAGGCAATATATTTTGCAGTAAGAGAAACAAGCTGATTAAGATCATCAATGGACATATCCTCATATTTGCTTACACTGCTCATACGTTCTACAAGTTCTGAAAGCTTGTCCGCTGCTTTCGCGTCTTTCATTTCCGCTTCCTTTATCGCCATGCGCGCGGCATTCAGTTTATTTTCATAAAGGCTTGTAATCTGGCTAACGCCTATATAACAACTTACGTTTTCCGGATACTTTTGGGCGTAGATACTACCGATTACCGTTCCCCAGGAATGTCCTGCTATGATTACCTTTTCCTTGTTAAAGCGTTCCTTTGCATATTCAACAATCCCGTTTAAATCCTCCACAAGCAGTTCAATATTAGCATTACCATCGAGGTTGTTGGCATAATATGTTCTGCCGCAGCCGCGCTGATCATAGTTGATGATTGTTAGCTCCGCTTCAAGATCTTTTTGATAATAAGCAGACACATATCCCGTAGGACTTGCCGGACCGCCATGAATAAAAATCATAATGGGATTTTCAGTGTCCTCCCCCCGTATTTGGATGTATTGCTTTATTCCATTGATATCTATGTAATCAGATTCCTGAATGCCGTTTTCGGTGTTTATTTTGTTCTGATTGCTGTTAATGAATCGCGCGATAACAACTGCAAGCACAGATAGTATAATAACAGCCATAATGGCAAATAAAACAGTAATCACAAATTTTTTCACTTTCTTTTTCAATATTTTATTGCTCCTTTCACAAAGACTGCAGAACTAGAAATTACCTTACGGCCTCGCTTTGTATCAAAGACTTTAATTCCTGGCTTTATTTCACCTTACCATATAGGCAAAGGTCATATATCTTCCCATCCTTAAAGACCGCATTCCTTTGCAGACCTTCTCGTATAAACCCATTATGTTCAAGCACACGCTTCGATGCAATATTCGAAGCATACACAAGTCCCGTGATGCGGAGTGTGCCCCCATTTCTTTTTCTTCGGATCCGAAAGTCCCTCATACATCGCTTCCAAAATTCTTTCAAAAAACCTCCTCAAATCGTTAAGGAAAGAATCGAAGGTGGTGCAAACGAAAAATCAGCTTTGAACGCTTCGATAACTGCTCTTTCGTTTGCATCAATTTCGATTTTTCCTGGTTGAACAAAGCGCGTCCGAACAGCCAGTATATATGGGCTTTCAATCGGCGTATTTCCGTTTAAAGTATAACACGGATTCCCTGAGAATGATACCGTTTCATGTATTAAAACAATAATCACTGTATCAGAAATAAGCCTTTGCGCTACAAGGCTTCTGGAATTAAGTATTCAGTTATTATATTTCAACAGAGAAGATGTGGCTCGGTTCGGATAAAGACCTTCTCAGCACTAAGTGGAATGATCTTCCCTCCACAGGATGCACACTTACAGACATCTTTGTTATAGAGAAGGCGGATGATTGCCGAAGCGTCCAGATACTTTAGCTTGGACAGATACTTCTTGCAGCCTAAAAGTTTCCTACAAAGAGTGTTCTTTCGATTTTTGTTTCGGGAAGACATGTAGTGGTTGTAGGTCCGGGGAGCTAATCCACCAAGCCGCTTTTCCGTAAGGAACGCATCAACATCATCTGTTGTCAGAGAAGAAATGTCTTTGTTTATAACGCGAAGGAAGTAATCTACAGAGTTGCAGTAAGCATTAATCGTTGATGTCTTCAGGTTCCGCTTTTCAGCTTCATTGCGGATCTGGGCAAAAATATCTTCGTACATAATGAAACCTCCTTGAAAGTAGTGTTAACAGAGACAACTACCTATCAGGAGGCGCGTTGACATCATAATTCCGATTGCGGAAGACGCCTGAAAATGCTATTCTATTCATAAGCAGTGGGGCTTTCCGTATGCAGTTGTTTTGTGTGGTAACTTAACAATACAGAATTACGAAAAGTATTTCCATTGCTTTTTAATTGTCATTAAAGTAAAACTGCGCCACAGCCTCGGCAGGCCATCGCGCAGCGATTTTGTTCAAATGGAATTTGTCGGATTATTGCCATTCCTTCAGAAACTGAAACTCCTGCTCAAAGCAATCCTTTCTTGCTTCATTACATTCTACAGGCCATTTCTTTTCTGCGGGAAATGCCTTCTTCCATGACTCCGGCGGATTCGTACCAAGTAGATGACTGGCGTGAGGATAGATGACTACCTTGACACGGTAGGGATAGCTTGTTTCAGACAGCTTTTGCTTTATTCGTCTTACTGCTACCGGCGACGGCCATTCATTATCCCTCTCCGGCGCAACTAGCAATACATCCGCCTTCATGTTCTCCACTTTGATGCGGGACTCCTCCGTCAGCGTTGCGTTTTCATAAAAAGAGCGCAGAAATTCGTTTTGATGTTCTGTGTCCTGCTTTTTATATGCGCGGAGGGCGCCAAAAAATCCCTTCTGGCGTAGACTGGTAAACAGAGAGCATGGATAATCCTTTCCCTGATAGCTGAACCACGATCTTCCGGTAGGTTTTCCGATAATCTTGGGTTCTTCCACCACATAGTCGAAAGGGCAGATGCTGAGTACCAGGCTGATATCTGGAATCAGCGTTGCACACAGGAGCGCATAAGCGGCACCAGATGAAATCCCGTGGATGCCTATACGGGTATAACTATTTCGTTTTAGTTCTGCTACGGCCCTTTCAACATATTCAACCGGGATCGCTCGCATTTTCCTGGACATCCCTTTCCAGAAGTAAAAGCCGAGGACAAGAACAGAATAGCCTGCTTTTCTCAAGTATTCAGAATCCGCAAGACAATGTTTTTCATTCATCCCGGAGCCATGCATCCAGATGATAGCTTTTTCTTTGCTTTTTGTTCCCTCAAACCAGTAGGCCTGAAAACCATCTTCTTTGACGCTATAGAAGTTCTTCATTTGTCACCTCATCAAATCCAGATTTGAGCCCCATAAAATCATAGGCGTTTAACCATGATTTCGGGGATTTCACGTTTCAGTTTGTTGTTTTGTTTCAGTTTACGTCTACAATCAATATTTGCTCCTGTTCAAAAGGTATTCTGTCAATAACTCCACCTTTCTGAAAATAGAAAGAGCCACCATAGTTTTTTAGCGCAAAATCAATCGGATTAATCATAAGAACATCACTTGCAACCAAAGACGCCTGCTTTGCATATTCCTTTAATTCTCCCTGTTCCCATTCCATAGGAG
>CADCMM010000006.1 GCA_902802515.1 uncultured Lachnospiraceae bacterium
AAGAGATTTTACAAATTGTTCCTGTGC
Source organism: uncultured Lachnospiraceae bacterium (assembly GCA_902802515.1). Classification (GTDB taxonomy): domain Bacteria; phylum Bacillota; class Clostridia; order Lachnospirales; family Lachnospiraceae; genus Merdiplasma. Next base: position 28 of record CADCMM010000006.1, read on the forward strand.
CTCGTTCATACAATCGTTCTCCTTCCAGTACCTTTAAACATAACATTTTTGGCTGTTTCTGTCAATGCTGCCATCCATTTCACCCTTCCAGACACAGCGTACCCCTCATCGTAATGACTGGACCGCCGGTACGCTCGATATAGTCCCGGGTGATCAATACCTGTCCGATACTGTCATCTTTGGGTATCTCGTACATAATATCCAGCATAAATTCCTCAATGATGGCCCGCAGCGCTCTGGCTCCGGTCTTTCGCTCCATCGCTTTCTCCGCGATCGCTTCCAGGGCACCGTCCTCAAAATCAAGCTTTACCTCATCCAGTTCCAATAGCTTCTGGTACTGTTTCAAAATCGCGTTTTTCGGTTCTTTTAAAATCTTCACCAGCATCTCCTTGCTGAGACTTTGCAGGGCAAATACCACCGGCAGTCTGCCGATAAATTCCGGTATCATGCCAAATTTTCGTATATCTTCCAGAGCCACTCTGGAGAGCAGATCCGGATCTTTATCGTACTTATCCCGCAGATCAGATTGAAAGGAATGCGCCTCCGCATATAAACAAGATATTCTTTGTATTTACAGTGGTCATAGGCACCATGGCGTTTTTGCTGGAAGCGCCCACCGGAACCTCGACTTCACTGCCCTCTAACAGCTTCAGCATCCCCTGCTGCACGGATTCTCCGCTCACGTCTCTCTGATTGGTATTTTTCTTCTTTGCGATCTTATCAATCTCGTCTATGAAAACAATTCCGCGCTCCGCCTTCTCCACATCATTGTCCGCGGCGGCCAACAGTTTGGAAATCACACTTTCAATATCATCTCCGATATAACCGGCTTCTGTCAGGGAAGTGGCATCCGCGATGGCCAGAGGCACATCCAGCAGCCGGGCCAGAGTCTTTACCAGATACGTTTTCCCACAGCCCGTGGGTCCGATCATCAGCATGTTGGACTTGTCGATCTCAATCTCGTCCATGGTGTTTGTGAACACCCGCTTATAATGATTGTACACCGCCACAGAAATCACCTTTTTCGCGTGCTCCTGTCCTACCACGTATTCATCAAGGCTTGCCTTGATCTTGTGGGGCGCCGGAATCTGACGGATATCAAACGCTTTCAGTGGCTTCGTCTCCTGTTTTTTCTTTTTTACCTGCTGCTGTTTTGGAATACCACTCTGCAGGTCATTCAGATTAATAAAACTGATATTCGGCATATTCTGAAAATTGGACATGTTCTGAAGATTTAACATATCCCTAATTTCCGGACGGTTCATTGCATCCATGGATTTTTGCATACAATCCGGACAAATCGTCATCCCGCCGGGCAGTTCTATCATCTTACCCGCTTTGCTCTCCGTGCGCCGACACATAAAGCAGACTTTCTCATAGGCATTATCGTCCGTGTTTTCTGCCTGTTCATTATTCTCTTTGTTTTTCAGGTCTTCCTGATTGTCCATAATTCTATTTCCTCTTTACTGCAATGTGATGGGGCCAACCTGTTCCTCGTAAATTCCACTCCGGCCGGTCACATATCTGACTTCTACCGTCTCACCGGAACAGTAATAGCCAAGCTGCTCCACAAGGCTCTCCACACTGTCAATTGCAGTGCCATCCCACTCTGTAATAATATCCCCCGACCGGATGCCCGCCAGATCCGCCGCCGAACCTGCCTGAACTTCTGTCACATATGCTCCTGCCGGAATGTCATAAAAGAACTGCGCCTGCGCAGACACATTCTGCGCCCGGATCCCTAAGCTTCCCTGTTCCCCTGTTTCCACTTTTTCTCTGGGAACGCGGTTTATCAGTTCTTCCAGGATCGGCTTTGCCTCATTAATGGGAAGCGCGTATCCCATGCGCTCCGCGCCTCCGGAGGCCGCTTTCGCTGAATTGATACCGATCACCTGACCTTTATCATCAAGCAGCGCGCCGCCGCTATTTCCAAAATTGATCGCTGCATCTGTCTGGATGTAGGTCTGAGTCGTCCCATCCACCGTCAATTCCCGGTTTATAGCGCTGACAATTCCTGCGGTCACTGACTGTCCATAGCCCAACGCATTACCGATGGCAATGGCTCTCTGACCTACCGCCAATGCATCGGAATCCCCTAACACTGCTATACGGATCTTGGACAATACCTGTTGCAGAATCGCGTCTTTGCTGATGCTCACTACCGCCAGGTCTCGGGAGGAATCGCTCCCTTTTACGCTTGCCTCCACGACAGTATTTTCCTTCGCCTCCACACTGAAGCTGACAGATATGGAGGAAGCGTCCTCAATCACATGGTAATTTGTGGCAATGAAAAGCTCCGTATCATTCTGTCCTATAATAATTCCTGATCCTGAATTCTCACTTGGTATCTGCACTCTTCCGTAGAAAAACGATTCTACTGTCTGCACGGATTCGCTGGTAATCGCCACAATACAGGGCATCGCGGCTTCCACCACATCTGAGACATCCAGAGAACCCCTCACCCGTCCGGTATCATTTTGGCTTTCCGTCAGAGAATCCACCTGCTGCACAGGACTCTCATTCGCAGCTGCTGCCGTCTGCTTCAGATAAGAATCTTCAGAAAACACCGTGCTGTACCTATCCCGGAAAGAGTAGTACAGACTTCCCAGCACAAGAGCAATGACAACGCCGAGGGCTATCAGGCCTGCGACAGAATGTCTCTTTTGCCCTTCATTTCTGTTCTCCTGATCAAAATTCCAATTATTGTCCATAATAAATCACTCCTGATACATTTCTCAAATGTGCATAGTGTAACAGGTAAATGTGTCAAAACTGTGTATCCTTTTCAATCCAATAACCGGGATTCATGCTGCACCTTCGGATCAGTGCGCCCGGCAGCTTCTTGTACTGTTTTCCCAGCCGGTATCCCAGATATTTACAGCCGCTCTGCCATACCAGCGAAGCCATCAGCCATGGTTTTCCTGCCCTGAGCAGTTTTCCTGCCGTCTGTTTTACCAGGCGTATCCCCTCTGACTCCGATGCGGCCATTCCGAAAATTTCCGGATGTTCTGCCTGTGAGACCCCCAGGTCAAAATTGCGTCTGAGCTGTTGAAATCCAGTATAATTATGAGAATGAATCACCTTCGCATCGGCGCAATAGGCAATTTTATAATCTGCCAGGATCAGCTTTCCCGCAAAAATCATATCTTCATTGAAAATAGTTTTTTTCTCAAAACCTCCCTGTTCCAGATAAACGCTGCGCCGATAGGCGGCACAGACGTCGGAACAGAAAAATGTTTTAATCCCCATTGTCTCCAGGTCATCTTTTGACTTGATACGGCTCTGGGATCCATAATTAAATTCTCTGGTGCAGCGCTCCAGATAACTACAGTCCCCTGCCGGAAGCTGTCTGGCATAAGCTGCTCCTACCATCGGATCCGCAAAGGGCCTTATCAGTTTCTCCAATAGATGCCGATCTGCCGGCATGGCATCCATAGTCATAAACACACACAGATCGCTATCCGCCATCCGGGCGCCCATATCTCTGGTTCCGCCATGGTCAAACTCATTTTTAGAGATATGACAAACCTTCACATTTGCAATATTTTCCAGCACTTCCTCTTTAAAGTACTGTTTTTCCGTGTTTATGATCAGAATCTGTTCCGGTAAAACCGTTTGCTGTTCCAATCGCGCAAGAAGTTTTGCAAATTTTTCATCTGGCTTATAGGTTGGTATGATTACCGTCACCGTAGAATACTTCATCTATTGGACTCCCGTATTGTAGATAATCTGATTGCTGATATCCTGCACTGTCTGGGAAGGCACGTAATTTTCCTCTCCAAACAAAAATGCATGCAGCTTTGTCACATTATTTGCCAAATTCACAGGCACAACACAGTCTCCTGCGTAAGAATCGTTGATCGGATACTGGTCAAATGGAAAACCGGTATTTTCTCCCAGCGTGTAGCTTCCCATACTGGTCAGAAGTTCGATCAGTTCTGTATTACTCAAGCTGGTAGAGATACTTGGCATCATGGTATCCGCCAGGGACAGCAGCGTAGGTACACCCTGGGATTTTGCTTTCTCAAAGATTTTTGTCAACACGGTTCTCTGCCGCTCTGTGCGTTTAAAATCATACCCATCTGTGTAACGGATCCGGCAATAAGCCAGAGTCTGAGTTCCGTTCAGATGCTGATATCCGGCGGAGGTCACCAGAACCGGCTCCGCGCCTGTCACTGCGTAGTTCTCTTCCTGATAACCGTTGATCCACTGTATCTCTTCCTCTGTTACATCCAGGTCAATGCCGCCAATGAGATCCACGGCTTCCACCACAGCATTGAAATTTACTGTCACATAATCCGTAATATCCAGATCCAGATTCTTGTTCAGCATATTGATGGAGCGCTCCGGTCCGCCAAAAAAATAACACTCCGTTGCCTTGCGGAACTCTCCGTTGGTATTATCCAGATAGGTATCCCGGTATACGGAAACCATCTTTACTTCCTTGGTGTTTTTATTAATGCTGCAAATTACGATGGTATCACTGTGGCTATCCTTCGTCAGTTGTCCCTCGCGGGAATCCACACCGTAGATAACAATATTCCGGTAGCCGCTCTGGGCTCCGACCCCGTCATTGATGAGGATGTTCTTCAGACTCACGCGATCCATTTTGCCAAGTTTTACTGCCGCAAACAATCCCATTGCCAGAAATAGAAGCACAATGAGTTCCACAGCGAACAAAATCTTTTTCTTTTTTCTTTTCTTCTTTTTCACAGGAGCTGCATGCATGGGCTGTCCTGCGTAATACTGCTGCTGGGGATCGCCGTAGCCCCCCGGCCCATTATAATATTGCTGTGGGCCAAAACCGCTCTGTCCATTATAGTTCTGCTGTGGGCCATAACCGTTCTGTCCATTATAGTTCTGCTGCGGGCCATAGCTGTTCTGACCATTGTAATTCTGCTGTGGAGCGTAACCGGTCTGCCCGCTATAGTTCTGCTGCGGGCCATAGTTTTGGCCATTATCCCCGGTCTGTCTGCTGTAATTTATGCCCGGATTCCATGTTCCTTCTGTCATGATCTATACTCCTCCTAATCTCATATAACCCCTATGCCTTAATAAGCATTCTTATTCACAAAGCCCTTAAACACGGTAAGCACCAGTATCTTTACATCCAGACCCAAGGTCCAGTTCTCTATATAATAGATATCGTGCTCGATACGCTTCTTGATCGACGTATTACCGCGATAGCCGTTGACCTGGGCCCACCCGGTCATCCCCGGCCGCACCTGATGCTTCACCATATAGCGGGGAATCTCCTCCCGAAATTTTTCCACATACTGCGGCCGCTCCGGTCTCGGTCCCACCAGGCTCATATCTCCCTTTAGAACGTTAAACAATTGGGGGAGTTCATCAATGCTGGTCTTTCGGATCAGTCTACCAATCCCTGTTACCCTGGGGTCATTTCTGGTTGTCCAGCCCTGTTTCTCTTCGCTGGGCTTTTGTACCTCCATGGAACGGAATTTATACATGCGGAAAGTCCGGTTGTGCAGTCCCACCCGAACCTGGGTAAAGATCAGCGGACCCGGAGAGGTGGCTTTGATAGCAATGGCAGTCAGCAGCATCACCGGAGAAAAAGCCGCGATGCAGATCAGGGAACCCACGATATCCATCGTCCGTTTCACCATCATGTTAAAGGTATTGGTCAGCGGCACATGCCGGATATTGATCACCGGAAGTCCCAGCAGATCCTCGGTGTAAGGTCTTGTAGGAATGATGTTCATGTAATCCGGAATGAATTTCGTGTGAACACCGGATTTTTCACAGGTAGCCACGATCCGCTGCAGCTTATAATATTCATTTAGTCCCAGAGTAATGGCGATCTCATCCAGTTTATTTCTGGAGAGCAGTCGTTCCAGGTCTCCGGTATTTCCTATGACTTCCACATTTTTGTAAATCGTGCCGGGACTCGCCATATCATCCAGAATTCCGTTGATCTGATAGCCCCATTGAGGATTCGCCGCCACGCGGTCGACAAACTCCCGGGCTGCAAGGCTGTAGCCCACCAGGATCATATGCTTCAGATTCATCCCCCTGCGCCGCATGTTCATCAAAACCATACGGATCAGGTTCCTCTCAATCACCGTCAGGAAGAAATTGATCCCGATAAACCATACGATCATGGGGCGGGAAAAATCAGGCTGATTGATCAGATACAAAACACCAAGAAAGATCAGCATGCCGATCATGTTGGCGCTGAAGATATTCCCGGCCTCCAGCCGTCTTCCCTGCACCCGCTTCGGCGTATAGAGGTTAAACGCATAGTATAAAAGCAAAAATCCGGGAATCAGAAATACCAGCGCAAACAGGTATGTCTGCGCCGGAAGTGTCCCGGCTTTATCTTTTACAAAGATATGGATCTGTATATACCATGCAATGATATAGGAGAAAGCAATCACCAGCGCATCGATCAAAACGTGCAGCCGGTTAAAATGTTTCTGGTTATCCTTAATCAATTTCTGAACCTCCGAACTACGTTCCACCAGAGTTCAAGCTGTATCCTCAAATAGTTTTTCAGATACTGAGACTGAAAAACTACCTTATCTTCCTTTTTCGACATTCTAATACCATTCCGCAGTCCTGTCAAATACTGTTTCAGAAAACCTCGCCTGGCAAAAAATGCAATCTTGATCAAATATCCGATCAACAGAAAGGGTATGTTTATGACTACCTGCAGCGCAGGCATATTTTTATAGATCAGATAGACACTGTTTCTGGAGGAGTGAATTACCTTAAACTCATTGTACGCGGATCCGCTGGTGGCGCTTCCTGCATGGTACACCACTGCTGCAGGAATATACCGGTTTTCATAGCCCCGGATCCTCGCCCGATAACCCACGTCAATATCCTCCAGATAGGCAAAATGCTTCTCGTCAAAAAGGCCAATTTCATCAAATATGCAGCGCCGGTAAATGGCCGCTCCCGCGCAAGACGCAAAAATACGTCTTTCCCTGTCATACTGTTTCCCTGGCTTTCCCTTGCCAGCTGCAAAAGCCCACCCCAGAGCGCAGTAGTAATCACCTGCGTCATCCAAAAGCTCCGGTTTCTTTAGCTGGAGCATCTTGGCCCCGCAGGAAAAACAGCGTGGATGACGCTTGATAGCTTTCAGAAGTTCTCCCACAAACGCTCTGTCGCAGACCGTATCATTATTCAGCAAAATTACATATGGCGTATCCGAGAGCCGGATACCCTCATTCACCGCCCTGCAAAACCCGGTATTGGAAGGAAACCGATGGATTTGCACTTCGGGAAATTTCTCCCTTACGTAGTCGACACTGCCGTCCGAAGAGCCGTTATCGATGAGGATGGTTTCAAATCCCTGGAAGTCCTGTTGCCTCAGCGAAGACAGACAGTTCTCCAGGTATGCCATTCCATTCCAATTCGGTATTACCACCGTTACTTCCCGCATCTGCTGTACCCTTTCTGTCATTATTCCAGATGTTGTCCCGAGCCTGGTTTTTTTAAGGAAACACAGAATGAATCAGTGATTCTTTAAAGAATAATTCCATTTGGACAGGGACAGATTTTTATTGTAACAGGGATCCCCCTGTTTTATGATGTCTGTCCAATGACTTCTCATATATTCTATCTCGCTCTGGAATCTCCGCACTTTCTCATTTGTGTCCTCCATGCCTCTGGTTTTAGATTCATAGTGGTACAGTTCCACATATGGGTCATAGACTACCAGATATCCAGTTTGCCCCGCTTTCAGGCAAAAGTCAACATCGTTGAAAGCTACCGCCAATTTCTCCTCGAATCCCCCGGCATGTTCAAAAGTCTCACGGGATACCATCATACAGGCTGCCGTTACGGCACTCAGATCCTGCATCAGCGCCGCCTTGTGCAGATAGCCGCTGCGATTTCGTTTCATACCCACAAACAGACTGCCTGCAATACCACCAATTCCTACTACGATACCGGCATGCTGTATGGTATCGTCCGGATAATACAGTCTGGCTCCCACAATTCCCACTTCTCTTCTCTGGCAGGTTCCCAGCAGTTCCTCTATCCATCCAGGCGTGATCACTTCAACATCGTTATTCAGGAAAAGAAGGTAATCCCCTTTCGCTGCCCGTACGCCAAAATTATTAATAGCAGAGTAATTGAATTTATCTTTCCAGTAGATCACACGGGTATGATTCTTCCCGTCAATCCCCTGATAATACTCAAAGGTCTCTTCTTTTGTGCTGTTGTTTTCCACTATGATAATTTCATAATTGGAATAGGTACTTTTCGTATAAATGGAATTCAGGCACTTTTCCAGCGTGTCTCTCTCATCCTTGTTTGGAATGATGATGGAGACCAGGTCTGCGCTCTGTACGGGATAAGTCACGCGATAAAAGCCCAGGTCTTTTTTCAGAGACACCGTTCCTGGCTGCCCCGTCCGATGAAGATGTTCTTCGATAGCCCTCTTTCCTGCCTCGTAAGCGAACATCTTGCTGGCAGGATTGTCCGCGGTGGACGCTTTATGCACCCGCCAATGATAGACGATCTCCGGGACATGACCAACATGCTTTGCCTTCTCTGCGCACCGGAAAATAAAATCATAGTCCTGGGCGCCGTCAAATTCCCCGCGAAACCCTCCGGTCTGCGCCGCAATCTCCCGATTCACCACCAGGAAATGACAGATATAATTGTTTGAGCGAAGAAGGTCTATATTAAAATCCGGCTTCAGATGCGGCTGAAAGTGTTCCCCCAGATCCTCCGTCACCTTGTCTTCATCCGTATAGACCATATCCGTCTGCGGATGTTTTTTCAGATAATCGGCAACCTCGAACAGGGCATTTGGCGCCAGCAGATCATCATGATCTAATAATCCGATAAATTCCCCTGTTGCCATGGAAAGCGCAGCGTTGCTGTTTCCCGCGATGCCCAGGTTTTCCTTCAGAGATTCAACCCGGATCCTTTCGTCCCTTTTCGCATACTCCTGCAGGATTTCGGACATTGCCGCATCCTCCGGGCTGCCATTGGCAATACACAGCTCCCAATAAGGATAGGTCTGGGCCAACACTGAGTCCATCATCTGCCGCAAAAACGCCTCCGGCGTGCGGTAGGCAGGAACCACGATACTGATTGTCTTCTTATCCTTCCAGCGGCGCTTTCGCTGCGCCTCCAGCTCGGGCTCCTTTTTCCGGTATTCCTCATACCATGGTCCGTAAGGCACTTCCTCCGGCTCCATGCGTTCCGAAAGCCGCGTCAGGAACTCTTTCCATCCAAAATGGCGCAGATACCGCACGCCTTTCACGATATTATATGGTTTCAATTTCCTGACACAGGAAATCCATTTGCGCTTTGACATAACACATTCCTTACTTATTAAACTCCGGATAGTCTAAAATACACTGTGCCACATACTCCACCTTGTCCATCTCCAGGTTGTAGAACATTGGGAGGCGCATCAGACGCTCGCTCTCTTTCGTAGTATAGACATCCTCGCCGTGGAAGCGTCCGAACTTCAGCCCTGCCGCCGCAGAGTGCAGCGGAATGTAATGAAATACACTCCAGATCCCTTTTTCTCTCAGATACTGGATCAGTTTTGTACGCTCTTCCAGGTCTTTGGTCTTGATAAAATACATATGGGCATTGTGAGACGCATACTCCGGCACATAAGGCTGTTCAATATAGCCTGCCTGGGCCAGAGGCCTGAGTTTTTTATCGTAATAATCATAGATGGCATGACGCTTTTTATCGATCTCATCCGCCATCTCCAGCTGCGCATAGAGGTAGGCGGCATTCATATCACTTGGCAGATAAGAGGAGCCATAGTTTACCCAAGTATATTTGTCCACCTGTCCCCGGAAGAATTTGCTGCGGTCAGTTCCTTTTTCCCTCAAAATCTCCGCCGCTTCCAGATACTCATCCTTCTGGAATACCAGGGCGCCGCCCTCCCCCATGGAATAGTTCTTCGTCTCATGAAAGCTGTAGCAGCCGAAATCACCGATGGTGCCCAGAGCTTTGCCGTTGTAATAAGCATTCACTCCCTGAGCAGCATCTTCCACTACCTTCAGATTATATTTTTTCGCGATATCCAGGATTTCATTCATGGCGCAGGATACGCCTGCATAGTGCACCGGTACGATCACCTTCGTTTTCTCTGTGATCGCTGCCTCGATCTTTGTCTCATCTATATTCATGGTCTCCGGATGGATGTCCACAAACACCAGTTTTGCCCCCCGCAGTACAAAGGCGTCCGCGGTAGATACAAAGGTATAGGACGGCAGGATCACCTCATCCCCCGGTTTCAAATCGCAAAGATAAGCAGCCATCTCCAGCGCATGGGTACAGGACGTCGTCATCAGCACATGGCTCACCTGAAATTTATCTCTCATCCATGCGGAACAGCGCTTTGTAAATTCTCCATCGCCGCACAGTTTTCCAAAGTCCACAGCCTGCTTTATGTAATCCAGTTCTTTTCCCACAAAGGGCGGTCTGTTAAAATCAATCATTTTCTTTTCCTCCGTTTATCTGCTTATGCCAAAACACATCTTTTATCTTAATAAGTCTTACACCAAATGCTTCTTGCGATCATCGCCTAAGTCTCCGTTTCCGTCTGTATGTTCCCGGTCTGAGTCCTGGCCGCGGTCTTTTTCATCGCGCCGCTGTCGCTCAAGCCGCTGGTGTAGATCACACAGCCCAGCAATATAACCATAAATCCGATCCATCTTCTTTTGGAGATCTTCTCTTTCAGCATCAGTACGCCAAAAAGAGGGATCAGAATATAGCTTACTCCCTCTATCATCGGGGAAAAGGCATAGGGTACTACCCGCAGCGCCACCATGGTCAGGATTGTCGAAGCAAAAAAGATCCCGTAGGAAATCACCACGATGGGGTTCAGATACTCACGGATCCTGCTCTCATACGTTTTATTGGCCGATTTTTTTAAGAGCACCTGGGCAAAGGATGAGACCGTAACGGAAAACAGCCACAACGCAACATACTTAATCATTTCCGTTCACCCCCAATATAATCCCTGCAAGAATGACCAGAGCCCCCAATACCATCTTCCCATTCACCGGCTCCCGCCAGATCATAGCCGTCCATATCAGAGAATAGATCATCGTGATGGGTTTATTTGTAAATGCGAAGGTCAGTGACATGTGCTTTAGCACCTGCTGCCAGATCAGCGCAAATACAAATGTAATGAAGAGCACCAGACCATAAAAAAAGAAAAATTTCAGTGACAGAAACTTCTGGCGTCCGGCCATCTTTGAGGCCGTCCCGGCCAGAGAATTTAACATCAGGCTCAGATGAAGAATCAGAAACCATTTCAGCGAAACTTCAAGCCTTTCTTTTCTTTTTGACATATCCGCTTTCTCCCCTGGATTCACCTTTTCTATACTTGGGTAAAATACATTACCTCAAATTATAACATCCTGTGACAAAAATCGCAATCGCCTGTTTACAATTTCCAAAAAAAGTGTAAAATAGAACCCGGTAAATATCGTCAAGGTTCTAAAGGAGTTCATTATGAAAAAAGTCGCTATTCTTCAATCCAACTATATTCCCTGGAAAGGATATTTTGATATTATCAATCTGGTGGACGAATTCATTCTCTATGATGACATGCAGTATACCCGCCGTGACTGGAGAAACCGGAACCAGATCAAGACGGTGGATGGAGTAAAATGGCTCACGATCCCGGTGGACACAAAAGGAAAATTTTTCCAGAAGATCAATGAGACCAAGGTATCCGACCATAAATGGGCCGAAGCCCACTGGAAAGCCATCTGTCTGAATTACGCCAAGGCGCCTTACTTTAAGACCTACGAGCCGCTGTTTGAAGAACTGTACCGCAAGGCCGGGGAGATGGAATACTTAAGCCATATTAATCATCTGTTTCTCACAGAAATCTGTAAATTGCTGGGGATTGACACGAAGATCACCTGGTCCTCCGACTACACCCTGGCGGACGGGAAGACCGAGCGTCTGGCGGAATTAGTAAAATCTGCCGGCGGCAGCTATTATCTGTCCGGACCGGCAGCAAAAGATTATATTGTAGATGAAGTTTTCGAGAATGCAGGTATCGAGCTGGAGTACATGGATTACTCCGGTTATCCAGAATACCCCCAGCTCCACGGGGAGTTTACCCCCAATGTAAGCGTGCTGGACCTTCTTTTCATGACGGGTCCAAACGCGCCAAAATACATGAAGAGCTTTCACTGATAAGAACCATCTATCCGAGTAGTATCTCCACCACCTCAGCCACGGGGCTCAGGCGGTGGAGATACTGCTCGGATATTTCTTTGACCAGTCTGTTCGTGATCTCACCGCATTTTCTGTTCTTATACTTTTCAGATTGATATGAAATTTTCTCGTACGCCTGCTCAAATTAAACAGTCAAGCGCCGCCTGCTCAATTTCGATTCCTTTCTTGTAGCGTTCAATAAAGGTCTTAAAGCCTTCCACATCTCCGGTTTCCGGCTCTACTCTGACTCCCTGATCACCTCCAAAGACCTTCCGGGCCAGATAGTCCTGAAGGCTCTCTCCCTCATCCTTTCTCTGCATGTAGGATGCCAGCAGCGCCATGCCCCATGGACCGCCCTCGCCGGCAGTCTCCATGACGCAGACCGGGGCGTCGATGGCTCCGGACAGAAGTTTTTGCCCCACCGTCTTTGTTTTGAACAGACCGCCGTGTCCCATGATCGTATCAATGGATACCCCCTCCTCTTTCAGCAGGATATCCATACCGATCTTCAGAGTTCCCAAAGCAGAACAAATGTGGGCGCGCATAAAGTTTGCCAGGTTAAACTTGCTTTCCGGCGATCTCACAAACAGTGGTCTTCCCTCGGAAATGCCGGTTATATTTTCTCCGGAAAGGTAACCGTATGACAAAAGTCCTCCGCAGTCCGGATCCCCCTCCAGAGCCTTTCGGTACAGAGTTCCATAAATTGTATTCATATCCATCTCTATTCCGGATGCCCTGGCAAATTCCGAAAAGAGTCCCACCCAGGCATCCAGGTCGGAGGTGCAGTTGTTGGCATGTACCATTGCCACCAGGCTTCCGTCCGGGGTGGTCACCAGGTCGATTTCCGGATAAACCTTTTTTAGTTCTTTTTCCAAAACTGCCATCGCAAAGATGGAGGTTCCAGCCGAGACATTTCCGGTACGTTTCGCTACGCTGTTCGTGGCAGTCATACCGGTGCCCGCATCTCCTTCCGGCGGGCACAGGGGAATCCCCGCTTTCAATTCTCCGCTCTCATCCAGAAGTTTTGCACCCTCTCGGGTGAGGTAACCCGCATTTTCCCCCGCCACCAGTACTTTAGGCAGGATATCCCTGAGATTCCAGGAATAATTTTTTTCTCCCACCAGCTCGTCAAACTGGCCGATCATCCTCTGATCAAATTCCTTTTTATCCGTATCAATCGGCATCATGCCAGAGGCATCCCCGATCCCCAGAACCTTCTGTCCGGTAAGCTGCCAATGAATATATCCGGCCAGCGTGGTGATATAGCCAATACGCTCCACATGCTCTTCGTCATTTAAGATTGCCTGATACAGATGCGCAATGCTCCACCGCAGCGGAATATTATACTGAAATAGTTTTGTCAGCACTGCGGCGGCCTCTACCGTATTTCCATTTCTCCAGGTGCGAAACGGCGCCAGAAGTTCTCCGTCCTTATCAAATGCCATGTATCCGTGCATCATAGCGCTGATTCCGATAGCACTGACGTTGGTCAGCGCAATGCCATATCGTCTGAAAACATCCTCTTTCAGTTTCCGGTAGCTCTCACGGATCCCCCTCCAGATATCCTCCAGAGAATAGGTCCACAGCCGGTTCTCCAGCCGATTCTCCCACTGATGATCCCCGGACGCGATGGGTGTATGATTCTCATCAATCAAGACTGCCTTAATTCTGGTAGATCCCAGTTCAATGCCTAATATCGCTTCTCCGTTCTCTATAATTTCTTTGGTCTGATCCATACAGTCCCTCCTATCCGTTGTACTCAGACTGATTTACCATATTTTTATTATAAATATCGCACCTGAAAATAACTATTTCATAAGGCTTCTCTTTTTTTTCTGCTGTTACCAAATCCGACCTCTGTTTTCTATAATTTCTGTGATTTCTATGATAGAAATTTCTTCGGTCATCTGTTAAAATCATAATCGGGACGGAGGATACCAATATGAGAAGAAATTTGACACTTTCCGAATTATGCGATTACCTGACATCCGGACACTATGAGCTGCTTCCTGAAAATCACCCCATGGGAATGCGGCTTGTCTGCCCGGAATACTCTAGGTCTGCTCAGGAAGTAACATCCTATCCTTTTCTCTCCCGGGATCGGATTTTTGCCATCTGCTGGAGGTTTGACGAAGCTCAAAACCTCTACGCCACCATGTATCCATCTCTGAATCCCTTTATCTATCACAGACCGTCAGGCGGCTGCATGCAAACTCAGCTTCATACCCATGATTACATGGAACTTGGCTATGTAGTCCGGGGAGAATTTCACCAAAAAATACTCGGAAAAGATACCATTTTCACGGAGGGCGACTTGTTTCTGATCGATAGAAACTGTATCCATCAGGATTCCCTTACCGCCCTTTCCACCGTGATCCTGTTTCTTGGCATTGCCGGCGATATGTTCACAGAAATCATGAACAACTCCCGTACTACGCAAAAAATTGTTTCCTTCCTGCAATCCGCACTTCTAAAACAAAAGGATCTGCAGCAATATCTGCACTTTCGCCCGAATACCGGAAGGTCCAAGCTGGAAAACTGTCTGGCAGACCTTCTCACAGAACTGGCAGAAAACACGCCGGGAACGCAGTTTATCCGAAAAGGACTTCTGATACGGTGTTTCCACATTATCAGCACCGAATACGACTTTACCCTGTCAAAAGAACAGCGAAAGACCATGAACTGGCTTATTTTCGAGGAGATATCCCAGTATATTCGTCAGCACTATTCCACCGTGACGATACGGGAGCTTTCCGATGTTTTTCACTTTCATGAAGATTATTTCAATCGGCTGATCAAAAACAGGACGGGAATGACTTATTCCTCCTATGTGCAGAATCTGCGCCTGGAAATGGCGGAACAGCTACTTCGGAACTCAGATAAGAGCATTGAAGAAATTGCTGACATTGTGGGCTATCAAAACCGCGGTTTCTTCTATAAACTGTTTGAAAAAAAGAATCACATGACACCAGCGGAATTCAGAAAAGATGGTATCTCTCATAATATTAATTAACAACTTTCCAAAATACAAGTAAGGTAATACTATAAAAACCGGAAAGAGGACGATATGCAAAAATTAAAGATCTGGTTCACATCCATATTTGCCCCGTTCTGGCTTCTGAAGCAAAATTTCGGAAGTCTGATCCGTTTTGAACTTCTGTACCGGGCACTGGCGCTCCTCGTCTTTTTCCCTGCGCTGACCTGGATGCAGCGACTCCTGCTGCTGGTAAACGGTACTTCCAACGTTACGGCGGATAACGCGAAAACATTCCTTTGCAATCCATTGACCTGGGTGGTACTTTTCTTCATGTGTGTCGCAATGACGGTATGCGCCATGTTTGAGCGGTTTGCCATCACAGACGCGCTGCACGCTTCCAGATGCGGGCTCCACAAAACCGCCAGGCAAATGTTCAGCACCGGTTTTGACCTGTGTGTGGAGCGTTTCCGGCCGTCCAACTGGGGGTTGGTTTTTTACGCGCTGATCATCCTCCACTTTGGCAGTATGCTGGACATTTCCAGTATTACTACGTTTATTCATGTTCCGGGATATATTCTGGAAGACTTTGAGCTGCATCCCTATAAAAAAATAATCTATTATGTCCTGATCGTCCTTGCGGTCTGTTACTTTGTGCGCTGGCTGTTCACTATACCGATCATGATGGAAGAGGATAATATGAGATTTTCCGCTGCCGCCAAAAAAAGCGCCCGGATGACACACGGACGTTATTTCTTCCATCTTGCGCTGCTGGTGTTGTTCTGGACCGTCTTATCTTCTCTGCTCTTTGTGGCATTTTCAGCGATGATTGTCCTGATTTGGTATCTGGGTTCTCTCTGGCTTTCGCCCGGTCAGACCCAGGCGTTTCTGGAATTCTGGACAGATCGGTATCAACCTGTGACCATCCTGTTCTTTATTATTTTTCAGTGGCTGACTGCTCCCTTGATGCTGGCAAGTTTTCAGGCGGCTTACTATAGAAGAAAAGAAGAGCTGAAAGAAAAAATCCAGCCTTATACCGAAGAACCCCATTACCTGAAAAACAACAGACCGCTGTATATCGTTGTCGTGTCCCTTGTCATTATCAGTGTTTTTTTTGCCGGACCGAAGCGGTTCAGTCAGATTAAATGGATGCTGAATACAAATTACGGCGTACCTCTTATTATGGCACACCGGGGATATTCAGCCGCGGCTCCGGAAAATACGGTTCCCGCTTTCCAAAAATCCATCGATGAAGGTTTCACCGCCGCAGAACTGGATGTACAGATGACAAAAGACGGTGAGATCATCGTACTCCACGACAGCAGTTTAAAACGCACCACGGGCCTGAATAAGCGGGTTTGGGAAGTAACGTATGACGAGATCAAAGACCTGGATAACGGTTCCTTTTTCTCTAAAGAATACGCAGGAACCACGATCCCCACGCTGGACGAGGTTCTGAAATTGTGTAAAGATAAGCTTTATCTGAACATTGAGATCAAACGGACGGGACACGATGACGGAATTACGCAGAAAGTCGTAGATATCATTGCCGACAATGATTTTTTTGATGAGTGCGATATTACCTCACAGAATTATCGAACACTGGAAGAAGTGCGGGAGATCAATCCTGACGTACTGACTGCATATACCTCCGTTATCGGAATCGGCGACATCCAAAACCTGGAAGCCGCCGACATCATCAGTATTCAGGAAACCTTTGCCACCTACGAAAACATCAATAATCTCCATACCGCCGGAAAACGCGTGTTTGTCTGGACGGTAAATGAATCCAGCACTATGCAGAAGCTGATCAGCCTGAACGTGGACGCTATTTTAACAAACAATCCGGGACTCTGCAAATCCGTGATCGACAAGTATTCTTCCAATGTGCTGAATATCGCTTACCGGATTCAGCAGGCTTTTGCATTCTTGTAAGGTAGGAAGCGGGGCTGCCACAAAATCATTCCCAGAATCTGCGGATGGCCTGCTCGTCCAGGCGCTCTCCTATCACGATAAAAACTTCCTGCCCAACCGCTGAATCTTTTATGGAGATTTCCTGCCTTGTAGCGTTTACTTCCAGCCATCCGTCCTTTTCCGGCAGATACCCCTTTATTCGGAAGACGTTTCCGCACGTTTCATTCCCGAAGATTTTTTCGATTGCCTCTTTCAAACGGGTCAGGGACATCCGGACATGGAAGAAGAACAGGGAATCATATTCCCCGTCTTCTACAATTCTCTGTTTTACATACTCGTATCCCGAATAGCCGCAGTTCTGTAGTTCCCGGAAATCTTCCCGGATCATATGTTCCCAGTCTCTTGAGAAGATATCCTTATCACTCAGAACTCTCTCACAGCCAATATCCGCCAGACACCGGTTCAGATAGTTCACGATCTGTGCTGTCTCTTCCTCACTGACATCCTGTTTTTTGCTGAGCACGATCTTTCCTGCTTTCGCCAGCTGCGAGGCCAGAATATATTCCGATTCCCCTGAAAGATTGCGCTGGGCTTTGGCATCGACAATCGATATCACATTTCCGATCTGATACCAGCGATCCAATGGTTCTTCGTACAGCAGGTCAAAGAATTCCTCCACATCAAAGATCCCGGAGGGTTCCACAAGGACATAATCGTACCCTTCTATCCCCATGGTGATCAGTTTTGTTTTCAGCCTGCGTCTGTGACAGTCCAGATCGTTCCCGCCGATCACCATCTCAAGCTGCACCGCATCATCAAAGTCATCTCCAAACGCCTGCTGGAGGATCAATCGGTCCACATTTATGGCTCCGAAATCATTCTCAACAATGGCAATACGCATTCCCTGACTCAGCAGATACTTTGCATATTGTATGATAAATGTTGTCTTTCCGGCTCCCAGAAAACCGGTAATTAAATCAACTTTAATCATTTTTAAGCCTCTCTAATGTCCCACAGCCCTGCTGATATCAATCCGCATTTTTTATCAGGAATAGTTCCCGGGCCGACAGGCGCATGATGGTTTCTGCCAGTTCAGAGCGCATTCTGCGAAGGCTTTTCCACTCTTCCTGCGTCAGATCGCTCCCCTGCCCGTGAAGGATATGCGCCTTTTTCGACAGCTTCAGGAAATCGGCGGGAAGAATGTTTTCTTTCAGGAACAATGCCCATCTTCCCTGATCATTTCCGAATTCAAAATAATACCTTCCTCCTCCGGGGGCCTCCGGTGCGTTTTTCCCCGCGCAGTAGCTTTCTTCCAAAAGCAGCATCCCGTCCCGTTTTACGCGAAGCACCATCTCCACGCAATCAATAATGCCTGGGCCGTGAATGCCAAGTCCGGAATAAAAACTCCAGCCGCCCCGCTTCGGAACAGGGTCATCCAGCTGCGCAAAAACCAGCTGCAGCGCCCGAAATGCCAGCGCCACGCCTGCCGGATAAGCGCCTCCGTGAAACTTCATCACATCCTGGTAGGAGATATCAAAGATATTACCCTGATCCGATATAGTAATGCGTTCTTCTTCCATTTCCTTAGTCGAAGAACAGAGCCGTCACATCATAGGCTTCCTCTATCATACCGGACTCGTACATGAAATCAGCGGTTTTCTGGAAACCGTCAATATCTTCATCGGTAATCTCCGTGTTGAAATCATAATAAGAATACATCTCTTCCACAGCCTCTAAATCCAGATCAAGATAGTCAGCCGCCAGCTGCAGGGCTTCTTCTTCGCTATTGGTCATGAAATCCGCAATAATATCCTGGGCTTGGCCAAGTTTTTCAATCACATCCGGATGTGCTTCATAAAACTCTTCGGTCACCGCCACCGCAATGATCGCCTTGATCAGACCTTCGCCATCCGTGACCTTGTGATAGCCTGCCGCCTCACAATTGTACGCAGCCGCCCCGGCCACCATAGCAACATCCAGGCTGTCCCCGTCAAGAGCTGCCTTGGCGTCTGGAATGGACATATTTACATAATCCACATCGTCAATGGTCATATCCGCAGTCGCCAGGTAGGATACCAGCAGCTCATGAAGGTTTGTTCCGGTAGGACCTGCAATCGTTTTTCCTCTCAGGTCTTCCGGAGATGTGATGCCCTCGTCCTTTGTATACAGGCAAAATGCCTTGGGGGAACGGCTATACATATTCAAAACCTTGATGTCAGCGCCTGCCGCGGCAGACTGAATGATGGAAGTTCCGCCCACAGCGTATAGAACCTGAACATCCCCGGAAGCCAGTGCCTGTGTCTGATCCGCGCCAGAGGTCAGTTCCGCGTAATCTACCGGAACGCCCAGCGTTTCTGCGAAGATCCCCTGTTCTTTTTCTACAATGCTGGGAACATTCAGCGGAGAGGTTACATAGGTGAAGGTAAGTTCATCCACCGATAGTTCTTCTGCTCCCGCGCCTATGCAAAGTGATGCAGTTCCCATCATGGCTGCCAGTATGAGTGCCGTTACTTTCCTGTTTCTCATAATACTCCTTTCCGGGCAATCTTCTGCTGCCCTGGCCGTAATCCTTGTCCGGCCTTTGAAATTTTAGTTATCTATCTAAAAGCAGAAGAATTTTCCGCTTCAGATCAATAAACGAGTTATCCATCAGATCCCGCTGTCTTTTCTCCATAGGCACTTCAACTTCAGCCTTGATCACGCCATTTTCCATAATGGCGATCTTATCTGCCAGTGTCAAAGCCTCGTCAATGCTATGTGTCACAAACAGGATGCTGGAACCAGTCTGTGCATGAACCCTGAGCAGTTCTTTCTGCATCTGCCCTCTTGTGAAATAATCCAGGGCGGCAAAGGGTTCATCCATCATGATAAAAGACGGTTCATAAGCCAGTGCCCTGGCAATTGCGCACCGCTGCTGCATTCCCCCGGAAAGCTGCGACGGATATGCACGGGTAAACTCACTCAGACCAACGGTAGTAATGATCCTGTGTATCGCGTCTTCATCGATTTCCTCTTTCCGAAGACCAAACGTCACATTTCCCCAGACATTTTTCCATGGCATCAGCCGGGGCTCCTGAAAGACAAAAGCCGTCTTATGCCCGGTATCAAACCGGATTTCCCCGGCATCCGGCTTTTCCAGCCCTCCCGTCAATCGCAGGAGCGTCGTCTTTCCGCATCCGCTCTGCCCCAGCAATACCGTGATCTTCTTCTCCGGTATCTGCAGATCAATGCCTCTTAGTACCTGCAGCATGCGCTCTTCCACCTGATAATTTTTCTCTAATCCAATCAGCCTAATCCCAGCCATTTCCAGCCATTCCTCTAAAGAAACGATGGATCAACCATCCAAACAAACGATCCGTCACCAAGCCAACAAATCCTATCACAATAATTCCTACAATTACTTTATCCGTCCTGGAGGTCTGCTGCGCAAACAAGATCATATGACCCAGCCCCGTGGACGCTGCCACCATTTCTGCCCCTATGATCGCTCTCCAGGCATACCCAAGTCCGGTCCGCATACCCACCAGGATATCCGCCAGCGCGTTGGGAAGGATAATCCTGAAGAATACGCGCGCTTTTGAGTAGCCAAAGGAGGTACCTACCTCGATCAGCTTCTGGTCACATCCTGTAAATCCCTTCACTATGCTCAAATACATCGGGAAAAAGGATGCAAGCACAATGATCACGGTCTTTGTTGTCTCCCGGATCCCGCACCAGAGGATCAAAAGCGGTATCATACTCAGCGGCGGTACATACCGAAAAAAATGGATCAGATACTCAAAATATGGTCCGGCCGCCGGAATCAGGGAACGAAACATTCCCAGTATAAACGCAATGAAAAACGCTATTCCAAAACCCTTCAGCACTCTCCCAAGACTGATCCCGATATCCCTCAGAAGCTCTCCTGATTTTACCATCTTAAGGAAACTGCTATAGACTTTCTGGGGAGACGGCAGGACATAAGCATTAAAAATACCTGCAGCGCACGCAAAATACCATGCCGCAAACAAAGCCAGTATACCGATCAAAGGCGGAAGGATTTTCCCAATCTTACTGTTCTTCATAGTAACACTCCATCTCCATGACTGCATCCGTTTTGACAGTACAATGCTTCTACCAGCTGCGCCTGGGTAGTAAAACCACTCAGATTCCTTTCAAAGTCCCGGGCTGATAGTGCCTGTGTCTTAAACGGAAGATCCCGAAAATATCCCAGAGGCAGCGGGCTTTCTTCCAGACGATGTCCTCTTGGAACCGGTCCTTTGGACATATCGCACTTTTCCTTCAGGAAATCTTTCCAGGAAAGAAAACGGGTTCTCACAAGACCAAGCCTGTTTCCCTCATCGGCCAGTATCCGGCACGGCGTAATGATCCATTTCGCCGCGTTACTATATGCCGGTTCGGCGCTGATCTCCCTGGCACAGTGCAGCAAGATCGGTTCAATATCCGGATAGTACAGCGAGGAAACATGATAACGGAGTTTTATCTCTTCCACCGCTTTCGGACATCTCATATCCATCACAGGCAGGGAGTTTTCTGCCACCGCATTCCTATATTTTTCTAAAACCACATCACCCCAGTTAATCTTATGGCAGACCCGTTGATACCCCTGATGAGCTAAAAACTCATTCAGATCGTCCGGATCATACATTGCCTCAACTACAGGGTTGATCCATATTATATTTTTCACCGACATACTTTCCATATCGCCTATCTAGGAGTTATATTTAGCTAACTTTTTATAACATACTTCCACCTGCTCGTCAATAGCCTTTTGTAAGAGCCTTTCACTTTCGGATGTCTCCCTTGTCAACCGCAAGTTCATAGCCGATGGAGCGCATCCTATGATCCAGGCAATGCCTGCACTGGGCAGATTCCTCCCCGGTGCAGATCTTGTTGTCGTAAAGTTCATATTGCTTTCGAACTCCCACCGGTGACAGGTTCGGCATGATGACGTTAGCCCCCGCCTGGATGCCTTTTTCTCTCCCCTTAGGATCTATTGTCCCCAGAGCAGTAGTGGCAGGCAGAAGAACCGGAGGATGGATCAGCCTTATGATGCTGAGCAGGTAGCAGGTGAGTTCCAGCGTTCCCGCCGGTTCATTACAAAATGGCGTATCGTGGTGGGGGATAAACGGACCGATGCCGCACATGTCCGGCAAAAACTCTTCAATGAATTTCAAGTCTCTGGCCAAATGTCCGGACATCTGATAAGGCGACCCTACCATAAAACCACAGCCCACCTGATATCCAATGTCCCGCAGGTCCTGCAGGCACTGCATACGGTGTTCAAAAGACATTTCTGAAGGATGCAGACGCATATAGTGCGTCCTGTCAGCAGTCTCATGACGCAGCAGATAGCGGTCCGCTCCCGCATCATACATCCGCCGAAAGCTTTGCTTTCCACGTTCCCCCATTGATATCGTGACGGCACTGTCAGGATGCCTTCGTTTTATTTCAGAAATAATCTGGCATAAAAGCTCGTCCGTGTAATAGCCATCTTCGCCCCCCTGAAGTACAAAAGTGCGAAATCCAAGGATGTGTCCTTCGTCTGCGCAATCAAGAATCTGCTCCGGCATCAGGCGGTACCTCACGCAGTTTTTGTTGCTTCGCCGTATGCCGCAGTAGAGGCAGTCATTTTTGCAGATATTGCTTATTTCGATCAGTCCCCGGGTAAAGATGAGATTCCCGTAAATGCGCTTACTTATTATTGCTGCCTCCTTTGCCAAAAGAGAGGCAGCCTCTTCTGTCCGATGATCGATCAGATACTGATACTCTTCCAAAGACAGACTATGCTTTTCCGCCAGTGTGTAAATTAGCTCATACAAGCGGTCATCCATCCTCGCATCCTCCTTTCAGCAGAGCATGAATCTCGGGAAACATACGGACACTCCGCTCCAATGTTCCAGTCATCTGCGCGATGGCGATACCGTAATTAGTAAATGGGATCCCCTGATCCTTCGCGCATTTCATGCGGTACTTTACTTCCCTTTCGGTAATCATGCAGCCGCCGCAATGGATGATCATGGAAAACTCCGAGAGATCGTCCGGGAATTCCTGCCCGGTGCATGTTTTAATATTCAGATTTTTCCCGGTGTACCGTTTCAGCCAGTTGGGGATCTTAACCGTACCGATATCATTGCACTGGCGATGATGTGTACATCCTTCCGCCATCAGTACCGTATCACCATCCTTCAGTCTGTCCATTGCCGCAATTCCTGCAACAGCTGTATCCAGGAAGCCTTTATAGCGGGCCATAAGAATCGAGAAAGAGGTCAGGGGGATCTCCTCCGGCGTGATCTCGCTCACGACCTGAAAGGCCTGGCTGTCGGTGACAACCATTGCCGGTTTTTCTGCCAGTCCATCCAATGTAGCAGCCAGTTCGAATTCCCGGGTGACAATTGACATCGCGCCTGCGTCCAACACATCCCGGATCGCCTGCTGCTGGGGAAGGATCATCCGGCCTTTTGGTGCTGATTCATCAATGGGACAGACCAGCACAACAAAATCCTTTGGCCGGATCAGATTGCCGATCAGCCGGTGCGCCGGATCCTCTTTCGGGGCAAGCGCACCCAGCTTTTCTTTCAGTTCCCTGACATTCGTTCCTGTGACAGCGCTGACCCAAAGAGCGTTCTCATTCTCTTCCTGAGGTTTCTCCACCAGATCGCTTTTATTGTAGACAATGAGATATGGTATTTTCTTTTCCAGAAAAATCTCCAGAAGCTGGCGGTCGATTCCATTCATTCCCACAGTTCCATCCACCACCAGAACGGCAATATCCGATTTGTTAAGAATCTGCTTCGTCTTTCTCACGCGAAGTTCTCCCAGCATGCCGGTGTCATCAAATCCCGGCGTATCAATGATCACCACCGGACCCAGAGGAAGGAGTTCCATCGCTTTGCTCACAGGATCCGTGGTGGTGCCTTTCTTATCTGATACCACTGCCAGATCCTGGCCGGTGACAGCATTTACAACGCTGGACTTTCCGGCATTTCTGCAGCCGAAAAAACCGATGTGGAGACGGTTTGCCGAGGGAGTAACATTCAAACTCATAGTTTTGCCTTCCTTTCTACTAAAATAATCCAGCAGGAGGAGATTTCCGACTCCTGCTCACATAACAAAAGTGTGCTTCGCAAACTCCGCGATCAATAACCTTGGCAGCACAGCTTTTGCTTTGCGCGCGCAGCTGCGCATCCTTTGCCCGAAGGGGTTTCTCGTATAGGAGGCGAAGTTTCCTATACGAGAAAATAACGCGGTATCCCCGTAAGAAGACACCGCGTCACAGTAACAATATATGAACCTGAGCGTTCCATCGTATCTTTCGCCTCAAGGTAAGTTTCGGCGTCAGGGGATGTGATCGTATAGAATCTGTGTAAAATTTTTATTAAACGGAAGAATATGTTGCTTTGGCATTGATGCCATCCATTCGCCCTAAACCTCCGGTAAGTGCATTAATTTTGTTCAAAGGAGCGTCAATGGCAATGCAGATCACACTGATTCCCTTTTTGTGATAGGGAAGGCCCATACGCCCTATGATATACTCTGCGTACTCATGCAGCAGCGCATTCAAAGCCGGGACAGCTTCCTGTTTTTCTACAATAATGCTGATAACAGCTACTCTGGTATCCATATGATCACTCCAATTCAATGACACCATAATACAAACTCGTCAAAAAAGCAAGCATTTTTCGCAAAAACTACTTTTCTTTATTCCGTGCCTTTCAGCGTCTCCACCATATCCAGCCCGCGGATCTTTTTATTGAACAGATATCCCACCGCCAGCGTTACCACTAACGCAAATGCTCCGCTGAGCAGATAATAGATAGGATTAATGTGCAGATAATAATCAAAATTATCGCCATTGCTGTTCATCATGGCAACCAAAAGAGGCTGTGCAAAAGGCACGCCCAGGAAAATTCCGATGATGGAAAGCCAGAGGTTTTCCAGATTCAGAACACGGCGGATCTTTTTATCCGGCAATCCCATAACTTTCAGTGTTGCAAACTCCTTCAGCCGTTCATGGAAAGACATGTTCCCTGCATTATACAAGACCGCAATAATCAAAACCAGGGAGATGATCAGCATAATGTATACCATCAGGTTCAGAACCTCATAACCCTCCAGGAATATCCGCCGAAGTTCCTCTTTCTCGTAAACTGCGCTGACATTTGCATTTTCCTGGTAAGCAGTCAGATCCTGATCACTCACTAGCAGCGTCGGTGAGAATCTGCATCCTGTTTTCTCCAGGTCCTCGCGGAGCATGGCAATTCCAGCCGTCTCCGGGCTGCGGCTCAGCACTCCGATCTGAGACTCATACCAGGTATTTTCCGTATAAAGATGCCAGTAAACGGTATCTCCCACTTCCACCCCCAGCGACTTTGCCAGGCGATAGGTGATAGCAATCTCTCCGGGCGCCAGCTTGATCGTATTGGCTTTCGGATCAGTCAGCTGATAAAGACCTTTCCCCTCAATGACCGTCAGATTCTGTGTGGTCTTTTCCTCTGAGGAAACATTTTTCCCTGCAGTGGAAAGTTCAATGGCACTGACCATCACCAGTTCCCCGTCCACTTCGCCGACTGTCTCATCCAGCCAGGTTACACTGGCATTTTCGCTCAGTACCGCTTCATAGGCGAAATTCTGTATTCGATCAAAAATCCAGTCATCTATGTCATCCACCAGTCCGACACAGCCAAAAGCAAACACCGCGCAGACCATTCCGCAGGCTGTTCCGACGATTCCCATAAGCGCGCGGAACTTTGCCCGGGAAATATCTCTCAGATTATATCTGGATGCGAATCCTAGATTTTTCCAGAAAGGCAGCCGTTCAAAAAACGTCCTGCGGGCCATCTTCGGCGCTGCCGGGCGAAGCGCCTGGGCAGGCGGCAGTCTCAATATTTTATAGCATGCGATGAAAGACGCAAGGGCACAGGCGCCCACGGTCACCGCGATCACCAGAATTGCCATGCCGTCAAATGCCACCTCTGCTTTCGGTATTACATACCATTCCGAGAACATATCGATCATGGCTCTTGCCATGCCATACAATCCCGCAAAAAATCCCAGAACCGCGCCGATCAGAGAAAGAAACAGGCTGTAGCTTACATAATGAAGCGCAATTTTCCTCCGGCGAATACCCAGGGCATTCATTGTTCCAATCTCCACCCTCTGGCGCTCCACCAACCGGGCCATGGAGGTAGCAATGATCAGTACCGCAATCAGGACAAATACCGCGGCAAACGTATAGGAAAACATCTCATGCTGCTGGGTTTCTGCAATAAACCGTTCCACGCCTATGATCATGTGTTCATTGATCATAGCAGCGTAATTCTGATGAAGAGCATCCGAAATCTGTTTCTCATATCCCATGACATCTTCGTCCGTATTGGTGGTGAAGATCATAGTGGTGGCTGGAATAAATTCCTGAAGCCTCTCATCACTTATCTGATCAAGAAGAGCAAGCAGCATACTTTTGGGCATGTTTTCCAGTTCTTCGGAAAAGCCGGACAGATCCGCACCAGTAATACTCTCGTTCTCGATCGCAGTTTTTAAAACCTCCCTGACCGGGAAAGCATCCCTGGCAAGGTATATGTAGGCAAGATTTGCAAGATTGACATCCGCATCATTGTCCGCACAGGTATAGAGGTATTCCGGGGTCATGACCAGACCTTTGATCTCCTTTGTGATGGATACGCCCTCATACTCCGCAGTAAAGGTGTCTCCCACCTGAATTCCCCATGCTTTCGCAAAGGACTGGTTCAGCCAGACGCCATCCACATCCTGGGGATCAAAAGGCACACCTTCCATTGCCAGCGGCATCGTGACGATATTTTCATCCTCCAGATAAATGTTTGTCTGCGCATTGTTATAATCGGGGGCACTGCCGGTGATCTGCGTGCGAAGCTGCGCATCGGCGACAAATTCCAGATCTCTCACCGCTTCCAATTCCTCTTTGGAAAAGCCCTCACTGTAAATCCACCCATCAGCAAAATTAGTCTGCTGATAAAAGTTTTTCAGTTCCTTTCGAAAACCGATGACATCTCCATTGAATCCACAATAAGTCAGCACCGCAAGAAACGAAAGAATGATAACGGAAATACACATTCCCAGATCGCCTTTCAGTTCCCGCAGCATCTTTCGCTTCAACATTTACCACTCCACCTCCTCTACGGACAGCGGATGTTCGTTTTTCACAATTTCCCGCACCTTGCCGTTTTTCATCCGGATCACTTTGTCTGCACATTTGGCAATGTCCGCATTGTGGGTGACAATAACGACGGTTTTTTTCTGTTCATGGCTCATCTTGATCAGAAGATCCAGAATCAGTTTTCCTGTTTCCGAATCCAGCGCGCCGGTAGGTTCATCACCGATCAGCAGACGGGGATTTTTTGCCAACGCTCTGGCAATAGACACTCGCTGCTGTTCTCCTCCGGACATCTGGGTTGGAAATTT
Source organism: uncultured Lachnospiraceae bacterium (assembly GCA_902802515.1). Lineage (GTDB taxonomy): Bacteria > Bacillota > Clostridia > Lachnospirales > Lachnospiraceae > Merdiplasma. The sequence goes on from CADCMM010000006.1 coordinate 27,539, forward strand.
ATTCGCGTGGTCCTTCAGCCCCACCTGCTCCAGCATGCTCGTCGCATCCGCCGCACTCTTTACAATATCTTTTGTGAGCGCCACATTTTCCCATGCGGTCAGACTGGGAATCAAGTTATAAAACTGAAAAATAAATCCTATTTTTTCTGCCCGGTAAACAGAGAGCTGCTTATCATTCATCCCGGAAATAGTTTCTCCATCCACAGTGACTGTACCCTCCGTGGGACGATCCATGCCTCCCAGCATATTCAACACGGTAGATTTTCCGGCTCCGGACTGTCCCAGAATCACAACAAATTCTCCCTCATCCACTGTAAAGTTCACATGGTCCGCCGCCTTTTGCAGCGCCTCTCCTGTCCCGTAAGTGCGGACGACATCTTTGAATTCAATCATTTTTTTCTGCATATCATTTCTCCCATAAAATAATCGTTGGTTATATTTAGTTAGTATTTTCTAACCTAATTATCATAACATATACCTCTTTAAAATTCAAGGGCTCGATTTTGCTGTTTAGCAAAATCGAGCCCTTTTATTTATTTTTCAGACGTATCTATATCGCTCATACCAATCAACACAGACGCACCATCGCCTCCTACAAATTTCGGCAGACTGCCGTCCCATCTCTCAATATACTTATCTTTCAGAATCTGCTCGCTTAAAGACTCTTTCAGCAGTTTATTCGCATCTGCCTCTGCCTGAGCGGCTATGACCTTTGCCTGCGCCTGGGCCTGAGCCGTGGTGGTGATCACCTCCGCCTCCGCTTTTGCCTTATCGATTGCTCTCTGGTTTTCAATCTCTTGCTGCTCTGCCTCCAACTGTGCCTTTTGCTTTGCTGCAATGGCCTGATTGTAGGAATCATCAAAATCCGCATTTCCGATGACCACCTTATTCACGATCACCACATTTTCACCGTACTTTTCATCCAATGCCCTCTGCACATTTTCCATGGCTGCCGGCTCAATAACAGAGCGGTTTGTGGCATCTGTATCCGACAGAGCCTTGCTGCTGGATTTGATACCGGAAGCTACCAGGCTCTCCGACACCAGATTACTCTTGTAATTTGTCACGTTGGAATAGATCCATGTGGATTTTTCCGGATTGATCTGATAAGTAACTGTCACATTGTCATAATAGATAGCAGTTCGCTGCTGTGTCTCAGACCATATCCTGTCATGAAATACAATATCCTGCTGCCTGTTATTCACCTTCTCCACACTCTGGATCAGCGGGATCTTCAGGCTGAGCCCGCTGGTCAGCGGTTTCTGACTCACCTGGCCGAAGGTGGTTCTCACACCGGTATATCCGGTTGGAATAATGGTGATACTGGATACCACGATTGCCGCTGCCAATGCGATCCCCACTCCGCCGACGATCCATGCACTTCTTCTGTTCTTCTTTTCTCTCATTCTCTTCATCCTCCTGTTAAAGTTTTTCTTCCGCAAACTTGCTTCCATCATGCACGGAGTACTTTATCGTATAGGAAATTCGGAGGAATTTTCTATACGAAAAAAGACTTTTACCATGACCCTGGTCACAATAAAAGTCTTGCCATCTCATTTGATACGGACACCTTTCGGTATCGGCTGACGATCTCAAACCCATCCTTCCGGATGTTTGGCTACTCCCTTTCGGTTGCTTGAATAAGTATATATCACTTTTCTTTTCCGCTGTCAAGTACCCTTCTATTTTAATTTATCTCTGAAACATTTTGCTGTGCCCATGGATGTTCCCAAATCACCAATACCATTTAATGTCTTGTTTTTTTCTGAAAAAGATACTACAATCAGAAAAAATGCAAAGGAGACTAGCATATGTTATTTCTAGAATATCCCAAATGCACCACCTGCCAAAAAGCCAGAAAATGGCTTGAGCAGCAGAGTATCCAGTACACAGACCGTCATATAAAGGAGCAGAATCCCTCCGTGGAAGAGCTGAAGGAATGGCATAAACGAAGTGGCCTGCCTTTGAAGAAATTTTTTAATACCAGCGGCCTGCTCTACAAGGAGCTTGGACTAAAAGATAAACTGCCCACAATGAGTGAAGAAGAACAATACGCGCTTCTTGCCACAGATGGAATGCTGGTAAAACGTCCGCTTCTGGTGTCTGAGGACTGGGTTTTGACAGGTTTTCGTGAAAAAGAATGGACGGAAAAAATCCGATCTTTTTAACTGGTTTAGCATGCAGCTGTGACCGTTTTGTTGACATCGGTTTCTTTATAAGATTGAGGCGGCATAATAGGGCAGATAAATCACTTCCTGTTCCCTTTTAATATCTCCATGCCGCCATTTTTATTATATTCTACATAAAATATAATTTTATGTCCATTCGCGCGAAGACATTGAGCAATTATTTATCACAAAATCAGTATATTTTATAATCGCCCAGTTATCCTATCTTCCAACCTATCGCCTGTCTTCTGGAATCAACAAATCGCCGATAGATTCCATCCTGCTTCATCAGTTCATCGTGTGTCCCGCGCTGTGCAATTCGACCTTTCTCCACAACGAAGATCTGATCTGCGTTTCTCACCGTTTTCAAACGATGTGCGATCATCAAAATCGTCTTTTCATTTGTCAGTGCGTTAATAGCTTCCATCAATTCCTTTTCATTCTCAGGATCGACGTTGGCGGTAGCCTCATCGAGGATGATAACCGGCGCGTCCTTCATGATTGCCCTGGCGATGGAAATACGCTGTTTTTCCCCGCCCGACAGCGAAGCGCCATTTTCTCCTATGATCGTATCATATCCATCCGGGAGCGCCATAATAAAGTCATGGCAGCAGGCTTTCTTCGCGGCAGCCATCACATCCTCCATGGATGCTTCCGGGCGTCCGAATCGGATATTGTTGGCAATCGTATCATGGAACAGATAGACGTTCTGGAACACAAAGCTGAAGTTCTCCATTAGGGAGTCCATCGAGTATTCCTTTACATTCTTTCCATCAAGAGACACCATACCCTTTTCCACGTCCCAGAAGCGGGCAATCAAGTGGCAGAGCGTAGTCTTTCCTCCGCCGGATGGTCCCACAAAAGCCGCCGTCGTTTTCTCCGGAATCGTCAGGGACACATCATCTATGATTTTCTTTTTGTCATACGCAAAGTCGATGCCAGATACTTCAATATTGTTTGTTTTCGGTATGTACTCTTCTCCCGAAATATCCATCGATTCAAGTCCCAGCACTTCTTCTCCTCGATCCACGCACAGATCCACCACACGAAGCAGCGCCGAGTAAGAGCCCATTGTCTCAAGTCCGGAGAATACTATAAACGACATGATCATCATAATGACTGTCGTGAGCAGCTCCATCGTGCCGTTCAGATAGAAACCAATGGAAGCGATCAGAATTGCAACTCCGGTCAACTTCATTACGATGTTCTGAAACGGAATGTAGCGGTTGCAGATCATTTCCATCTCAGTGTTAGTATCCCCCGCCATGCGGATCGTATCGTCCAACTTCTTTCTGGAAGAGCCGGTCATGTTATATGCCTTCACTTCCGAAACGCCCTGGATATATTCCAGCACGCGGGAGATGACCTTTGTGTCAACTTCCACCTTCTTTGAGGCGGTTTCTGCGTTTGCCTTTCGCATGGCGCGGTTAACCACGGCAAATAACGCTATCCCGGCAAGGCAGATGAGTCCGATCCTCCAGTCGAATACAAGGATCAGCAGAACAATGATCGCCGTGTTCAAAATCCCCTGCGTTGTCAGCATGACAACACGGGTAGCCACATCACCGAGCTGCTCCATCACGTTGGTGGTGATGGTCGTGATCTCGCCAAGACTGTTCTCGTTAAAATACCCCATCGGCAGGTATCTCAAATGCTCCGCGATCTCGATCCTCTTTCCTGCGCATTCCCGGTATCCCGCCTTGCACTGCAGCATCGTCGATCTGCCCCGCAGAAAGGATTCAAAGATAACAGAAACGAAAAGGATCAAAAATCCCGCCAGGATTCTGCTGCCGGTTATGGTATCGGACAGAAACCCATCAAGTACCAGATAAATTGCCGGAAACTTAGCCGCTTCGCAGACGGCAATAAGTACGCCGATGACGAGCGTATGATAAAACATACGGCGGTTCTTCTCCCCGCAGAAATCAAAAAATTTTTTCAGTGTGGCAATCATGAAAGCACTCCTCCTTCCGCTTCGTCCGTATCCTTTGCGTAAGTATGCGCCTCCCACATATTCCTGTAAAGGGAGCTGGAATCAAGGAGCTCCTTGTGTGTCCCTTTCGCTTCTACATTTCCGTCTTTTATCACAATAATCTGGTCGGAGTCGATGATCGTGGAAAGCCTGTGTGCTATCACAATCAGCGTCTTTTCTTTAGAAAGCTCGGAAACCGACTTCTGAATCACGGCTTCGTTTTCAGGATCGGTGTAGGCGGTTGCTTCGTCGAGGATTAAAATCGGCGCGTTCTTCATCATGGCTCTTGCGATGGAAATACGCTGCCGCTCTCCACCAGAGAGATGCGCTCCACTTCCGCCTACGACCGTATCGAAACCGTTCTCCAGCTGCATGATGAAGTCGTAACAGCCACTTTTTCTTGCGATTTCTTCCACTTCCGCATCTGACGCGGAAGGTCTTCCCATGCGGATGTTCTCCCGTACCGAAGTATCAAACAGGAAGCTGTCCTGCGAAACATAAGCGATCTGTGCGTTATAATCGGCAATCGACAGTTCCCGTATGTCTGCTTCTCCGATCTTGATGCTTCCACTGTCCACATCCCACAGAGAGGCAATGAGTCTGGCGATTGTAGATTTGCCGCTGCCGGATGGTCCTACAAGTGCCGTGACGCTCCCCTCCGGGATATCCAGATTGATTCCGTGAAGGATTTCCTTTTCTTCGCGGCCCAGACCGTCCTCTGCACAAGGCACGCCCTCCGGGCGTCTTCCCCTTTCAGGGGAATTTACCTTGTATCCAAAGTGAACATTTGTGAGCTTGATGCTGTGACCCTTTGGTTCTGCTTTGCTCTCTTTCGGCCGCACAAGTTCCGGCAATTCCAAAATGGCGTCGATTTCTCCAAAGATTGATGTCGCTTTTGTGACATCATCGTTATAACTCATCACAGTGATGAGCGGCGTGATCAGTCCGCAGGACAGAACTACGATCATAATGAAATCCGGCAAGCCTAAAGATCCATGCATCGTGAATATTGCACCGATGGGCAGAACGGAAAGCAGCGTTGCCGGGGCAATCACCATACCAAGCGAAAAGGGTACAATACAATCCTTCATCCAGTGGATGAAGCTGTTCGCATTTTCTTTTGCTGCATCCGCAAACCGCTGATAGGAGCTTTCCGCCTTGCCGAAGGCTTTAATAACCTCGATCCCGCCGATATATTCCACCGCCGTATCGTTTAGCTCCTTTGTGGAGTCCTGCGTCTTCTGAAACCTTGCTTTGCTGTCCTTCATCATCCACATCATGGCGATTCCTGCAACGGGAAGCGTTGCAAGGGATAAAAGTGCCATACGCCAGTCAATCGTCATGATGTAGAGAAACAGCATGATTGGCGCGCAGATATTGGCCGTAAACTCCGGAACGACATGGGCAAGGATCGGCTCCATCGAGTCCGTCCGCTCACAGATGATGTTCTTTAACGCTCCGCTCGGCATTCCCTGCACCGTTCCGAGGGGCAGACGGGATAGCTTATCGACAAGCGTGATCCGCACTTTTTCGATCAGTTTGAAGGTCGTCCGATGGGACGTATTAGTGGAAAGCGTATGAAAAACCACACGCAAGATCCAAAACGCAGCCATCACCAGTCCTTCTGTCAAATAGGTATGAAATGTCCTTTCTTCCGAAAGAAGTTTCCTTACCATATCTCCCATAATGATATAAGGCGCAAGAGAAAACGCCACGCCAATCACGGCATAAACAACGCTTTTTATATAAGCGCCCTTGTACTCTCCCGCAAATTGGAAAATATAGTCCAAAATCCCTTTCTGTTTTTTCTTTTCTGCAACCATAGTGTAACTCTCCTCCGCTTCTGGTATCGCCCCCTCACATCCGTTCGGCGGCAGGTCGTCGCGGCATTCCAGTCGAGCTTCGCACGAAGCCGCTCCTCTAATGCTTCTGATTCCGATATTGTTTCGGAGTCATTCCGCACAGTTTTTTAAACACCGCACCGAATTTCGCCTGGCTTTTGTAGCCGACTGCTCCCGCGATATCGCAGATGCTCATATCATCCCGCTGTGTTAGGTATTCCCTGGCCTTCCCGATACGGTATTCTTTCAGCCAGGTATAAATAGGTTTCCCATATAAACTCTTAAAGCAGTCCTTCAGCGCCGTCTGTGAAAGTTCAAACTGCTCTGCCAGAGCTTCGATGGTATAATCCTGATTCATGTTCTCGGAGATCAGCTTTTGCACCGCCCGCGTTTTCTCTACCTTGTCCTTATAAAAATAGGTGCCTCCGTCTCCCGCATCTTTTGCCTCCATTACGGAAAGGCATACAAGCAGTTCCAGTACTTTGGCGCGGAAATAGGGAAATTTTGCGTTTTCCGGCACACGGTATAAATCGGTAAAGAGCCGTTTTAGCGTCTCATCCTCCTGGATAATGAAATATCCGTCCTCCCCGCAGAACTTTTTCCGTATAGCTGCAAGGTCAATGGGGATACCCGCTGCATTTTCCTCCAATGCTTTTTCCGCCAGAGAACTCGTAAATCCGATGGTGATCCCATGATAATGATTCGTCGGAAAATAGGTCATTCCTTTATGATGAACGCGGGAGTCAATACAGACACAACCTGCCTTTTTCATACAGTACATACCGTTGTCCCACTCCATCGTAAGGCTTCCCTCGCGACAGTAATCTACGGCAAGCATCGTATCGACTGCCTGATACATGGAGTGATACCGCGACATATGAAAGTCGTTATACATCAGAAAGATGCCGTCAAAAACTTGATAAAGGATCATATCACCCTCACCGGTTTCGTTTTCCAATCGAATGACAACGCAGTCATCTGTCTGCGCCAGCACACGATATTCGCCAATCTCTCCAAAATTGTGGAATGTATCCCAAAGAGCGCCCGGCACTTTGTTAAATTCCTCTGTCCGCCCTTCATAGGCTGGTGTATCATGTTTCATGCTGCGCTTCCTCCATCCGGATGACATCATCACAACAACACTCGATGAATTCGCTGTCATGTGTCACCGTGATCACCGTTCTTCCTTCTTCCTTCAGACGGTTCAGAATTTCGGCCACGGCGTGCATCTGCAACAGATCTAATCCGCTCGTCGGCTCATCCAAAAGTAAAATCGGAAGTTTGGACGCAATCGCGCAGGCCAGTGCGAGTCTCTGCTTCTGTCCGCCGGAAAGCGACATTGGATGTCGGTCAGAAAACCCTGCCAGTCCAACATCTGAGAGGATTTTCTTTGCTTCTTCCTCGTTTTCCGACCGCTGGCTGATCAGCACCTCGTCAAGAACTGACTCCGTAAAAAGCTGATGGTTCACGTCCTGCATGACCATAAAGATCATGCCGATTCGTTTTTTACCGGAATAGGCTATTCCATCCATCTCCATGATGCCGTTGTTCTTTCGGATGCCGCATATAGATTCCAGGAACGTGGTTTTCCCAGCACCGTTCGCGCCGACGATCGCTGTAACTTTGCCCTTCCGGATTTTCATTTCCGGGATAGAATAAAGCTCTTGCCTCTTGTCGTAGGAATAGCGAAAATTCTTTAAGATGATCGTATTGTCCTTCCGGTTCTGTTCCGCAGCTTCCTTCCCTGCCTTGACGAGACTGGTCGGATCTATCCTTTCAAGGCAGCGCAAGCCGTAACGTGTGGCATCTTCCTCTGTAAAGCGGCCTATTTCGTCCCGCTGTATCTCTTTCGTCAGAACCCCGTTTTCCATGATCACGACTCTGTCTGCCAAGTCCCATATATAGTTAATTCGATGTTCGGCAATCAGGATCGTTTTCCCTGCATTCTTCCAGCAGAGGATCAACTCTCTTAGGTTTTCAGCTGCCTCATAGTCCAGATTCGCTGATGGCTCATCTAAGAGGATAATTCCCGGAGCAAGCACATCCACAGATGCACATGCGATTTTCTGCTTCTCGCCACCGGACAGCTCAAAGATGCTCCGATCCATGAGCGCCCCGATATGAAAGGCTTTTACCGTCTGTCCGATCCGATCTAATATCTCACCCTCCGACAACCCCAGGTTTTCCGGTCCAAAGGCAAGTTCACTGGTCGTGTCCACATTAAAGAACTGGGAGCGTGGATTTTGAAAGACCGTGCCGATCCTGCCCGCCTGGTCTTCTATTCTGCTCCCTTGTATCTCGTTTCCATCTATCTTTATGCTGCCTTCGGTTTCTCCACTATAAAACTCAGGTATCAGTCCGTTCAAAAGACGAAGGAGCGTGGATTTTCCGCATCCGGAGGGACCCGTAATCAGAATGCACTCTCCATCGTTTATACTCAGAGAAAAATCCCGGAGGCTTTTTTGTCCGGGTGTCGCTTCGTATGTAAAACTGACGTTTTCAAATTCAATCATGCGAGCACCCCCAATATCCAATAAATCACGGTCGCTGCCACCAGAAGAAAGAAAGCCCAGTCCGCCCAGCCAAATCCAATATGGCAGATGTTCGTCCGTTTTTTTTGTTTCCCAAGTCCTCTCGTGAGTGCGGAGGCTGATAGTTCTTCCCCGATCTTCGCCGTACAGGTGATCATGGGGACAACACGGTACTCCAGCATCTTTCCGGCTTTCCCGCCGCCGAAGCGGATACCCCGTATCTTCATCGCTGCGCGGATGGAAGCATTCTCCTCACGAATCGTGGGGAAGAGGCGGAACATAACACACATGGGGATTGTCAGCGCATCCGGCATATGCAGCTTATCCATAGCCGCCTTAAATTCACTGACCGTGGTCGTACCCACCACATACACGCCGGTCAGATAAGCCGGAAGAAACCGGTTAATGATCATGATGATAATCAGCAGGATGCTGGCAAGTGCACCATTTGCGTATGGAAATACGGTGTACTCCAAAAAGTAAATCGAGCCGAGAACAAGCAATCCCACGATACAGGTCATATACCGCTTCGCCGTAAGCAAGAGCAAAAAAGGAAGGATGGCAAACACGACTCGAAAGGCAAACAGCCGATCTCCCCCGGTTGTCGCAAGAACAAGAACTGCTTCCACAAAAATCAGAAGCAGTTTTGTTCTGGGATCGAGAAGGCTCTTATTTCTACGTGGTGTCCATGTATCCTCGCTCATGCAATGCCCGCCCTCTCAAAATGCTTTTTCAGAAGAGCCTTGCCCAAAAGTCCGCCGATAATGCCGCACACAAAAGTCGCGATCAGCAGGGCAAAAAACATCCAATTGGGCGTAAACTTCATCACAGCGTCTATGTACTCCTGCCCATAGCTGGTTCTGCCCGCAAAATACTGTTCTCTCTGCAGGAAGAGCGGCAGATAGTTTCCACAGGACCAAAGAGGAAATACTCCGGCCGCCAGAACAGCAGAACGCATGCTCTTATAACCGCCGCTCCAATAAACCAGTTCAGCGATAATTCCTGTCAGAATGGAGAAGGGAATGGGCATCCACGTCATACCGGTGACAAACATCAAGAGAGCACAGCCGCTACGCCCGGTGATTTCACCCTGTCGAACGCCTTGATTACGACACCGGAAAGCAAGATGCCCGCGACGATCTGATAGCAGACAAACATGATCGGATGCACCGCTCCAATAAAGCAGGTAATGGCCGTTCCAGCCATATACAGTGCCAGATATAACAGCATCCACAAAGCATTCTTTCCGTTCCATTTGTTTTCCATAATTTCATAACTCCTTTAGCAAATTATTTTTGTTAGTTTTAGCTAACCTTCTATACAACAGGAAGTACGCCGATGCGTACTTTCACTGCTGCCTGATAAACAAGGCGAAATATTATATGGTTGTTCCGATACTACAAACCATAGAGCTTCTTCATGCCCGGATACAAAAACTCCTTGATAAAGGCGATATGCTTCTCCGCTTTTTCGCGGGGCATATCATGCCGGATGATCTCCGTAAGGGCTCTGACATATAGCGTCGCCACTAGATGCCACTGTTCATCCGTCATGGGTATCGGATTGCCGCCTGCTTTTTGCCGCGACGCTGCAAACTCTTTCGATGAGATTTCTTCTTTCATGATGAGCTGCTCTTCTAAATCACCGTACCTTGATCCGGCAGAGTCTGCCATACTCCGTAAGAGTCTCATCCACGAGGGATGCGAACATATCCTCTTTATCCTTGTAGTGCCGGTAAAGCCCCGCAACCATGTTCAAAAAAAGTTTACATTCTGCAAGCACTCTTCGCTATCACAAAATTAGTATTGAGGCAGAATAATGGCTCTCTGCCGGATTGACAAGGAGCCGATCTCGTTACTTTTGTTTCTTTTGGATGATTATTTCCGAAGAATATTGATGTCATGCGTACCGGTTGAGAGGAACTCTGTGCGATTTTCGACACTTGTGAACCCGCTGGCTTCGGCCAGCTGCTTCACTTGCCCCTTGGTCATTGCCATCGGCATGCCCTGCATGTCGTAGGTCAGATAGCCGAGTACCATTTCCCACGGATCGGAGACGTCCGGTTCAATGCCTTCGTTCACACAAAGAACCACGCCGCCATCCGCGGCAACGGACAAAATGCGGCGGCCGCCCAAATCATAACAAACAGCATGGCGCACATCGTGAGCACACTAGCGCAGTACTGCTATTGCTGCCACCCTTTCTCAAATCGATTGAATTAACCGAAGCGTTTCATTGTAGCTCATTTTGCTTTCCGGGAAGACTGGCATGCAGGAATAGGCATGCATCATATTCTTTGTAATTTCAATATGCAGCCGATCCGCTGATCCGCTTTTCTCAAAGGCTCTCTGATAAAGCGGCGCATTCCCAGCCAACATTTCTTCCCCATAGTAAAGATAAGTCGGCGGAGCATTCCGAAAATCCCCTTGCGCAGGGTAAAGAAGCCAACCGGGAATTGGCCCGTCGTGCGGTATAATTTTCTCCACAACACGAAGATCCGCTTCCGAAAACATCGGATCCCGCTTTTCGTAGGCCCGCATGAGCGCCCAGTCTTCTTCCGTATCCGGTGTACCGCCGGGAGAATGGGCAAGAAGAAGTCCCGGCATTGGAATATCCAGCTGTCTTTGATTGATGCTGTTGATAATCTGAAGGGCAAAGAAGCCGCCCATGGATATGCCGGACAAAATGATCTTTTCCGGTGCAAACCGTTCGGTCATTCTCCGATAAATCTGCACCAGATAATCCACTGTCTCTGTAATCGAAACCTCCGTTATAGCCGGGTAGACCGGATACCACACTTGTGTGCCGGTTGCCGCAGCGTAATTTACAGCCATGGATCTCTGGGTCTTCCAGTTATTTGTAACTCCGCCGTAGATGTAAAGAATGGCCTTATCAGTATCTGATCTCTTCTTAGGGTCTATGATCAGGCACGGTTTCTCTGTATCCTGCAAAAGTGAGAATTTTGCCGTTCTGCTCTTCGGCACGGAAAAGACAAAGGCAGCATTTTCTTTTTCTGCTTTCTTTTTGCTCTTATCGATATCTGCAAAAGATCCTTTTCCTAGCTGAATCACCCGGAGGATCGCCATCGCTACATTACCTGACAAACTCATAACTCTCTACATTCCTTCTTTCCCTTTTTTCAATACTGTCTAAATAAGCATAAAACTGATGATGGAGCTGCCGCATTTCATCCGGCGCTTTCATGGAGTGCTTCATCTTGGTTTTCCTCCTTTACGCCAGTGCCCTGCCGAGGGATCTGCATTCTTCCAGGGCATCATCTCCCGGAGCATCGTTCGCCATGACGCTGTCGACAGCAAGATTCGCACCTGCTGAATTGCATCTCGCCTCCCAGTCTCTCATAGGGCGGAATCCGTCCTCGAAATACTCATCCAAAAGATTTTTTATATAACCTGTCGGTATCCGCAAGCCTCGAAAAGCGTAATCCCTGCCCTTTAGATAGCATATATGCTCATCCTTATCCTGACCGCAATATACGCATGATGTCCCATTCGGCAGAAAGATGTATTCAATCTGCCTGAAGCCATTTGACCACCCTTCTACGCAATCGACCAATTTTGCCCCTCTGTCTGGAGACGTACCATCTCGGCAAAAATGCCGCCGCGTTCCATCAGCTCCGTGGGCGAACCCTGCTCGGCTACGCCGCCATCTGACAGCACCACAATCTTATTTGCACCTGCGACCGTGCGCATACGATGGGCAATGACCATGACTGTCTTGTCCTTGATGAGGCGGGACAATGCGACCTGCACCTTCGTCTCATTTTCCACATCGAGAGATGCCGTGGCTTCATCCAGCAGGATAATCGGCGCGTCTTTCAGGAATGCTCTCGCTATAGAGATACGCTGTCGCTCGCCGCCGGAAAGCTCACTGCCATTCTCGCCGATGACGGTTTCATAGCCGTTCGGAAGCGCCCGCACGAATTCATCGCAATTGGCAAGCCGAGCTGCATTTAGCACTTCCTCGTCTGTAGCATCCTTTTTACCCACGCGGATGTTCTCCATGACCGTATTGTTAAACAGCGTGACATCCTGGAATACGATGGAGAACGAGCCGAGCAGCGTTTCAGGATCGACCGTGGATACATCGACGCCGCCGACCGTTACCTTGCCCCTGTCCGCATCCCAGAAGCGGGCAGCCAAACGGCTGACGGTTGTCTTGCCACCGCCGGAGGGCCCCACAAGTGCTGTGACCTCGCCCTGCTTCGCAGTAAAGGACACGTCGGAAAGTACGGTTTTCTCATCCTCGTAGGAGAATCCGGCATGGTCAAAGACGATATCGTAACCTTTCGGCACGAAATCGGCGGAGCCGGCCTGTTCCATCGTGTTATTGATTTCATTCATGCGGTCTACGTTGACCTGCAGTGCATTGATCGCAGCCAGATTAATGAGCGTGCCGCTCATCGGCTCATAAAGCCTGGACGCCACCAGCAGGAAGCAGAAGAACTGCATAATTGTCAGATTCCCGCCGATCAGCATGGTTCCGCCCACGAGTGCTACCGTACCGATGCCGAATTTCAAAAGCATCTGCGCGGAAACCACGAACATGGCAGTTCCAAGTTCACTGCCGATCGCTCTCTTTTCAAGCGCATCGATCTTCCCATCAAGCCCTTTTAAGTATTCGTTTTCCGCGTTATTGCTTTTTAAATCACGGGAGGTTTCAATAAACTCCTGCACACCCTCGTTCAAATCAACCTGCGCCTCTCTCTGCTTGCGTGAGAAGTGATTCTGCACGTTCTTGGACGTCAGCACGATGATCAGAGCCACCGGGATCGGCCACACCGCCGCAAGAGCCATTTTCCACTGGAAGAAAAACAATCCGATGCTGATGATCAGTGTGGAAACAATGCTGCCATAATACTGCGGAATCATATGGGAGCCAGCGTGCTCCAGCACCTCAGAGTCAGACATAATGGTGCTTGTGAGGTCAGCCAGATCCCTCTTGGCAAAAAACGAGAGCGGAAGCTTGCGCAGCTTCTCCGCAAGAGAGATTCTTCTCGCCGCCGATTCTTTGTAGGTTGCCTTGTATGCCGTGTTGTACTGCCAGATGCTTGTTAGAACGATAAGTATCAGGCACAGGGCGATACCGCCGATATAGAACCCCGTTCGGCTTTGCAGATTCACGCCATCGATATAGTCTCCCGTTGCCTCAGCATGCAGGGAAATGCTCCGGTGGAGCGTTTCATCGCAGAAGAGATACAGGAGCGTGACAGGGAACATCAACGCAAGATTCTGCGCTACCACTGACAAGATGCCGAGGATCATTTCCTTTGCGCCCTGGTCAGACAGGGCAAATTTATTCTTGAAATATGTTTTCATACCGCTTCCTCCTTTGTATCGCCCCCTCGCTCCGCTCGGCGGCATTTCGTCGCGGGCATGGAAAATTCGCCTTCGACGAAGCCCGCTCCTCCTACCTTCCAGCTGATCGCGCTCTGGTATTCCTTCCACATCGTGCTGTAAAGCCCGTCCTTTTTGACCAGTTCATCATGCTTACCTGTCTCCACGACCTCGCCGTGGTCGAGAACGTAGATCTTATCCGCATTGCGAATGGTGGAAAGCCGATGCGCAATCATGATAACTGTGCTGTGCTTCGTCAGTTCCGTGAACGCTTTCTGCACCAACACTTCATTCTCAGGATCGGCAAAGGCCGTAGCTTCATCGAGGATGACAACGGGAGCCTTCTTCAAAATTGCCCTTGCGATGGCGATGCGCTGCTGCTCACCGCCGGAAAGATAGGTGCCTTCCGAACCAAGCACGGTATTCACTCCTTGCGGGAGTCGTTCGATAATATCGTCACACTGCGCAGCAGACAGCGCGTCCCGAATTTCCGCATCCGCAGCATTCGGCTTTGCGATGCGCAGGTTATCTGCAATCGAACGCTTTAGGAGTCTGGAGTCCTGGAACACATAGGAAACCGTGTTCATCAGTTCGTCCTTGCCGATGTTCTTCACATCTACGCCGCCAATCTTGACGCTTCCTTCCTGCGCATCAAAGAACCGGGAGATCAACCCTGCCACTGTGGTCTTGCCGCTGCCGGATGGTCCGACCAAAGCCACGATCTGATCCTTATCCGCAGACAAGGAGAGGTTTTTAACTGCTGGATTCGCGTCTTCACTGTATCGATAGGTCACATCTTTGATTTCCACATACGCGCCGGACGGCGTCTTTTTGTCCTTTGCCTCGGCAAGCGGCTGAATATCCAGGATGGAATTCACTCTCGCGATAGCGTCATCGATCTTCATGCTGTTTTCCGACATGAACATCACCCGCATCATTGTGGTGGTGATGATGGGTGTGAAAATCACGTAGAACAGGAAGTTTACCAGAATGTCTGTCGTCGCTGCACCGCCCCGTGAGAGGAAGAGTGTCAGCCCAATTAGGAATGCGAATGCCGAGTTGATGAACATGGTAAACAATATCATAGAGCTTCGGCACTCGAAGGTATATTTCAGGCAGAAATTGCCGTAGTCATCGATGGATTTCTTAAACCTGTGGAAGGAAAAGACCGTCTGCCCAAAGGTCTTAACCACGGGGATACCCCGCACATATTCCACCGCTTCATTGCTCATATTTTCCAATGCGTTCTGATACTGCCGCATATCCTCCGCCATCGCGGGTCCCGCCATGCGGAACATCATGATAAAGGCGAGAATGATGGGAACGATGCATGCAATGCCGAACCGCCAGTCGTAGATGAACAGCATCACGACCATCGCCAGCGGCGTCACGATTGCCTGCGCCATATCCGGCAGATTGTGGGCAAGCAGTGTCTCCGTGCTGGACGTCGCCTCCGTCACGATGCGGCGCACACGGCCTGTTCCCATCTCGTCCGCAAAGCCGATAGGAAGCTTTGCGATGTGGTGCAGCAGGTCTTTTTTCATGTTGCCGGCAACGCGGAACGCCGCAACATGGGAGCACATCAGGGCTCCGAAGTAGACCAGCATGTAAATCAGGGAGAAAACGACCGCCATCCAGCCATTATGTGTAATATTTGTTGCTGCTTTAAAATCGGGAGCGACCTCGATCACCTCCTTGATGATCCGCCAGAGGTACACAAACGGCATGAGTGCCAGCACCCCCGTAACAGCGGACAAAAGTAGTGACAGATACGTCAGCGCCTTATGTCCTCCCGCATAGCCCATCAGCACTGAAAATGCTGATGGTTTTTTCTGTTCTTTCATAAAGTAACAGCTCCTTTCCTTAGTTTTGGCCGCATGGCCAAGATGGTATCCTTTAGGGTTTCTGTTAGACTCAGCTAACCAAGTTTCGCTTTTTATGGGGACCCTGGCGTCCCCATGAAATGTACTTATGATGTTTTCAAAGACCCATCAGTGCTTTCCATCCCGCAGTGTAGAAATCGTGAAGCTGCCCAACGCACTTAAGAGCCTTTTCTTTCGGCACATCGTGGAATACAAGCTCCAGCATTCCTTCGAACATCCCGCTCGTAATGCTATGCTCCAGCTCCGGTTCAACATCCGTTCCCATCGGATGTCCAAGCTCCGCCATGTGTCTCTCAAACTCATGCGTGCTGTCAATCTCCCGCTGCGTCAGCTCATGCAGCAGGTTCTCATATTTGGTGCCGGAGGATGCCGTCAGGAGCAGCCTGAACTCAGTCAGGTGCTGATACATATACTCGACCATCGCCGCCATGCATTCCCCACCAATATCGCCCATATGCTCTTTCTGCTCTTCCTTGCTCATTTTCCAGAAAGTCTCCAGCGCATCATCGTACATCTGCAGGATATGGTTGTAATGCTCTCCGACAAGGGCATCATAAAGTTCCTCTTTGCTGCTGTAATACCAGTAAAAGGAACCCGTCGTGACGCCCGCTTCCTTGACTATGTTCCGGAGGGATGCGTCTCGGAAGCCCTTGTCCAGAAACTCAGACGTGGCTATTTCGTGAATCCGATCCCTTGTCGCTTTCTCGCCTTTGATCAATCTCTCACCTCCATAACAGCGTTACTGTTTTTCAGTATATAACAGCGTTATGGGAAAGTCAAGAGGCAAGGGGCAACTTTTTTGCTGCCCCCGCTCTTTTACAATCTGTTCAAATTTAGGTGCGCCTGCTCACTTATCCAGCCAGGTTTTCCCCACAGAAAAGCTGGATACAGTCCTCAACCATTTTACGGTCATAGTCCGCTGATATGCCGGACGGAAGCCAGTAAGCATAATTGCCGGAAATACACATTCCAATGATTGCAAAAATCTGATACATAATATCCCTTCTTTCTATATAACACGATGTGAACACTTTGCACAAGTGAAATATTCGCCGTCACAACTCCGAAAGATTCTCCAAGTGCCATATCAATTCTGCCATCCAGGTTGTTTCTGATATATTCCTCCATCGTTTCAACGGATGATTCTGTGCTCGTAAAGGTTATCGTCCCGTCATGTGTATGGGTAACAAGATGCTCGTGCTCATGCTCATGTTTTCTTAATCAAAGTGTCCTTAACCACAAGTACAGTTCCTGCAAGCATGACCGTAAATGCGGCAAAATACAAAGGAGTCAGCCTTTCTCCCAGGATCAGAAATGACAGTGCCGCGCCCACAAACGGCGCAGCCGCATAATACGCACTCGTCTTTGCTGCACCGAGTGTGTTCTGCGCCCGAACATAGAAGAAGATACTGAGACCATACGCCACGAATCCAAGCGTCATGGCTGCCAAAACCCATTTAATTTCCGATATTCTCTCTCCGATAACCCCAGGATCAACATAGCCCAGCAGCCAGTCGCCAATCCCAAAGCAAATGCATCCAATGATACCGAGCATCCATTGTCCTCTGCTGCTATTTTCATCGTCGTTATCCTCCCAAAACAAACCTTATCGTTAATATATCCATGTACTGAGGCCCGCAACGATGAAGCCAACCAGCGGGCAGACCACAAACGGCCAGCCGATCAGATGCTCCGGGATCGCCAGCGTCTTCATCCATTCCTTCGTTTCCCATGCCTTACAGCGTTCTGTACCGGGAATCATGATCTTGTCCTTGATGGCTCCCCGATACCACCAGTCCAGTCCGAAGAAGTCACCAAGATTAATAAAAAGCATCTCAATGTATCCTGTCCAGAATAAATTCCAGAAGCCTGTCACCCCCGCCAGATGCGCGCTGACGATCATATAGGCAAAAATCAGAATATACAGCGGGTACAGCACCGATGCCAAAATGACGACTTCTTTTTTCTTTCTTGGCGGTGCTGCCAAGCGGATCTCCTTCGGCAGCATTTTGCTGAATGCACAGGGGACGAATATCCATGTTACCGCAACTGTAAGATTAAATATTAAGCAAAGCAAAATGCCGTCCAATATTGTTCTTGAACACACCATGTCGCTCTCACTCTCCCTTCCTCGCAATCACTGTTATCCACGGCTTTGATTTATGGTGATCTGTTTTTATCTTGCCGAATCCTGCGGCGCGCAATGCCGCTTCAATCTGATCCACCGTGTATGTTTTCATCCCGTCGATGATTTTCTCAAACTTCTGACTTGCGGCATCCAACCCGTCAGATTCATTGACAATCATAAAGTATCCGCCTGGTTTCAGAACCTTCGCCACTTCGGTAAAGCATTGTTCAAGTCCCGGCCAGAAGTAAATGGTTTCAAAAGCCGTGGCAAGATCGTATCCGTTCTCCTCAAGTGCCAAAGAAGACACATCGCCCTGTTGTACCGCGCATCTTCCCTGCGCAATTGCATCTTTGTTATATGCTGCCGCCTGTTCCACGGACAGCGGCGAATAATCAATGGCAGTCACCTTTGCGCTTGGATATTTCCTCAGCAGTTCGCCAGCATTCCTGCCGCCTCCGCAACCGATGTCGATGATCTCTGATAAAGCTTCTGTTTTCAGATGTTCCATGCCCCAATCCGCCATCTTTGCATGACCGGAATTCATGCCCTTTATCATCATCTTTCCGAGAAAACCCTCCGGTTTCCTCGTCTGACTCACATAATTCTTAAAAAGCCCCATTCCTGTTTCCTCCTTTAGCTACTTTAATGCCTTGAAATACTCTTGGCGCACCGCTTTTGCTTCCGGCACAAACTCCACCGCGCCCCAGCAGTGCATCATACCCTTTCCGATATGCGTGTTAAGCTGCACACCGTACTTTTTACAGGCCGCCTGCATATCCGGAAGGTAGGCAATCATCACTTCCTCCGTTCCATAGAAAATGTCCATCGGCGGGAAGCCGGTCAAATCAAACAGTATGGGACTGAGCAGATACGCCTCGTCTCCCGTTACCAGCACCGGAGCAATATTGTCAAAGAATCCCGGCGGTATCATGACATCCGCTTTCTTTCTCTTTTCCATTTCCGTTTTCTGACTCTCGCTTGGGGGAACCTGCAGCCCCGGAGATTGAAGTACCAGCTTGCCCGGAAGCGAGACCGGAAGATTCTCATGCCTGATATACATACACAGGGAAAGTGCCTGACCTCCACCGGAAGATGTTCCAAAGAAGCGTACATTTTTCGCGTCATAATTTTTTAACAAACCAATATTTTCCTGGTTCATCAGATTTACGATCAGCAGCGCATAAAATCCGCCCATCGAACCGCCGCATTTTCTTTGCGCGCTTTCTCCCGCATCTTTTCCAGGTCCGTAAACGAGCCTTTCCCTGGCTTGATAAGTCGCAGAACGCTCATTGTGATATTCCCGGATATGCTCATATCCTAACACCCCAAACTTCTCGAAAATTGCCGTAAAAATCATTCGTCAAGTTCACAACCAGTACCATACTCGTCGCCTCTCTTACATCAAAGTACAAATCCATGCTGCAAGCAGCGAACCCAAAAGCATCAGGGCAATCTGAAGCAGATGGGATTTCATGTTATAGCCGAAAAGATGCGGGCCATACACGCCCTTCAATTCCGGGTAATAGTGGGGAAAAAAGTTGGAATGGCACAGCAGTACCCAGTCGAAGACCAAAATATCAAACGCCTTCAAAAGCATCATCATAGTGGCAAACCGGATGAAGAACTGCCAGAGTCCAAACACTTTAAGAATACCATCGTATGCGCCTAAGATGATTGCACCGGCCATCAGCACGAGGGAGAGGAGCATCATCAGCCAGCCGACGGCGTGCTGTCCCTTAAAACGCTCACCCTTTGGCTGGATAATGTCCAGCGCCACCTTTGGTGCCGAGCCAAAAAATCGCTTATTCTGGATAAATCCCACGGCAGACCAGAGCATCAAAAACAGCCCTGCCATCATCGTAATTGATAAAATGATCGTGTACAGCATTGTCATGCCCTCCTTTTCTTGTATCCTAAGCCGCAGTACGTCCGCCGGAACCCAGCGTGTATTCCCGTACAAAGTTCGCCGTCTCCTCCCGTTTCCTTGCCTTCTTCATCATGATCAACAGGCCGAGGAACATCCAGAGATTGCCAATACTGATCCAGCCTGCGGTAATTGCGTTTCGAAGCGGCGTCTCCGGAATGAATTTCAACAGCATGGTGACGGCCATACCAACGGCAGGACAGAACATCCAGCACCATTTCGGATATGGCGTATATCCCTTGGCAAATGCCCGAATGTGCGCAACATGCTGAATGATCCAGAACACAAAGAACACGATCATTCCGGGTAGTAGAAAGTACAAACCGAATTTCACGCATATGCTTTCCGCAGTATCAGGGCTGATCTGCATAAAATATTTATACACATAAACACAGGCAAGGCACGGGACATGAACCCCGCAGCCGGCAAATGCAAGCACACCGAGAATTCCGCTTCGGTACTGGTGCGCAAGTTTATCAGAATAGGGGACAATCAGTCGATAGACGCCAAAATAGCATAATGCCTCCAACGGAATGCCGATAAAGCCTAACATCGCAGACCAGAGGATCCGCGCATCCGGCAAGCCTATATAGGCAGAGAGAAAACCTTCTATCCCAGCCTTGTTCCCGTCATGCATTCCCCAGCCAAGGAGCATATCTCCTACAAGTACCATACAGGCAGCGAAAATCCCGATGATGAACAGTTTTCGGATTCTCAGCCAGTCCAGTTTATTGCCGATTCCGATGTCGTTATATGTACTCATCATTAGTCACATCTCCTCTTGGAAAACTTTCCTTCAAGAATAAAATCTCCCCTTTGGCACAATGAACGGGGATCCGGATACAGGATCTTTCGTCACAACGCATTCCAGTCGGAATATTTCACGGATCAACTCCTCTGAAATCACTTCCTCCGGCGTTCCTTCCGCCACCAGCTTTCCCTCCCGCAGTGCCAACAGATAGTCCGCATATCTGGCGGACAGGTTTATATCATGCAGTACCATGACGATGGTTGTCTTCCTCTTTCTATTTAATTCGGCCAGAAGATCCAGAATTTCCACCTGATAAGTGATATCCAGATAAGTAGTCGGTTCATCCAGAAACAGGATATCTGTCTGCTGAGCCAGCGCCATTGCGATCCACACCCGCTGGCGCTGACCTCCGGAAAGTTCGTCAACATTTCTGTCGGCGAACTCGGTGACGCCCATCATCTCCATCGCCTCATCAACGGCTTCAAAGTCCTCTTTCTGCATTCCCCGGAATGGTTCCAGATATGGATATCTTCCCCTGCCGATCAGATCAGAGACCTTGATTCCTTCAGGAACAAGGGGAGACTGCGGGAGCAGGCCGATGATCTGTGCCAGCTTTTTTGGCGGCAGACTCCCATATTCCTTCCCGTCAAGCCTAATAGTACCCTTCATGGGTGAAAGAAGACGTGCAAACGTCTTGAGCAGTGTACTTTTCCCGCAGCCGTTTGACCCAATGATGACAGATATCTTATGATCCGGGATTACAAGGCTCATATCTTCTATGATTGTTTTTTTGTCATATCCCGTCTGCAGATGCTCCGCCTTCAGGATATGATCCTTTGCTGTTAATTGTTTTTCCATCTCTCCTCACCCCTTACTGTTCATTTTTGTCAGCAGATAGATCAAATAGGGGGCACCAATAATGCCGGTTACAACTCCCACCGGATAGCGGGCGGAAAATGCAAACTGGCCGATCGCTTCACTTACAAGCACAATCACTGCGCCCACCATACCTGCATGTATTGTCCCCGCCCCGCCTGTTTTGATCAGTCTGGAGGCAATCGGACCTGACATAAACGCTACAGAAGACAGCGGTCCGGTCACTGCGGTGGTTCCTGCGCACAGAATCACAGCACAATATAAAAGCAGTGTCCGGGATCTCTTTGTATTCATCCCCAATGTGACCGGCAGTTCTTCCCCCAGACCAAGGATCTGGATCTCCCTGCCCAGAAACAGAATGATCAGGACACAAACTACCACGATCACACCAAACAGAGACAAATCGTACATGCGAACTCCATTCAGGCTTCCTGACAGCCAGCGGAGGGCATCTGAGATATTATAATCGGAGGTTTTCAGTATGATGAAGTTGATCACCGCCTGCAGCATGGCCTGAACTCCAATTCCCGTCAGGATCATCTTATTCACGGAAAATGTCCGGGTACGTGAGATCAGCAAAATCACGGATGCCGCTAATATGCCGCCCAGAAGAGCCAGCATTGAGACCACCATCCCGCTTAAGCCCAGTACCATCATGGCAAAAACCGCTGCCGCACTGGCTCCGGAAGTGATCCCCATCACATCCGGACTTGCAAGAGAATTTCGGAGCATTTTCTGGAAAACATTTCCTGCTGCACCAAAAGAAAACCCGGCAAGGGTTCCCACCAGAACACGGGGAACGCGGATCGTGTTTACCGCATAGGAAGCCCCCTTGACCTCCTCTCCAAAGAGCACGCGCAGAACCGTGCTAAATGAGTAAACCTGATCCCCCCAAAGGAGCAGAAATGCAGCGGCCACGAACCATAAAATCAAAAGAACCATGAAAACCCCAAGTTCCCTTGACCTCCGGGATCGTAAGCCTTTTTCTGTTACACCTATTGTCTCGTTCATCTTCCAACCCTCGCCTTTCTTATGATCATGATAAAGACGGGAGCGCCAAGAAATGCGGTCACGATGCCTACCTCCAGTTCTCCAGGTCTTCCGATCAATCGCCCCAGCACATCCGAGAGCAAAAGCAGCACAGCACCGTCAAGGGCAGACAGTGGAATGAGTGTTTTCAGGTCATTCCCGCAGAACATCCGCACAAGATGGGGAATCATCAGCCCAACAAAGCCGATCGGTCCCGCCACCGCGGTCGTTGCTCCGCATAAAAGGACTCCTGCCGCAGCGCCGAGGGCTCTGGTTCTTACCACCTTTACCCCCAGTCCCATAGCAATGTCGTCTCCCAAAGCCAGGACATTCAGGGATGGAATCAGCCAGACCGAGAGCGCAAACCCTGCGATCAGGAATGGCAGCACCATCCGGATGCTCTCCCATGTACCGCTCCCAATACTTCCTGACTGCCAAAAGCGGAAGACCTGCATGACATTTGTTCTCGGCAGCATGACAGTACTGATCAGTGACGAGCAGGCCGTGCTGACGGCTGCGCCGGACAAAGCCAGACGGATCGGATTTGCGTTGTTATAGCTCATACTGCCCTTCCCAGGTACAAAAGAAGCGATTCCAAACACAAGAAGCGCAGTAAGTGCGGATCCCGCCAGCGCAAACCAGATGTACTGCACGGAAGTGTGAATGTTAAAAAAAGCAATCCCCGCAACTACAAAAAAGGAGGCGCCCGTGTTGACCCCCAGAATAGACGGATCCGCAATCGGATTTCTTGTGATGGACTGCATCAAAGCACCGGCCGTGCCCAAAGCACAGCCGGCAATCAGTCCCAGTACCGTTCGCACAATCCTCTTTTGCAGGATAGGAAAATACAGCGAATTGATCTCCTCCCCACGGGCAGCCCCGATCAGATCAGATAGCGGGATATTTCTTGCCCCTACCGCAAACGAAAGGGGAAGCGCCACAAGCAAAAGCAGTACGCTCACAGCAATAAAAAAGACTGTTTTCTTTGCTTTCATAATTTATTCCAGATGGGACGCTGCCTCATCCAGCACGTCCAGATATTCATCTATGGTAGCAGGGATTGCCAATGGAGTCGGGGTGCAGGATGCCGCGATCAGGGTCGTTTCGTTTGACAGGAATGCCACGGAGCCTCTGCTGATCGCAGGCACCTGATTGATCAGCGGGTCAGCCTGCAATGCTTCCAGAGTGTCGTTCTCACCCCAGGTCACAATCAGATCCAGATCATTCAGGACGTCAATATTCTCGGAGCTGACGGTCATGAAAAAGAATGATCCGTCGTCCAGTTCCCGGATATTCTGCGGCAGATCCAGCCCCAAATCTATCAGATAGGACGCGCGGGGATCCTTCGGCATATATACATAGAAAGAACCCAGATTGGATGTATCAAAGTAACAATATGCGGCAGTCAGTCCCTGAAGTTTCTCATGTTCCCCGGCTTTCTCGGCAATCAGCTCTTCCAGCTCGTCCACCAGTGCCTGTGCCTGTGCTTCTTTACCGAGGGCTTTTCCGTTATCAATGGTCAAATCCTGCCATGTAGTCGCCCAGGCTTCCGTTGCATACGGCACCGTTGGGGCAATCTCAGAAAGCTGCTCATAATCCTCCTGAGTGATACCGGAATATACGGCCAAAATCAGATCCGGTTCCGCATTGTTGATCGCTTCAAAATCCAATCCGTCCGTGTCGTCAAACACATTTGGTTCATCCACTCCAAGCTCTGCAAATGCCTCATTGGTCCAGTAGAACAGACCATTGTCATCTGTCGCGCCATAGGTGGCTTTCGATACGCCAACCGGGGCGATACCGAGTGCAAGGGGCACATCCAGATTACCCCAGCCAATTGTTGCCACTGCCTCCGGAGCCTCCTCAATTACTGTTTCGCCAAGTGCATGGCTAATGATAATGGGAAACTGATCCTCCGCCATTGCGGTTCCGACAAAAGCAAGTGTCGATGCCATAGCCAATGCAGCCATGGCGCTTCTCTTCATCTGATTTTTCATCTTCATTCCTCCGTTCTAAGTCCTCCTTATTTGGTTTGTGTTGTCTAACTTATATCCTTATTGAAAGGCGGGAGCATCAAGAACCCGCCTGGTTCAATACATTTTTATGTAGTTAGATTTTTCTAACTATTGTAACATCTATGCTTCATAAATTCAATAGATATCTCTCACTTTTTCAGTGTTTTTTCAGCACCGCAATCTTGTTAGATAGATTGCGGATCGCTCCTATTTTACCAATCACTTTATACACCGGAGCAATTTCTATCATTCCTTCCACAAGGCTTCTGTCCTCCAGCCAGTGAAACATCGGGCATAGGTGCATAAGTTCCGCGCCGCTTTTCGCTCCCCATGTAAATACTGCGCCGCTCTGCCGGATTGACTTCTCCACATTCTTCTTCACAAACTTCGGATTGAGTATCTCCATGAAAACCGTAGCCTGCATAAAATGTCTATCAATGATGGACAGGATTTGCTTCACATCCGTTTCGGAAAGGTACATGGAGAGTCCTTCCACGATTACGAGAACGGTTGCTCCGTCTTTCTCCTGTATCTGCCCTGCCCAGGTTTCATCCATAGCAGAAGCCGCAATATTTGTTACACGCTCGTTCTCATGAATATATTTCTCCCGCACCTCCATCGTGACCGGAAGGTCAATGTTATACCAGCAGATCTGTCCATTGTCAACACGATAAAAGCGGGTGTCCATGCCACAGGCGATGTTGATGACTATAACGTCTGGATGCTCCTTCACAAAGGCCGACACCATGCGGTCAAGCACGATCGTCCGTGCCACTACTCCGCTGGACATCGCTGTGTCCTTATCGGCAAGAGAAAAGTCATAGTCCATCCTATCAACGATCTCTATGGCCTTCTCATCATAGATTTTATGGTTCCTCTTTTTGGATTCCTTCGCCCTGGCGTAGAGCGTTTGCAGCATCGTTTCTGCCACGCCGCCAATTCTCTCATCGCTCATTCTCCCATACCTCCAGTACTTTTACTCCTGTTTAATCCGTGCGATCCACCGGAAGCACCTTCGTAATCGCCCAGAACACACACATCCAAACGGCGGATGCAAACAGCACGGCAACTTTTTTTCCAAATCGTCCTCCTTTTTATGCCCCGCTTATCGTCTTGCCACCAAATGAAGTCGGAACTTCTTCTGGCGTTCTAATTTTTCAATCTTCAGTCCAGATGTTTCGCAAAATGCCTGTATCTGCTTTGTCGTATAGCACCGGACATCACCATGGCCTATGAGATTTGCAATCGGCATTTCCACATGGTTCATCAGCCAAACCATAAATCCAGAGGAAGTGTAGTCACGCAGGATCAGAACACCGTCTGGGCGAAGCACCCTCGCCGCCCCGTCAAAAAACTTCTGCGGATTCGGATAGTGATGAAAGCTGTTGGCACAGATAACCGCATCGAAACTTGCACTTTTAAACGGCAGCTTCTCACTGTCGCCGACAAGAAATGTGGTATTTGGCAGGTTCTTGGCATTTGCCGTTTCGATCATCTTCGGTGTCAGATCCACCCCTGTATAATTCTTATTCGGGTACTCCTGCGTCAACAGCTCGATCATCGGTCCTGTACCGCAGCCGACATCCAGCAGTTTCTCAAAATCAACCCTTTTCAATTCCTCTAAGACCGCCGGGTAGTCATCCTTGCACATCTCGTAAATGCCCGCATGACCGCTGTCGTAAATCTCCGCTGCCTTTGTAAACTCCTTTATGGATAGCTCCTTGTATTGTTCTGTGTTCATTATCTTCCCTCCGATGTTTCTCATTGCTTTTTATCATTTTATCCATTGCTGCCAGTTGCTTTTCCTTCTTTCCTTGTAGCAAGCAAGCCGCCGAACATCCAGAGGTGTCCGAGACTGATCGCCGCTGTGCCGATACCATTGCCAAGGGCATTATTGCCAACCAGGCGGCGAGCTTCCTATATCAGCGAACAGATCCATGCGGTAAGCACCGCGAAAAACGGCAGGACAATGCATTGTCTGATCTGCTGCTTTCGGTTATATCCGAATTGATGATACCCCGCACACCCTTCTGTTTCCGGGAAGTAGTATTGGAAGAAATGTGTCTTGGTAATGAGAATATAATCAAGGCACACGATATCGAATAGTTTTACTCCAAACAGGATCACAAGGAAACGGATCAGGAAATCCACGAAGGTGTATCCGTGCCTGACTCCGTCCCAGCCTCCGTAAACTACGACTCCAAGGTAGCCAAATCCTGTGAGGATCATAACAATCCAGCCAATGACCGGCGCACCCTTGAACGGTGCTTTGTGGTCTTTTATTCTCTCCTGAATATCCTCCGGCATGAACGATGCGATTTGCGGCAACGGATGAAATGCCGCAGCTGCCCAAATCATAATAAACAGCATGGCGCACATAATGAGCGTTAATACCACGGTAACAAACATATGTTTACACCTCTTTCTCTAATAGTCAGTTTTATATGATGTCGTTATTTTTTCTTCACCGCAAAGCGGAACATGTCCGCTCCGAGTATCTTCACGCCGGTTGCATCGGCAGCATCTTCAAGCAGCCTGATCTCCTCGTCTGAGAGCTTCTCGCTGACGGCCGCCGCAAGTTCCTCAACCTGGTATGGTTTTCTGCATCCGCAGATTGGCACAAAACCTTTTGAAGATACATAGCACATGGCTACCTGCGGAATTTTCAGGCGATGCTTTCGTCCAATTTCCTGCATGGTTTTGTATAGCGGATACAGTTTTCTGCGTTTGCGGGCAAACATCAGTTTCATGATTGAATTCTTTTCATCCTTTTTCGGTGGAACAAGCATGCCCTCCTCAAGCACAGCCCAGGCCCAGAAGGAGATGCCATTCTCCTTACACCAGGAAGTGAGACCGTCCTTCTCCCACTTGCGGTCAAGCAGGCTGTAGTGGTTTTGCACTCCGTACAGCGGAACTCCCGCCTTGTCAAGAATTACCTTTGCTTGCCTGCATTCTTTAAGGTTGAAGTTGGACACACCGATATTTCCGATCCTTCCCTCGCGATAAAGATCTATCATTTCGGACAGATTTTCTTCAATCGCATTAGGAAGATGCAGCCAGTAAATATCCACGCAACTCCTTTGAAAGTCAAGGAGATCTTTTTCAAACGATGCTCTGACCTGTCCCTGTTTATATTTCCCCATCGGTGTGTATTTTGCCGAAACGACAGTATCATCACCGCACAGCCTTCCAACAATCGGCTGTCCCTTGCCAAGACCGTAATCCCTTGCGGTATCAAAGAACGGGATGCCCACGCGAACAGCAGTTTTCACCGCCTCCAACATTACGTCTTCTGTAACATAACTTCCGCGTACCATTTTCCCGTACAGGGCATCTCCCCAAGCATTTGTTCCGATTACCGCCTTTGGCACAAGTACACCGTCTTCACTCCTCATTTCCCTTAAAGCGCCATCCATCTTTTTCCCTCCATATATAGCGTCCGTAAAGCAATCCTGCAAATTATTCAACCCGCCAGCATAAGAAGCGCGGGAACAATCGCCACAATCATAAGCTGGAACACGATCTGTAAATGTCAATTTCATAAACCGCATCTTTACCAGGGACTCCGGGAATACAACGGTTCACCTTGCGGCAGTGCGCCTCGTTTAGCTTCAGCTAACCCATATTTCAAAAAATATACCGCTTACACGGTATTCATGTCAGGAATCCGCTGTTTCTGGCTCGTCCAGATGCTCCACAATATCACCGAGATCACACCCAAGCACACGACATATTCGATCCAGTATCGCAAGGTTCACGGATTTCCACAGCTTGTTATACGATACCGCCATCTGATTTCTCTCTTTCTCCCCTGTTTTGCGTTAGTTTCTTCTAACCACAATAACACAGACACTCTCTCCTGTCAATGGATTGTCGCAAATTTTGCGATTGAACCATAAAAAGAGACCGGCACACTAGAACCGATGATGTATATCCACATCCCTGTATCCGTCTCTATGTGACAGTCTCTTTCTAAGGGGCATCGCATTAAATGCATACAGCCCTAAGTATTTTTATTTCTGCATAACCGTTATCGCGTCGGAGAGTATCCGTTGGTGATCAAAGGCCAGCTTTTCGTTTTGTTCGGTCAGAAATCTCCAGTTCCCTTCCCGATCACATTCCAACCTTGCCCACCTGATATCTTCCGCGTCATCTCCAGCTCTGGCCGTGGCTGCTTCTTTTCCGATCATGGCAGCATAGGCGGCTGAGACCACCCAGCCTCTAGGATCCCGCCCCGGCTCGCTGTAGACTCCAACCAATTTCAGAGGTACCCCGGTGATGCCTGTCTCCTCCTCAAGTTCCCGGGCTGCTGTCTGCTCCAGCGTTTCGCCCTGCTTGGCAAATCCTCCCGGCAGCGCCCAATATCCCATATAGGGATGGCCGCCCCGGCGGATCAGAAGCACCTCCGAGCTTCCTTCCTCTTTTTCTGGCTTTCTGAATACAACAATGTCCGCTGTCAGGAACGGCTTCGGATATTTATCCGGATTATACTGCCGCAAGAATTCCTCTTCCGTCAGCCCCCGCTTATCCCGAAGTTCCTTCATCAGAAATCAACTTCCGTATCGTAGTAGCAGCACTTCAGCAGTTTTTCCATCTCTTCCTGGCTGGGCTGTCTTGGATTGGAGCCGGTGCAAGCATCCAGGATCGCGTTCTTTGCGATTTCGGGAAGTCTTTCCAGGAATACCTCTTCGGGAACAAAGCCCTGCTCGGTGGGATAGCTGTCTGCGCCGTAATTCTTGATGCAGTGCGGAATATTCAGCTGATCGTTCAGACCGCGGATGTATTCGATCAGAGAAGCAACCTTCTCATCATCCGTTGTTCCTTCCAGATGCATGTAATCCGCAATAACACCATATCTCTTCTTCGCCTCTTCATTCTTGGCATTAAAAGCAATGACCTTCGGCAGATACATTGCATTTGCCGCGCCGT
This sequence comes from uncultured Lachnospiraceae bacterium, assembly GCA_902802515.1. Lineage (GTDB taxonomy): Bacteria > Bacillota > Clostridia > Lachnospirales > Lachnospiraceae > Merdiplasma. The sequence goes on from CADCMM010000006.1 coordinate 56,940, forward strand.
GAATGATGTGTGCGCCGTAATCCGCGAAAACGGCTCCGGTCTTGTGGGCCATGGAATGAACAATACCCAGCAATCCGGACGAGAACGCAATACCTGCCAGGCACTGTGCGCTGTGCATGTCATCGCGCGCTGTCATATCCTCATTGTAAGAATTTACCAGATCTCTCTGGATCATCTCGATGGCGCGGATTGCAGGAGCATCGGTGAAATCGCTGTGTACCGTGGACACATATGCTTCAACCGCGTGGGTCAGAGCATCCATACCGGTATGCGCTACAAGTTTCTTCGGCATAGTTTCTGCCAGCTCCGGATCAACGATGGCTACGTCCGGTGTAATCTCGAAATCAGCGATGGGATATTTGACACCGTTCGCATAGTTTGTAATGATTGAGAAAGCGGTTACTTCAGTAGCTGTACCGGAAGTTGAGGATACCGCGCAGAAGCGGGCCTTTGTTCTCAGCTTCGGCAGCCCGAATACCTTACACATATCTTCGAACGTGGTGTCCGGATACTCGTACTTGATCCACATTGCTTTCGCCGCATCGATGGGAGAACCTCCGCCGATAGCCACGATCCAATCCGGCTCAAATTCCTGCATAACAGCAGCGCCTTTCATAACGGTCTCCACAGACGGATCAGACTCGATCCCTTCGAAGATGGTTACTTCCATTCCAGCCTCTTCCAGATATGCTTTCGCTTTGTCAAGGAATCCGAAGCGCTTCATAGAGCCGCCGCCGACGCAGATGATGGCTTTCTTTCCATCCAGTGTTTTCAGGGCCTCCAGGGCTCCCTTTCCGTGATAAATATCCCTTGGGTTTGTAAATCTTTGCATGGTAAATCCCTCCTATTAATATATTCTATTACTTTGACCATTTATATTAGTCCAACATAACTATCATATCACTTTACATGAGATTGTCAAGAAAATATCAAGTCACATTTCCATCGGCACTCTCCAGCAGGCTCTTCATGCTCCGGACACTGAAACATATGGTAGAGAGATTGTGCAAGGTGGCCGACACGGTGGGCTGCAAAATTCCTGCCACTCCCAGCACGATCAGACCGGTATTAAAGCTCACGATGTTACGGTAGTTTTTGTGAATTCTTTGCATCAGCGCATCGCTCAGATTCTTTAACGTGACGATCTCATACAGACTGTCCGCTGAAATAGTAATGTCCGCGATCTCCCTGGCAATCTCTGCTCCATCACTGATGGCGATTCCTACATCTGCCGCAGACAGCGCCGGAGAATCATTGATGCCGTCCCCGATCATCAGCACCTTTCTGCCCGCCTCTTTTTCCCGGGCAATAAATCCTGCTTTGTCTTCCGGAAGGACTTCGGAGTAATATTCATCCACACCCACATGGGCAGCCACAGCTGCCGCGGTGCGCTCGCTGTCCCCGGTCATCATTACCACTTTGTCAAATCCTGCCTTTTTCAGCGATCGAACTACCTGGGCCGCTTCCTCCCGCAGAGGATCTTCAATACAGATCACTGCTGCCAGTTCCTGCTCGATAGCCAGATACAGATGCGAATATTCCGCCGGAATTTTATCAAACCGTTCCTGATACTCCGGGCGGACTTTGCAGGCTTCATCATCAAATACAAAGTGAGCGCTGCCGATGATCACTTTCTTACCTTCAATAGAGCTGGAAATACCATGGGCTACAATGTAATCCACTTTGGAATGCATCTCCTCATGTTCCAGCCCCCGCTCCTGCGCTTCTCTTACCACAGCTTTCGCCATAGAATGGGGAAAATGCTCCTCCAGGCAGGCCGCTATGCGCAGCAGATTCCCTTCTTCCATCTCGCAGAACGGTACCACCGCTTTCACGGTAGGTCTGGCCTTAGTCAGGGTTCCCGTCTTGTCAAAGACAATCGTCTTTGCCTCAGCTATTGCCTCCAGGTATTTTCCGCCTTTCACTGTGACGCGGCGCGTGCCGGCCTCCCGAATGGCAGACAGCACTGTGATGGGCATCGCCAGCTTCAATGCGCAAGAAAAATCCACCATCAGCACAGCCATCGCCTTTGTGGCATTGCGGGTCAGCAGCCACACAAGACCGGTTCCCCCCAATGTATAGGGAACCAGACGGTCTGCCAGACGCTCCTCTTTGCTCTCCATGGAAGACTTCAGTTTCTCCGTCTCCTCAATCATGGTCACAATTTTTTCGTACCGGGTAGTGCCGGAAACTTTCTTCACCCGGAAAGTCAGTTCCCCCTCTTCCAAAACCGTTCCCGCGTAAACATAGTCATCCTGCTCTCTGCGTACAGGCAGCGCCTCGCCGGTGAGAGAAGACTGATTCACCATGCCCTCCCCCTCTGTCACAATGCCGTCGAAGGGAATCACGTTACCCATGTGTACCACCACAGAATCTCCCTCAGACACAGTATCCGTGTTCACCAGGATTTCCTGTCCCCCGGCTTTTACCCAAACCTTCGGGATATTCAGGGACATACTGCGGGCTAGATCACCCACCGATTTTTTGTGGGTCCACTCTTCCAGGATCTCACCTATCCCAAGCAGGAACATAACTGAACTGGCTGTCTTTGTATCACCCCGCAAAACAGATACGCCTATTGCGGTGGCATCCAGAACCGAAACATCCAGCCTGCGTCCACGCAGACTGGAAATGCCCGCGCCGATGTATCTCATGGATTTCGCCAAGGTAATGACTGTTCGGATAGAAACAGGAAGAAACAGCTTTCTCCCTATTCTGAGAACCACCTGATTAATCAGTTTTTCTTTGTAAATCGCATTCAGTTCTCTCCCGGAATTTTGCAGGATCTCCTCCGGCACTTCTACTTTTTCAAACCGGAAGCGTCTCAAAGCCAGAATGATCTCCTCACGGGCTCCCGCCTCGCGGACAACTACG
>CADCMM010000007.1 GCA_902802515.1 uncultured Lachnospiraceae bacterium
TCCGGGCCACATTTCCTATCGCGTCATAGCCATACTCCACCTCTGCTCCGTCCCTGCTCACCTTCCTGCTCAGCCTGCCCAGGGCATCATAGGTATAAGTGTCACGGGTGCCGTCTGCGTAGGTGATATCTGTCATATGTCCCAGCACGTCATATCCGAAGGAGGTAGCGCTGCCCTGTTCATCCGTCATCTGTATCAGATTGCCCGCCATATCATAGGCATAGTCTGTGGCCGCTCCATCGGATGCCGTGGAAATCATATGCCCCATCTCATCATAGGCATACTCCGTTTCCACACCGTTTTCGTCCGCCACGGACAGCAGGCGGCCCGCGCCATCATAGCGGTAACTGGCCTGCGTGCCATCCGGCCAGGTGATCTTCGTGACATTGCCCAACGCATCATAAGAGAACTGTGCCTCCTGTCCCAGTGCATCCGTCACGGCAATGACGTTTGATAGCGCGTCATAGGTATAAGAGATTTCTCCGCCCAGTGCGTCTGTCTGCTTCGTTACCCGTCCGAGGGCGTCATATTCATAGATCACTTCTCCGCCATTTTTCTGGGTAACCGTAACGGCAAGGCCCCGGCTGTCATATTCAACACCGCTGGTATACCCCAGTGCGTCTTTTGATGTGATTACTGCGCCGTTCAGGTCATATCCGTATTCCGTGACGTTTCCAAGGGCATCCGTCACCGATGTTACATTCCCTGCCGCGTCATAGGTGTAGGAAGTGCGTGCGCCATTGGCGTCTGTCATGGCGGTTTTACGGCTTAAGGCGTCATACTCATAGCACGTTACGCCTCCAAGCGGATCGGTAACACAAAGCAGGTTGCCCAGAGCGTCATACTCATAGCGCGTTCTATTTCCCAGGGCGTCCGTCTTGGTAGTGAGCATACCCAGGGCATTGTACTCATATCGTGTGACTCCGCCGTTTGGATTGCGCCGGCTGACCAGGCGGTCCATAGAATCATAAGTATTTTCCAGCCGCGCGCCGTTGGCATAAATCCATGCGGTCAGATTTCCGGAGGGATCGTACTCAAACTCATCCCGCACACCACTGCCGTCCGTTTCCGCTATGACAAGTCCCGTCACCGGGTCATACTCATAAGTCCGTGCTGCGCCGGATGGGGATATTTCCTTAACCAGACGTCCCTGGCTATCATATTCATAACTGGTCTGATTGCCGAGGGCATCCTCCTGCGTTATCTTATTGCCATTGCCGTCATAGGTATAGGTAGTCTTGCCTCCCATGGCGTCCGTCTCGCTGGAGAGATTTCCGTTGGAGGTATATGTCATTTCCATGCGGCTGCCATCTGCGTAGATGATTGCCGTGTTATTTCCCACACTATCATATTCATAGCATGTGACATTACCCAGAGCATCCGTATGTGTGAGCAGATTGCCCAGAACGTCATAGGTATAAGCGTATTCCGCTCCATCCGCAAAGATGGTTTTCAGAAGATTACCCGATGTATCATACTCATACTCTGTCCGCTCTCCCAGGGCGTTTTCCGAAGCAGTCATGTGACCCTGAGCGTCATATTCGTAAAACGTTGTATTACCGTTGGCATCCGTGATACGGACCGGGCTTTTCCCAGACGTTCCATATTCGTAATACGTCACGCCGCCGAGCGGATCGGTAAAGGAAGTCCTGCGGTCCTGGCTGTCATATTCGCTGCTCTGGCTGCTGCCGTCAGCAAAGATTGTCCGGGTCAGGTTTCCCCGCTCGTCATACTCATACGCGGTGCGGTTGCCCCTTTGGTCTGTTTGCGCGACCAGATGCCCCTGGGCGTCATACTCAAACGTACACTCCGAGCCATCCGCCGCGACTGCGCGGGTCTTGCTGCCGCGCGCATCATATTCATAGGCAGTAAAACGTCCCAGGCTATCCGTTACTCCGGAAAGGTTTCCTTCTCCATCGTACGCATACAGTGTCTCGCCCCCCTGCGCGTCTACCACCTTTGTCGTGCGCATCCTCTCATCAAACCATATCTCACTGACATTCCCTTCCCCGTCCGTGACAATGGTATGGTCCTCGAAATATTCCAGCGTGTACTGTGCGCCCTGCGCATCCTTTTGCCGGATGACGCGGTTCCTATCATCATATTCATTGCAGGCCTGACAGGTTCCGGCTTTGTCGTACCATTCGATCATCCGTCCCTGCTCATCATAAACATACCTTATGGCATAACCGGTTTCATCTGCTGCGGATACCAGATAGTTTCCCTCATACGCATAGGACAGTGTTGTTCCGTCCGCTTCCGTAACTTTTGTGATATGCCCTAGCGCGTCCGACTCAAACCGGACGGTTTCGCCGCTTGGAAGCAGTATCTGCTTGAGTACGCCGGTCTGGTTTTCGATGTCGGTTTTCCCGGAAAATAAATCTGCCTCCTTCCTTTCCATGCGAATCACATATCCGCCTATCTCCGCCTCCGAAAGAAGCCCTTCTTTCGTAAAGCGCCATACGCCGCCCTCGCTGTCGGCAGCCTGATAGCCGTCTGCGTCTTTTTCCAGGCTCAGATGAGCGTCCAGGTCGCACACATAGCCGTCCTGCGTGTCAGTAAACAGCGCCAGTGCACCGTCTGCCATACGCCATCCGATGGTTCCGTCCGCGTACTGCTGCAGATACTGTCCCCACGCAAAGCTCCACCCCGCCCCAAAGGGACCGTCCGTCTGGGTGGACTGGGCATTGTATGTCCTTATGATATCAAAGGAAGTACCTTCCCTGAGCGGATAGCTGTAGTCCCCGGCCTCCACCAGGAAGTTTCCGGTATTGAAGTTTACCGGCTCAAAACCGAGAGCGCAATACTGGCTCTTTCCCAGCAGTTTTTGATTGATCTTGAGATTGGCCTTTGGCGGGTCCGTCTTCAGGGAGAAGGTATGGTCTCCTCCGTAGAGGGAAGAGAGGTAATCGGATTGCGCAAAGACCTCCAGTTTCTTTCCTGTTTCCTCGACCTTATCACCGGTGATCTTCACGATGGCCGCTGGCGCCTTTTGGCTTTCCCTCACCGGGTAGTCCCCGGCCGCATAAGTACGGCATGCGCTTACCTGATAGGAGGCGTCCGCATGGTAGTCAGAATCGGTAAAGGAAGTCTCCCGGCTCTCCCCGATCTGCTTTCCGTTCCGGTAGATCCGGTAAGTGGTCTGGTAAGCAGCTGTATCATCTGCCTCCTGCACATCCTGCCAGCTGATCTCATACCGGGGCGCATCACTCTCCCCATAATCGGCGGCTGTCACCTGCGCCGGGGTCTGAACCAGCACGGATTTCACTGTGTATCCCTGGGCGTGATACCCCAAAAGCTCCCAGCCTGCCAGCCGCGCGCCATCCTCCATTTCCGCTCTCAGATACACGTTCTTTGGCATCCTGCCAAGGAGGACGGGCCGGCCCGGTTCGATCTGGATCCAGTTTTCCCCATTCTCGGAATAGGAGAACCTGGCGCCCTCTCCCCGGACCGCCGCCTGCAAAAGCAGGGCTGCGGTCTGTGCGCCGCAGGCGATCTTTCGCTGCACCGTATCCGAAGTGTACCCTGTATCTTCCCGCAGCAGACTCTCACTGTCTGCGCCGGATAAATACAATGTGCCATCCCCGCTAAGAAGAGCGCCGCTGATCCTTGCGCTGCCTCCCTCCGGGATGCGCAGCGCATCCAGGGTATCTGGCGCTTCCCCCTCTGGCGGGGCGCTTCCCTCGCCGCCTACGAACCAGATCACCTGCCGCGTCTGTTCCAATAGTTCCCGCGCAAGGTCTGTTTCCAGGGCCGTCCTGGCTTTTACTGCGCTGCCCGGCCCGCTGATCCCAAACGTCTGTGCCTTACGCTTAATCCGAACCGTGAACTGTTTTGGAGAAAACTCCAGTACCCCCGCCGCCTCCATCCGGTAGACGGCCGGCTGCTTCTCGCCGTCAGATACAAGGCTTGCCCTTATTTGTACTGCGTCAGACGGCTGTGACAACAATGCGTCCTCTCCCGGCTGGATACTCTGCCAGGAAATTCCGCCATCGGTGCTGTACTCATAGGAAATACTACTCTCGCCGGGTGTAAAATCCGTCACATCCAGCCGAAGGGCCAACATGGGCTTTACCGTGCGTAAGATGGGGCTGACATAGGTCCCGTCCTGTGCGGATGCCCCTTCCTCCCAGAGTTCCTCCATAAGAGTCTGGGTTCCCAGGCCTTGGCTGTAGGCCAATGTCCCGTCCTCCCGCTTTGCGATGGCCGTGAGCGTATGGCGGCTTCCCTCAGGGTAGCGCACCCCATCCACCAAAAAGCTCCCGCCGGAAATACTCTCCTCCTTCTTTCCGTCCACATACAAGACCGTGGAAACTTCCGCGCCGGACAGGGTATAGGTCCCCGCGCTCTGCGCCTCTCTCAGGACATCCGGAAGTTCCAGCCCAAGCGTTGCCTCAAAGGGCTGCATGCTGCCGCCGACGCGGATCACGGTGATCTGCATCTCGCCGATGTTCCCGGCTTCATCCTCCGCATACAGGATGAGGGATACGTTTTCTCCGTCCGGGTAATCCGACAGGTCCAAAGAGGCGCTCATCGTGTAGACCTGTGGCTCTTCTTCCTCCGTTTCCGCCTCCCCTCCTTCCGCCAGGATCTGCACGTTATCGCCGCTGTCCCTGGCCAGAAGCTGCCATTTTTTCAGATGTGCCTCCCGCATCTCTCCCTTCACCTGGATCTGCCCGTCCTGGATCGCGAGATCAGATGGCTCCGTGATAGACACTTCCGGGGCCCTGGTATCCCGGTATAGGGTAACGATCGCCTCTTTCGACACACAGCCTGCCTGGTCCGTGGCCCGCAAAGCTACTTCATGTTCTCCATCAGAAAGTTCTTCCGCCAAAAACGCAATGCTCCCATCCTCTGCGATTTCCTGGATTTCTTTCCATTCTCCGTCTACGGCATACTCCAGTTTGGCCACGCCGCTTGTATCATCCTTTACACCCTCCCAGAAGAGCGTGATCTCTTTTTCCCGGTTCCATCCGGAAGGTTCCAGGCGGGCCTCTTTTATGGTAGGAGCGCTTCGGTCAATGTATATGGCAGTGCTTACCGCCGTCCCCACATTTCCGATACTGTCGGTTCCCCGAAGGCTCAGGGTATGCCTGCCGTCCGAAAGGCGTGAGATATCCACCTGATATCCGGCAAAGGAGCCGGAGGTTTTTCCGGTATCTGTCCACGAACCGCTATCCATCCGGTACTCGATCCTGGCAATTGGGTTTAAGTCTTTCATGCCGCTGACATTCACTGCCAGCATACCATCCCTGGTCCATCCGGAAGGAAGCACCGTCACGGTCTGCCCTGCCGGTCCGCTGCGGTCCACCTTAAAGGAAGCCCCTCTGGGTGTTCCAGTATTGCCAGAGCCATCCTTCCCCCTGATGTAGACCGTGTGGATACCGTCCTCACAACCGGAAGCGTCGAAGGTATATTTGCCAGAGGCACTGTTGCTGTCCGTATCCTTCCAATGATCCGTCCCGTCAATGGAATACTGGATTTTTCCGCTTCCCACATTGGTTTGTATCTTTTCCGACGCGGTGGTAAAATCCTTGACCCCGGACCAGGATACCGTGAAATTCTTATCGTTACTGTAACCAGAGGGATTCACCGATACCGCCGCAGGCTGGTTCGGCGCAATGGTATCCGGAAGCACCGCGCTCACGGAGGCAAACGTATCCGGCGCGATGGCTTGCCCGTACTCATTGCAGGGCACCACTTTAAAATAATACTCCAGACTGGTTTTGTACTCACCATTTGGCACATTCGCGTAGGTAAAAGCCGGGATACAGGGGAGCTCCTCCCCTTTGCCGTCGTGGTGAAGCCGATATCTTCCCTTGGCTATCTCTTCTGGTGTCGGCCAGATTCCCTGATCCTTTGTGGACCAGGAAGTGCTATCGTCTGACAGGAAATATTCATAGGTCTTGCCGTTGAACACCGCCACATAGTACTTTTCCGCATTTTCCACCTTTTTCCAGCTCAGGTTCACATAGCCGGTCCCGCTGTTCGCGCCGTTTCCATGGGACTTTGCTTTCAGCCCCAGCTTCGCCTTTGTGTTTATCTCCTCATAAGTGATCGTAAAGATCAGCCGCTGGCTCTCGGCCGGATCATCCGAGGAGGACATCAGGATATAATCGTTGTTTTTTCCGTTTCCTTTCAGAGCAAAACCGCAGTTTTCCCTCTGATCCAGGTTATTGAACCACTCCGACACCAGTTCCTTAATATCCAGATTTCTGATGCCTTCATTCATCTTAAAGGTGCCGTAAATCTTTTCTGATATCGTCGGCTTATTATCACCTGTGATGGTGCGTGAACTCCAGGGACCGTTTACCAGATGCATCGTATATGGTCCGCTGCCCTTTTTCTCCTGCACGTAGATACGCACAGAAGCTTCCTGTATAATGATATGGTCCGCAATCGCTTTCACGCCTTCCGGAATGGCCGGGCGACAGTAGGCCACATAGTCTATGCCATCTTTCTTTCCGGCATACATATAGGACAAATAGTACGGATATTGAGTGTCCTTCAGGCTCCCGTCTGCGACGTGATTATCCTCCACCTGAGTGCTGTCCGCCGTTTGAATCGTGGGATCTAAGGAAACGCTGATTTTAATCATCGTTTCCTTAGAAACCTCCGGTGGATCGCACGGATTTGCTTAGGAAATTGCTGCTTCGCAGCGCAAATCCGGCGTGGGTAGCGCTTTAATCAGCGCTTCCCTAATACCACCGGATAGACCCTCGCCGGGTCGGAAAGCCATTCGTCAGACGGCACATAGGATACTGTGTAATTATCCTCCCCGGTGTGTTTCAGCATCACCTCCACGTCATAGCACTTGGCCCCCGCAGCGTCATACAGGTACGGGGCGCTGACGGTTGCCTGCAAGTTTCCATCCTCATTCTGCAAATTTATTTTTTGTTTGTCAAGTACCGGGATAAGGCCCTCAAACCGGAACTGATAATCTACCCGGTGTCCGCCCCGATATCCGTAAATTACCAACTCTTCCTTTACTCCGTCCTCCAGCTTGCGGTAGCGGATCGTAGAATCCGGAATTGGCACAGTCTCTGTTCCGGGCTTTGCGCTGTCCGCCGCTTCCGAGGCGTCTTTTGTATCGGATGTATCTTTTGTTTCCGGCGTTGGATCGCCTGTCATCTTTTCAGAATCTTCCGTCTCCGCTTCCGATATATCCGCTATTTCTGTGGGCTTTTCCTTATCAGCTTCCGTATCCGTTTCCGGTGCATCCATCGTTTCTGTAGATTTTTCCAACTCCGTTCCCGGTTGATCTGACATTTCTGTGGGTTCTTCGGCATCGATCTTGGTCTGATCCAGAACATCTGCTGCCGTTTCCGTCTCCTGCTCTGTCTGATCCATGGCTTCAGTAATACTTGCATCGTCTTCCGAATGTGTCTTGACCGCCTCCTCCGGTTGCACCGACCCTGTGGAATCAATATCTACCTCATCTTCATAGATCTGTGGTATGAACTCAATCACATAATCTCCATACTCCATGGTGACCTGGGTATCTTCCCCGCTCCCCTGGATATGCGTCTCCAGTGCCGGTGCTTCTTCCTCGCTATCACTCGTCACATCAGGCGTACCGCTTCCATCTGCCTCCAGCTGGGCGCTGAAGGTTAGGGTCTTACTTCCGTCAAAGTTAGAGCGAATCGTATAATCCTCTCCCCTGATCGTCGTCTGCTCCTCTGTCTGCGCCATGACGCTCATGGTCGGCTGTAGTGCCAGCACCGCCGCAACCATACCGCTGATCCACTGTTTCATGCCTCTTCTCATCGCCTTCTCTTCCTCCGTTTCCTTTGTGCAAGATTCTTCTTCTTTAATCTTTTAGCTCTGCTTAATATAATATACTTATAATTATTAATGATTATATAGTATGTATATTATTATTTCAATGTATTTTTGAGCAATAAAAAATATCTAAAACGGCTTATTCGGATGGCATCTGGCGCGCCTTGTTTTTCGATGCTGCTGCAAACGGCATGGTGGATCGCTACTCACGGAACAAAAGTGTGCTTCATTACTCCGCGATGGATAACCTTGGCAGCACAGCTTTTGTTCCGCGCGCGAAGCTGCGCATCCTTTTCCCGAAGGGCTTTATCGTATAGGAGACGAAGTTTCCTATACGATAAAAAAAGTTGTCTAACTAAATGCATAATGCGTAGTTCGACAACCTCTTCCGATTTGCTTTGATATTTATATTTTTATATTCTTCTCCTCTAGTGTTCGAAGCATAAACTCCAGCATGGCATTCTCATTCTGCTCCCATACATCCCGCTGTACCCAGATCACATCCCGCTCCCGCTTAAACCAGGTCAGCTGCCGCTTCGCGAAATGGCGGGTATCACGCTTTATGGTGTAGACCGCTTCCTCCAGCGGGCAGATACCCTCCAGATAATCCAGGATTTCTTTATAGCCCAATCCCTGCATGGACACCATATCCCTGGTGCATCCACTTTTTCTAAGTCTTTCTACCTCTTCTACCAGGCCGGCCTCCATCATAAGATCCACCCGCCGGTTGATCCGCTGATAAATGGCGCTCCGGTCATCATTCAGTACAAAATAGGCTGCATTGTAAGGGGAAACTTTTTGACGTTCCTGTTCATTATGCTGAGAAATCTGCGTTCCCGTCTCATGATAAAATTCTAATGCCCGGATCACACGTTTGATATTGTTCGCGTGGATCTGCATAGCCGCCTGAGGATCTACAGTTATCAACATCTGGTGGAGAAAGTCAGCCCCTTTTTCCACGGCTATCCGCTCTAATTCCCGACGATAACTGTCATCCTCTCCATTTTCGGTAAAATCAATATCATAGAGAACCGCCTGAATATAAAATCCGGTGCCTCCCACCAAAATCGGCGTCTTCCCGCGCCGCCAGATTTCCTTCATATACTTTTTCGCCAGTTCCTGAAATTTTACTACATGAAAAGGCTCTTTCGGATCAAGTTCATCAATCAGATAATGCCGGATTCCCTGCATTTCCTCCGGACGGATCTTGGCAGATCCGATATCCATCCCCCGGTATACCTGCATGGAATCCGCTGATATGATTTCCCCATTGATCTGTTTTGCCAGTTTGATAGACAGATCAGACTTTCCCACCGCAGTGGGTCCGGTCAAAATAACAAGCGGTTGCTTCATGATAAATCCTTTCGTTCTTCAGTCTCTGTATTTTTCTTATATACGGTATTCAAAAGCACAATAATTCAAAACTGGACATGAAAGGGGCTGTATGCATCACACGATTCTCTTAAACTTCTTCTCCAATTCATACTTGGACATCGAGATGATGGTTGGCCGTCCATGCGGACAGTTATAGGGATTTTCCAAACTCAGCAGTTCCTGGATCAGCGTATTTGCCTCCGATACAGAAAGCCGGTTATTTCCTTTCACAGCACTCTTGCAGGCCATGGTCGCCAGCTTTTCATTTAGGAAATCAGCGGAAGGCTTCCCGGTAGTATCGGACAGACTGTCCAGCATATCAATAAATAAACTTTTTTCCGTAAAACCGAACAGGTTGTCCGGCACGGCACGGATGGAATACTCCCTTCCACCGAAGGGTTCGATCTCAAATCCCACTAGCTGGAAGATATCCATGTATTTCTTCAGAAGTTCCTCCTCCTGCATGGAAAGAGTCAGGATGATCGGCGGACTGAGCTGCTGGCTGGTGAATTCTTTCGTCTTCAGTGATGCAGTCAAACGCTCATACATCACCTTTTCGTGCGCCGCATGCTGATCAATGATATAGAGATTATCCCGAAACTGTACCATCCAGTAGGTGTCAAAAATCTGCCCGATCAGCTTATGCTCCGGCACATTTTCCCTGGATAACAGTTTTTCATCGAAGAGATTCTGCTGTTCGAATTTCTCCGTTATTATCGGCTGCTTTACCGGCGGCTTGGCAGGTTCTTTCCGCATCGTTTCCGGCGGTATATTCTCCACCGAAGCGGGCGAAACTGCTGCCGTCTGACGCAGATCCGGCACGGTTCGCTCTGCGCTTTGTCTTTGCGGCAGATCCGGCACGGTTCGCTCTGAACTTTGTCTTTGCGGATACTTCGGCTGGTATGGACTCTTTGATTCTGAGAGCAGATCCCGCCGCAGCCGTTCAAACGGTTCCGGATAAGATAGCTTCTTCCGGGCAGCATCCTCGGCTGTTTTCGCCTCTTGCTCTTCCTTTGCAGTTTCTTTTGAGGAAGATACGGATACCTTCGGAATCAGTTCCCGATGAGTCAGGGCTGCCTTTACCGTCTCATATACCATCTGATAGACGCCTGCGTTATCGGCGAAGCGAAGCTCCATCTTGGTGGGATGAACATTGATATCCAACATAGAGCCGTCCATGTCCAGGCATAATACCGTAAACGGATAACGATGCTGCATCATAAACGTCTTATAGCCTTCTTCGATAGCCTTGGCAATAATGCTGCTTTTTACATATCTCCCGTTCACAAAGTAGTTCTCAAAATTTCGGTTTCCACGGGAAATCACCGGTTTTCCGATAAATCCGGTCATGTGGATACCGCTTAGCTCGGTATCGATCTCGATCAGATTGGCTGCGATATCCCTGCCGTAAATATTGTAGATGATATCTTTTCGGTTGCAGTTTCCGGAAGTGTGAAGTTTTGTCTGCCCGTTATTGATAAATTTGAAAGAAATTTCCGGGTGTGACAGTGCCAGATGTTCCAACAGATCGCTGATATATCCCGCTTCCGTGGCAGAAGATTTCAGAAATTTTTTCCGAGCCGGGGTATTAAAGAAAATATTGCGCACCAGGAAGGTACTGCCCTCCGGAGCGCCGATCTCTTCCATTCCTTTTTCTTTACCGCCCTCGATCAGATAGCGTACTCCCGTCAAACTTCCGGCAGTCTTCGTGATCAATTCCACCTGGCAGACTGCCGCGATACTGGAAAGCGCCTCACCGCGAAAACCCAGGGAACCGATACTCAGCAAGTCCTCCACGCGCCGGATCTTGCTGGTGGCATGGCGCAGAAAAGCCGTTGGTACCTGATCCTTCGCGATTCCTTCCCCGTTGTCCGTGATGCGGATGAAAGAGATACCGCCCTCCTTAATTTCCACAGTAATGGCGTTGGAACCCGCGTCAATGGCATTTTCTACAAGCTCTTTCACGATCGAAGCAGGCCGTTCGATCACCTCACCCGCCGCAATCTTATCAATTGTTTCCTGTTCCAGCAAATTTATCTGCCCCATATTGTTTACTACCTTTCATTACGCGAAATCAGAAGCCATATAACATATTCAAATGAAGAGCTGGCAACGATTGCGATAACATAGAACGATTACCACCTGTTTTTTAATCGGTTCTGCAGTCGATAAATTGTATTCAGCGCATCAATAGGCGTCAGATTGCCTACATCGATCTCCTGCAGTTCCTTCAGGACATCCTCATCACTGGTGGTATCCAGCAGGGACATCTGATTCATGTCCACCTGGTCATATTTCTTCGGTTTCGATTTTTTCGGCGTATCTGCGGACATCTCCTGAACTTTTTCCGTAATGTCCGCGTCCGTCAGTTCCTGCACCAGTTCTTTGGCCCGTTCAATCACCGAATTTGGCACTCCGGCCAGCTTCGCTACCTGGATACCGTAACTTTTATCGGCTCCGCCCTTTACGATCTTACGCAGAAAGACAATATCATCGCCCTTTTCCTTTACGGCAATGCAGTAATTATTTACGCTGGAAAGTTTCCCTTCCAACTCTGTCAGCTCATGGTAATGGGTGGCGAACAGCGTCTTGGCTCCCAGGAGTTTCGGATTACTGATATGCTCCACCACCGCCCAGGCAATGCTCAGACCGTCAAAGGTGCTGGTACCCCGGCCAATCTCGTCTAAGATCAACAGACTGTCTTTGGTAGCGTTTCGCAAAATATTGGCTACCTCTGTCATCTCCACCATAAAGGTACTCTGTCCGCTGGCCAGATCATCCGAAGCTCCCACACGGGTGAATATACGGTCCACGAGACCGATCTTTGCGCTGTCCGCAGGGACAAAGCTGCCGATCTGCGCCATCAGAACGATCAGGGCTGACTGTCGCATATAAGTTGATTTTCCCGCCATATTTGGACCGGTGATGATGGAAATGCGATTTTTATGGTTATCGAGATAGGTATCATTGGCAATGAACATATCATTGTTGATCATTTGCTCCACCACGGGATGGCGGCCGTTTTTAATATCAATGACACCCCTGCGGTTGATGGATGGCCGCACATAATTATTCCGTTCTGCCACATAAGCAAGAGAGGCAAAAACATCAATTCCGGCCAGGGCACGGGCCGTATGCTGAATCCGAAGGATATTGTCCGCGATTTTGTCCCGTACCTCGCAAAACAGGTTATATTCCAATGAATACAGCTTGTCTTCGGCGCCAAGAATCACATCTTCCAGTTCTTTCAACTCGGGCGTTATGTATCGCTCCGCGTTGGTGAGGGTTTGTTTTCTCATATAATAATCCGGAACCATATCCTTGTAGGAATTGGTAACCTCCAGATAATAGCCGAATACCTTGTTGTATTTGATCCTCAGATTCTTAATTCCTGTTTTTTCCCGTTCTTTTATCTCCACATCGGCCAGCCAGGATTTCCCGTCCGTTTTTGCTTTGCGCAGACGGTCGACTTCCTCATGATAGCCCTCTTTGATAAAGTTTCCTTCCCGGATACTGATAGGTGGCTCATCCACGATGGAGCGCTGGATCAATTCACAAATATCCTGCAGTTCATCAAGATCACCATGTATCTCCTGCAGCAGCGGAGCCTGCAAGCCGCCAAGAATATATTTGATATGAGGTATCATCTCCAGGGAGGATTGAAAGGCGATCATATCCCTGGGATTTGCGGATTTGTAACTGATCCGGCTGATGAGCCGCTCCAGATCATATACCGGGTTTAGATATTCCCGCAGTTCTTCCCTCACAATGGCATTCTGATTCAATTCTTCGATGGCAGACAATCTTCGCTCAATCTCCTCCTGTTCGATCAGGGGCTGCTCAATAAAGCTGCGCAGCATACGGGCCCCCATGGCCGTTTTGGTTTTATCCAGCACCCAGAGCAGGGAACCTCTCTTCTGCTTTTCTCTCAGCGTCTCGCACAGTTCCAGATTCCTTCGGGTGGAACTGTCCAGGATCATAAATTTCCCGGATACATAGGGGGTGATTCCTGTCAAATTGGAGAGATCTGTTTTTTGGGTTTCTTTTAAATATTGCAGCAGAGACCCGGCGGCGATACAGCCGCAGCTATAGTCTCCCAGACCAAGACCGGTGAGGTAAGATACTTTGAAGTGGCTCTCCAGAGCGCGGCGGCAAAGGTCATCGTCAAAATACCAGTCATCCAATGTGAAGATAGTGATTCCCAGCCTCCCCTTGATATCTTCCAGATCTACGCCGCATACCTCAAAGGACTGATTGCAGACGATCTCAGCCGGGCTGTAGCGCACGATCTCATCCATCAGCTTGCGTTCGTTATCCACTTCTGTCACAAAGTAGGCGCCGGTGGTAATGTCTGCCACAGAAATTCCGAAATGATCCGAGACGCACACGACGCTCATCAGGTAATTATTCTTCGATGCATCCAGCGCCTGGGTATTCAGATTCGTTCCAGGCGTCACAATACGTATAACTTCCCGTTTTACCAGACCTTTCGCAAGTTTCGGGTCTTCTACCTGCTCGCAGATAGCCACCTTATAACCTTTGGATACCAGTTTATTCAAGTAGGAATCCACTGCATGAAAAGGAACTCCGCACATGGGAGCCCTCTCTTCCAATCCACAGTCTTTTCCGGTCAATGTTATTTCCAATTCTCTTGATGCAGTAATGGCGTCATCGAAAAACATTTCATAGAAATCGCCCAGACGGTAAAACAGGATACAATCGTGATACTGTTTCTTCGTCTCCATGTACTGCTGCATCATGGGAGTTAGTTGTGCCAATGTTATTTCCTCAATCTTTCGTAAATTATTCTGCCGGTTCTCCGATATAGTAGAACCCGTGACACTCTTTCAGGTATACATCCACTGTTTTTCCGATCATAGAGGAATCTCCAGGGAAATGAACCACCAGATTGTTTTCCAGACGGCCGGTGACAAGAGCATCATCCTGCTCGTTTACATGCTCTACGAGAACCGGCAGCGTCTTGCCTTGCAGGCGGGACGACATTTCCCTGCCAATCTCCTGTACAAGGGCCAACAGCCGGTCAAACCGGTCTTTGATAATCTCCTCCGGAACCTGGTTCTCCATAACAGCGGCCGGTGTTCCGGTGCGTTTGGAATAGATAAAGGTAAACGCGCTGTCATAGCGGACTCTTCTAACCACATCCAGTGTTTCCTGAAAATCCTCTTCTGTTTCTCCCGGAAAACCTACAATGATATCTGTGGTTAAGGATAGATCCGGGATTTCCCGGCGCAGCTTTTCCGCCACCTCCAGGTATTTCTCTTTATCGTATTTCCGGTTCATGATCTTCAGGAGTCTGCTGCTGCCGGATTGCAGCGGTAAGTGCAGATGATGACAGATCTTTGAGGAGTTTTTCATCACCTGGATCAGATCGTCAGAAAGATCCTTCGGGTGTGAAGTCATGAAACGAATGCGCTGCAGGCCGTCGACCTTTTCCACTTCCTGTAAAAGCTGGGCAAAAGTGACAGGTTCTTCCAGATTTTTACCGTAAGAATTTACGTTCTGGCCCAAAAGCATGACCTCCACTACTCCATCGGCCACAAGCCCTTCAATTTCCCGGATAATGTCGATGGGACGTCGGCTTCTCTCTCTGCCGCGGACATAAGGAACGATACAGTAACTGCAGAAATTGTTGCAGCCAAACATGATATTTACTCCTGATTTAAACGAATACGTTCTCTTTGCAGGCAGATCTTCCACGATTTTATCTGTATCTTTCCAGATGTCAATGATCATGCGGTCATTTTCCAGGGCGGATACCAGAAGCTCGGCAAATTTGTAGATGTTGTGTGTGCCGAAGATCAGATTCACGAAGCGGTAGCTTTTCTGTATCTTATCCACTACCTCTGCTTCCTGCATCATACAGCCGCACATAGCGATCACCATGTGTGGATTTTTCTTTTTCAATCCGCCAAGATACCCCAGTCTTCCATACACTTTCAGGTTGGCATTTTCCCGGACCGTACAGGTATTGTAGAGGACAAAATCGGCTTCCTCGCTGTCTGTGGGCTGATAACCCACCGTTTCCAGAATCCCCCTCAGTTTCTCAGAATCGCGCTCGTTCATCTGGCACCCGAAGGTCTTGACCATAGCCGTCAGCGGGCGGCCGATTTCAGAACTTTTTACAGAAAGAAGTTTCTTTGCCTTCGCAATAAAATAGTACTGCCGCTCCGGCTCCTGTGCGGGAGGCGGAGCAGTCACATCAATGCTGCTAAAATCTATATGTTCAAACATGTATATTGCCTCTCTCTACGGCCGGATCTGTCCGTTGCCATAGATAATATATTTTGTAGTAGTCAAAGCCAATAACCCCATCGGCCCTCTGGCATGGAGCTTTTGTGTGCTGATTCCGATCTCTGCGCCGAATCCGAACTCAAATCCGTCAGTGAACCGGGTAGACGCGTTTACATAGACTGCCGCAGCGTCGATCTCATCCAGGAATTTCTGGGCGTTCGCGTAATTCTGGGTGATAATGGCCTCCGAATGTCCGGTGTTGTAGCGGTTAATATGGGCGATCGCCTCGTCAATGGAGGATACGGTCTTAATGGAAAGGATATAGTCCAGATACTCAGTTCCCCAGTCTTCCTCTGTGGCCGGGGTGATATCCGGCAAAACGTCCCGGGCTTTTTCATCACCACGCAGCTGCACCGCATGTTCATCCAGCTTTTTCTTTAATGCCGTCAGAAGTTTTGACTCCACCGCCTCATGCACCACCAGCGATTCGCAGGCATTGCATACGCTGATCCGCTGGGTCTTCGCGTTATTGATAATATCCACGGCCATGTCAAGATCCGCGGATTCATCCACGTAAATATGACAGTTTCCGGTCCCGGTTTCAATGACCGGTATGGTGCTGTTATTCACAACCGCCTGTATCAGTCCGGCTCCTCCTCTTGGGATCAGAACATCCACATACTGATTGAGCTTCATAAATTCCTGCGTGACACTGCGGTCTGTGGCAGTGATCAACTGAACCGCGAAAGGTGTGACACCGCATTGCTCCAGCGCAGTCTGTATGGTCTGTACGATCGCCTGGTTTGAATACAGCGCTTCCTTTCCGCCTTTCAGGATGACCGCATTACCGGTTTTAAAGCACAGTCCGAAGGCATCCGCCGTCACATTGGGACGGGATTCATAGATAATCCCAACTACTCCCAGAGGGACCCTCTTCTGTCCGATCAGCAGGCCATTGGGGCGCTGTTTCATACCAAGGATCTCCCCGACAGGATCCTCCAGCCCGGCAATCTGGCGCAGTCCCTCCGCCATGGCCTCGATCCTGGCTGACGTCAGGAGCAGCCGGTCGATCATCCCCTGTGCCATCCCGTTTTCTTTTGCTTGGTCTATATCTTTTTGATTTGCGGACAGAATCGTCTCCGAATGATGTATTAATCCTTCTGCCACCTGAAGCAGGGATCTGTTTTTCCGTTCGCTGCCCATGGTTCGCAGGCTGATCTCTGCATCCTTTGCTTTCTGACCGATCTGGATCAGAGCATCGTCTCTCAGATTTGCCATATCGTAATTTTCCTTCCTTTTTTCAAAAATCACAGGGATGTTTAATGCCCTTTCTTTCCGTATTTTTCACCGAGATTCTCTATTTTTCCTTCTTTATTAATGATGTCGATATTATTCAGCTGGCCCCGCAGATTCATGCGGACCGCCTCAATATATCTCTGACGGAGTTCTTTTTGCTCTTTTAATTCATCCTCCGTTAATCCTTCTGCTTTTGATTTCCTGGCCAGCTCATTGATCCTGGCTAATTCCTGATCGTTCACGTTACTTCTCCTTTATATAGCAAATCTTAATGAAGCAGCCCAAGCCGCCGGAAGATGCGGATTATGCTCTTTCCCTTTGGCATGGAGGCCAGTTCATCCATCGTAATACCGTGAAAGGCCACCAGACCCACTCCGTATAGAACAATCCCAACAAAAATAGCGATCATTGTCGATATCGTATTCCCTGCAAACAGATGGAAGAAAGAATAAAGTGCAAAAGCCGCAAAAGCCATAATAATAGATGCCAGGCTTGGGATAATAAAACTTTTAAGGATTTCCTGGCGGTATGACAGATAGCGTTTAATAGACAATGCATTCAGGATACTTACGATCAGGGCAAAAAAGATATTCGCGTAAATCACTGCGTAAATATTCAGATTAAAACTACGCAAAAGCACTACCAGACAAATAATATGCAATACCAACGCTATCACACAATGGATCAGAGGGTCTCTCAGTTTTCCCATTCCCTGAAGGATGGCTGTGGTCAGTGTGGAAAGCGCATAGAGAATGATCATAAGAGCGCCTGCCTGCATGATACCTTCCGCCAGAGGAAGTCCGCTCTCCGGATGAAACAGCATCTGGATGATGGGTCCCCCCAGCGCCGCCATACCCAGCGCACAAGGAATGGTAATGATCATAGTATATCGAATGGCAGAATTGATCTTGCCTGTTGCCTCTTTTCTATTTTTACCGGCTAAAGCTGCCGTCAGACTTGGCACGATGGCCGGTCCAAGACTGGAAGCCAGGGACAGCGGTACGTTCATGAGTACTCGAAACTTACCGGCGTAGATTCCCCAGATGGTGGCATACTGATCTTCCGTATAACCCTGTCCTTTTAAAATAGCATTAAATACGCCCTGATCCAGAATATTACTGATATTGTAAATCAGGGTGCTAAGTACGATAGGAAGAATCGTCGCAATCAGAATGCGATAAATTTTCGTTGAAGATTCAACACGGCCGGTGGAGTCCCTGCGCAATTGTTTTGCAAATGTTTTCCTGAACGAAGAATAGATTACCATCATAAAAACCATAGCGATGGTCACACTGGCTACCGTGCCAAACGTGGCTCCAGCAGCGCCCCATGCCGGTCCCAAAAGATCATTGCCTTCCAATTGTGCCAACCCGAGACCATATCGGAACATAATACCGGCGCATACAATAGACAGAATCGCATTGATGATCTGCTCAATGACCTGGGATACCGCTGTTGGCACCATATTAGAATAGCCCTGGAAAAATCCGCGGAATGTACCGGTAATGGCAAAAATAAAAATCGCGGGCGCCAAAACCCGAAGTCCGTATTTCGCGTACTCAATATTTAAAATATATTTGCTGAGAATCCCTGCAAATACATAGGTCAGCAGTGACAGCGCCGCACCGGATACCACGGCAAACCGAACTGCACATAAGAAGACTCTGTTTGCGTTTCTTACTTCACCTCGCTGCAGCCTCTCCGCCATCAGTTTCGATACTGCCAGCGGAAGGCTGAACGAGGAGATCATCAAAATGATGGAATAAACTTCATTTGCCGTAGAATAATAGCTGATACCGATATCCCCCAAAATACGATTTAGGGGGATACGGTAGATCAGTCCTATGGTTTTGGCTATGATAGAAGCCGCTGCCAGGATGGTTCCCTGAACCAGAAAGTTTTTTGAACTTTTTCCTTTGTTACTCACTAATAAAACCTCGTTGTTTCATAAAAATAGTCGTTTCCATCAGAAATCAATTACACTGCTGGAAATATTGTAATCATCAGAGATCGTAACATGGTCAGAATAGGAATCCTGAACGATACACACCCAGGTTTTTCCCTGATTCAGTGTGATCTCATTTCCGTCCATGTCATAATATCTGGTCACATTAAAATCGGAGAAGCGCACCGGAACATAAGAATACTGAGATTCAATGGTGCAGTAATACTCTGAATCCGGGTTGTAATTCTCTTTTTCCCAGTAAATATCAATGGCCTTCCCGTTGGTAATATATTTTCCCTTGCCGCCGCTTACCATGTTGATATTCAAATAACCGTTTTCATCGAAGTTTTCCCAGTCACAGTATTGAAGGATGACATTTTTATAGGTAAGCTGGTTGCCGGTATTGCCATCAATCTGAGCATCGCCGTACTGATAACGTTTATATAGTCCGCTATCCGGGTCATACTCAAACCTGGCGTGATTGTAGGTGTAACCAGGAAGCACCACCAGCGCGTCCTCGCCCCCATCCAGCGTTACCGTTTCGCCATCCTCAGCAAACTTATAATGCCCTTCATAACCGCTGGCATAATTTCTGTCATAACCGTAAGCGTCAATACCTGCCTGAATGCGGTCATAGTCCGTGAACACGTTGTGCGGGGATACCCTGTCATCGGAGCGGTAATAAATAATATCACCATAGTTGCCAAGGCCGCTCAGATTGTGTGTGGTGTCAAGATTTAAAATAGGCTCCGCATAGATCGCCTGTCCGAAATGGGCATAGATAGCATTAAATTCTCTTGCCATGTAAATAAAATAGTTTCTGCAGCTGCGGACGGAACCGATCCTCCAGCAGTCCTTGTAATCTTCCATGATTCCCATCAGTCGGGTGATGCTGCCTTCCACCGGCGATTCATACACCACTCCGCAGTTTTCAATGCCATACTGCGGAACCGCATCAATGATGTTGTTCAACATAATAGCGATAGGTCTCTGACGGCCGATTTCCACAGGAACGGTTTCTCCGGTCAGATAGCTTTTACAGGTCTGGGTTTCCTCTGCCAGTACCGTCCCCCCAAGCATAGTCGTTGCCAGGACTGCCGCTGTGATTGCCATAAATGATTTTCTTAATTTCATTACCAATACCCCTTTCTTAAACTTTTGTTATATAAAATCCGCCAAAAAATATGGCAGAAATTATCTTGTGATCTGCAGATGATCCAGTATCTCCTTCTGCCTTTTCTCCATGTCCTCTGCTTCCTCTGGCCCCATATGGTCGAAACCCATCAGGTGCAGCATGCTGTGTGCGATCAGAAACGCGTATTCCCGTTTTGGCGAATGACCGTATTCCTTCGCCTGTTCTAATACTTTTTCCGCGGAAATAACAATATCCCCCAGCAAAAGCTCTCCTGTTTCCGGATGAAAACAGTCTATCGCGTCATCTTCCTCCAGAAAATCAAAATTCCCCGCGTGTTCGTATTCGATCATTGGGAAGGACAATACGTCCGTAGTCCGGTCAATCCCCCGGAAACTTTGGTTCATCTCATGAATCTGTTCATTGTCCGTAATCAGAAGATTGATTTCTGTCTCATAGGGACAGCCAATATAATCTAAAGATTCCAGGATTACTTCCTGCGCAATCTCCATCAACGGGAGTGACAAATCGATACTGCTCTCGTTTTCAAAATTAATTGTCATAATCCGTACCGCGCCTTTTTCTTTCAGTTCGCTTTCCGTTATTTTCCAGTCTATCTGCTTCTTCTCTCACTCTCTGCCTGCCAGTCAGCTTAGCCTCATAATCATCGTAGGCTTTGACAATTTTCTGCACCAGAGGATGACGCACGACATCCTGGCTGGTAAGATAGCAAAACTGAATCTCATCTACCTTTTTCAAAACCCGAACGGCAATTTCAAGACCAGACTGCGTTGACGCGGGGAGATCCTTCTGAGTAAGATCCCCCGTAATGATCACCTTGGAGCCAAATCCGATACGGGTCAGGAACATCTTCATCTGAGCGGGGGTGGTATTCTGCGCTTCGTCCAGAATGATAAAAGCGTTGTCCAAAGTCCGCCCACGCATGTAAGCCAAAGGCGCCACCTCAATCAGACCTTTTTCCATGTTCTTCTGAAAACTCTCCGGTCCCATAATCTGGTATAGAGCGTCATAAAGCGGCCTCAAATACGGATCAACCTTACTCTGAAGATCACCGGGAAGAAAACCAAGTTTTTCTCCGGCTTCGATAGCCGGCCGCGTCATGATGATTCGGCTCACTTCATCATTCTTAAAGGCAGTGATCGCCATGGCCATAGCCAGATAGGTCTTTCCCGTTCCTGCCGGTCCAATACCAAAAACAATCATATTTTTCCGAATGGCATCCACATACTGCTTTTGTCCTAACGTCTTTGGCTTGATCGGTTTTCCGTTTATCGCATGGCAGATACAATCCTTATCGATTTCCACCAGAGAACTCTCTTTTTCTTCATAAGACAAAGAAATAGCATAGTCTACATTCTGCTCTGTGATAACATTGCCCCGCTTCGATAATTCCATCAGATTAGCCAGTATCCGTACCGCTCTTTCTGTCGAGGTTTCACTTCCCAGAATCTTTGTGGATCCATCCCGGCTTATGACTGTTACATTTAATGATTTTTCTATTTTCTTGATAAACTGGTCGAATTGTCCAAAAACATTCTTCTCATGTTCCGCGGGAACCAAAATCACTTTTTCAACCATACTCATTCTGTCTGGGTTCCTTCTTTCTGTATGTCTTTCCATACTGTATCCACACGCTTTCCGGCTTTATCAATAATGCAGATTGTACCCCGGGCAATGCACATAGAATCAGTTGTTTCTATTTTAACATCATTTTGGAATATTTGAACCCCCTTTTCTTGGAATTTTTGCAGAAAGTTATCTATATTCCTCTGAGCCAGACGCTTTGCCTGCTCTTTTGAGCAGTTTTGCTCCTGAATTTCATATTCCCGGACCGTAATTTTAGAAAAAAATACCGGCAAATAGAAATTTTCCATAACTCGAAGCTGCTTTCGGGTGCGAATACAGTCGTATTCTCTATATGAATGGAGAAAAAAAGGAAGCCCTATGCGAAGGGAAGCAAACTGCAGCAGATGTCGCGAACTTTCTTTTCCGGTATACACCTTTACCTTCTGTTTCAGTGGAATTCTGTCCGTGTAGGAAACTCTTGTTTTAACATAAATATCGGCGTCAGCAGCTACATACTGATGACCATAGACTTCGCCGGAATCATTTACCAGATCGATCTGTCCTGATACAAGCAGGTCTCCTTTTCTAATTTCATCTCCCTCTTTCACCCAAGGGGTTCCAGCCCTGGTAATGATTTTTACAACCGTTCCATCTACATTAGAAATCAAACTGCTGGGATCGTATTCACCATCTTCTCTCATGGCTGTGTCCGTATTTTCCTGTAAATCCACTACTAATCTGGTTCCCTGGAGTTTCACAGACACCCAGGTCATTTCCTGAAAATGCTCTCGCAGATCCGTGGCAAGCTGTTTATAATCCACAGATGATTTCCATATTCCCTGATGGATGCCTTCGGACAGAAGATAATCCATAATTTTTTCATCTGTCACGGAAATATTCCCGTTGATCTTTATATCCCAGATAAACAGGGAGAGAAAAAAAAGGAGAAAAACCGCCGCAGCCATTGATAGGAACAATGCCTGCCGATTACGATATCGCTGCATCAGAAATGGAACTCCGGTGCGTTCTATCACTTTGACCCGAATACGGCTTTTTTTAACCCATGGTTTGATCTTCCAAAAATCAGGAAGGGAGACAACAGCTTCATAACCATCCGGTGCAGGGGTGAGATTCCTTAATGCTATGCCATGGTAAGCGCAAAGGTTTAAAAAACGCTCACAAAAACTTCCGGTTATCCTGATTCTCACACTTCCTTTGACCTGCAGCGATACGTTTTTTTTCA
The DNA here is from genome assembly GCA_902802515.1 of uncultured Lachnospiraceae bacterium. Taxonomy (GTDB): domain Bacteria; phylum Bacillota; class Clostridia; order Lachnospirales; family Lachnospiraceae; genus Merdiplasma. The sequence goes on from CADCMM010000007.1 coordinate 22,612, forward strand.
AAATAATCCCCCTTATCTGCAATTTTTATAAAAAATAGCTTCAATGCTGCCGGTTATTTTCATCTCATCCTTTGCATAGTATTGAATTTCAAGGTGTTTACCAGACACTTCTACCCTGCACTGTTTTGTCAGTATAACTACTCTTTCCGGCTGATATTCCAATATACTTTTATAGTTTTCGATCACCAGTTCATTTTGCCCTATGACAGAAATACTGCAGCAGCCGGAGATGATTTCCTTCGGGAGCATAGTGCGGTCCGCAAGGAGATTCAACCGTTCTTCCCTGCGGAACATTTTTTCTTCATTCCCTATCTTATCTTTTTTCATGAAAAGCCTCACAATATACAAAAAAGGTCCCGGTTCACAAGAAAAACAATAAACCAGGACTCTTTTCTATATGATTATGCTATTTTTTGAAAAATAATAACTCTTTCCAAATACAAATCCGTATTTTATGCCGCTGTGTCTTCCAAAGACTCGGTCGTTGTCTCGATCACTGCGGTTTCCGGTGCAAACTGCGCTGCCCAGGTCTGAGCATTCATGGCAAGCTGTCCGATCAGTCCATAAACTTCATTCTGATCTGCACTAAAAAGTGAAATTTCTTTCTCTGGTGCAGCAATTTCTCCTGCATCTGCGCTCAGATCAATCTTTGCTTTCAGGCCGATTGTTTCTCCTCCCACTGTTGCGCTCAGTTCATCCACGTTCCAGCAGAAAGATTTTCCTTTCTCAATCTCTGAGAAAGTGCTGTCCAGTGTGTAAATTACGGAATCTTCCTCTGTCTTAATAACAAGTTCGCCATCCAGATCCTGAGAGACCGTATCATAGGTCAGCTGGCCGGATACAAACGGTATGCTCTCAGTTTCTTCCTCCTCTTTAAATTCCAGTTCGCTTTCCAGAGATGAGGTTACTGTGGTTCCCTCTCTTTCCGTCTTCATGGTAATGAACATGCGAGCAAACTCATTCTGGTCCAGATCCGTCATTGTCATTGTGAAATCCATCTGTTTCATTGGCTGACTCGGATCAACGAATGCGATCTCATAGTCCAAATTACCCTGGAACGGCTCGTTGACCTCCATGATCGTATCGGCATCTTCACTGTTTTCTGTCTTTTCCTCTAAAGAAGTAGTATCAACGTATATATGATAGCTGATCTTCTCAAGAAGATCATCCTTTATATGGAAATCTACTGTGATGCTATCCCCCAGCACAGTTACCATCTCGTCCACCATCTGATCGATCTGCTGCGGCATCTGTTCCAGATCGCTATCGCTGGAAGAAGCGAATGCAGCTAACGATGAGAAGACTTCCACATATTTATCCAGGATCTCTTTGTACAGCTCACCCAGATCCGCGGTGGAAATTGTCAGTCTATAAATTGTCGCGTCATCTTCTTCTATTTTTTCTACGTCCGTTTTTTCTGCGATTGCCAGGATCTTATTTTCCAGTTCACTGTCAAGTTCTGCATCAGGAGTGTCATCCTCTGCTTCCTTCTCTTTCGGCCAGAAAGTAAGGTCAATATCGGGGATCTCAAAACCAGCAGCGGAATCACCGCCCATGCTTTCAATTAGTCCTTTCAAAGCGGAACCATTGTACTGTTCTAAAAGATTTCCGAATAACGTGATTGCGCCATCATAAAACTGAGGAATTGAAATTGCCAATTTCTGCTCATCGCCATACAACGCAAAATCTAAAATGGCACTTTCAGCTGTACCGACTCCGGACTCCAGCAGCCAGTTTTTCTGTTTCTTATCAATCTGCAGATTACCATGATAATAGGAACCTTCCGGAAGAACTTCTCCTAGTGCGCCACCTGCGCTTTCAAGATCAATAACAAAATGAAGACCGTTTTCTTCCACAGCTTTTCCCAATTCATCCAATCCCAGCTGTTCTTCAAGCGCGACATCCAGATCAGATTCAATCTCCTGCTGTTTCTCCAGAATCTCATTCAATTCATCCATCGGCGCTGCTAAAGCCACCGACTGGAATGCCATGGCCGCAGTCAGAGCTGCCGCTAACGTTTTTAATGGTTTTCTTGTTTTTCTCATTAGAATCCTCCCATAATGTAAAATAAACTTAAGTTTCAAAACAATTATACCTGGTTTCTCATATTCTTGCAATGGTAAAATGGTAATTAGGGAAACGCTGAATAAAACGTTTTCACTTATGATATGGCTCATGATGTATGATCCGATAGCCCCGGTATACCTGTTCCAGCAAAATCACCCGCATCAGCTGATGGGGAAACGTCATATCGGAAAAAGAGAGCAGAAAATCCGCTCTCTTAAGAACTTCGGGAGATAATCCGAGAGATCCGCCGATCACAAAAGTAATATGGCTTTTACCTTGAATGGCCAAATGATCCATCTTTTGGGCAAATCCTTCGGACGATAGTTTTTTCCCTTCTAAGGCCAGTCCGATCACATAAGAATCTTCTTTGATCGTCCTCAGGATTCGCAATCCCTCCTTTTGTTTTATTAAACTTTCCGTGGTCTCTCCGACCTTATCCGGTGTCTGCTCATCCTGCAATTCTACAATGTCCAGCTTGCAATAACGGCTAAGCCGTTTACTATACTCCCGGATAGCATCCGTCAGATACTTTTCTTTTATTTTTCCAACTGCCACAATCGTGATATTCATAAAAATTACTTGCTTTTTATATATTCGTCAATTCCTTTAGCTGCAGCTTTTCCTGCCCCCATCGCCAGTATAACGGTAGCTGCACCAGTTACTGCATCTCCTCCGGCATAGACGCCTTCTTTTGAAGTGGCTCCGGTTTCTTCCTCAGCGATAATGCATTTTCTCTTGTTCGTATCCAGTCCATAGGTAGTGGATGAGATCAGCGGATTCGGCGAAGTTCCAAGGGACATGATGACAGTATCCAGTTCCAGATCAAATTCCGATCCGGGGATCTCTACCGGTCGTCTTCTTCCGGAAGCATCCGGCTCACCAAGTTCCATACGGATACAGGTCATTCCCTTAACAAATCCATTTTCATCCACCAGGATTTCCTTGGGATTTGTCAGAAGGTCAAAGATGATGCCTTCCTCTTTAGCATGATGTACTTCTTCCACACGAGCCGGAAGTTCTGCTTCGCTACGGCGATATACAATGTGCACCTCCGCACCGAGACGAAGAGCGGTTCTTGCCGCGTCCATAGCTACGTTTCCTCCGCCTACAACGGCTACTTTCTTTCCGTGCGCAATAGGCGTATCATAATCTTCACGGAAAGCCTTCATCAGGTTATTTCTGGTCAGATACTCATTGGCGGAGAAGACACCTTTGGCCTGTTCACCCGGAATACCCATAAACATGGGAAGTCCGGCTCCTGAACCGATAAATACGGCTTCATAGCCCTCTTCCGTCAAAAGCTCGTCAATGGTAATAGATTTTCCGATCACCACATTGGTCTCAATCTTAACGCCAAGAGTTTCCACATTTTCCACTTCTTTGGCGACGACTTTGTCCTTCGGAAGTCGGAACTCCGGAATACCGTAAACCAATACGCCGCCCGCTTTGTGCAGTGCCTCAAAGATCGTCACATCATATCCCATCTTGGCCAGGTCTCCGGCACAGGTAAGTCCGGAAGGACCGGAGCCGATCACGGCGATCTTGTGGCCGTTTTTCTCGGCGGGCGCTTCCGGTTTAATTCCATTTTCTCTTGCCCAGTCAGCAACAAAGCGCTCCAGTTTGCCGATAGAAACTGCCTCTCCCTTAATGCCGCGGATACATTTTCCTTCACATTGGGTTTCCTGCGGACATACACGTCCGCAGATGGCCGGCAGGGCGCTGGACTGTGAAATTATCTTGTAAGCCTCTGCAAAGTTGCCCTCTTTTACTTCTCCGATAAAGTCAGGAATATTAATATTGACAGGACATCCCTGTACACATTTTGCGTTTCTGCAGTGAAGGCAGCGATTCGCCTCTTCTACTGCCTCTTCGCTGTTATATCCAAGACATACTTCTTCAAAATTAGTTGCTCTTACCTTGGGATCCTGTTCTGCCACAGGAACTTTCTTTAATACATCAGCCATTATTTGTCACCTCCGCACTGTCCGCATCCACCGTGATGGCTATTGCCCTCCTGCAATTTCAGCAGGGCGCGTCCCTCTTCTGTCTTGTACATGGTCGCCCTCTTCATAGCAGCGTCGAAATCTACCAGATGTCCGTCAAATTCCGGACCGTCTACACAGGCAAATTTCACTTCATCGCCTACCGTCAGACGACAGGCTCCGCACATACCCGTACCGTCTACCATAATAGGATTCATGCTCACGATAGTGTGCAAATCATACTTTTTGGTGGTCAGACAGCAGAATTTCATCATGATCATCGGGCCAATGGCAACACAGTGATCGTACGTTTTCCCTTCCTGAGTGATCAGATCGTCGATTACTTTAGTAACCATTCCATTTCTTCCATAGGAACCATCGTCTGTGGTCACATACACATTGGCGACCTTACTCATTTCTTCTTCCAATATGACAAGATCTTTTGTTTTGGCTCCGATAATGACGTCGCAGTCAATGCCATGCTCATGCAGCCATTTTGCCTGTGGATAGACAGGAGCGGTGCCTACTCCTCCAGCTACGAACAGGATCTTTTTCTTTATTACTTCTTCCAGCGGCTCCGTGCAAAGATCGGACGGCTGCCCCAGGGGACCTACAAAATCCATAAAAACATCGCCGGCTTTCAGGTCGACATATTTCTGTGTGGATGCTCCCACCGGCTGAAAGACTATGGTGATCGTTCCCTTTTCCCGATCATAATCACAGATTGTCAGCGGGATTCTCTCGGATACTTCGTCCAATTTTACGATTATGAACTGACCCGGGAGACAACGTTTAGCTACGCGGGGTGCTTCTACTACCATCTCGTAGATATTACCCGCCAGGTTCCTTGTTTCCAAAATCTTGTACATACTCTACCTCCAACTTTTTCTGATGAGCTGCAGATCTCACTGCCCAGCAGCTCTACAAATAGCTCCGAAAATCAAGCCTATTTACTTTAGTATAAAACACTATTGGGTAAAATTCAACAAAAAAACAGTTGCAAGATCAGTTTTCTTCTAAATAATTTTCAAATTGTTCCATGGACATCAAAACCTTTCTGGGTTTTGTTCCTTCCTCCGGCCCCACGACATTGGCATCCGAGAGCTGATCCATGATCCGGGCAGCCCGGTTGAAACCAATCTTGAACCACCGCTGCAGCATGCCTATGGATGCTTTATCTTTTTCTATGATAAAACGTCCTGCATCCGCAAAGAGTTCGTCCACATCACTCCCGCCTCCGCCCGCGCTCAGCGCGGACTTCTGTACCTGGGCGATCTGTTCCTCCATCTGCGCGTTGTACTCGGCGGTGGTATTTTCGTTTTTCAAAAATTCCACCACATCAGCCACTTCTTTATCCGAAACGAATGCTCCTTGCATACGGGCAGGCTTTTTGAACATCTTGGGGGCGAAGAGCATGTCACCGTTACCCAAAAGTTTTTCTGCGCCGTTCATGTCCAGAATAGTTCTGGAATCTACACCGGAGGAAACGGAAAAGGCGATTCTGGACGGCATATTTGCCTTGATCAGTCCAGTAATGACATCAACTGAGGGGCGCTGCGTAGCAATCACCAGATAGATACCGGCGGCTCTGGCCAGCTGCGTCAGACGGACGATGGCGTCCTCCACTTCCCCGGAAGCCACCATCATCAGATCTGCCAGTTCATCCACAATGATAACGATCTGGGGCAGTTTCACCGGTTTATCTTCACTCTCAATATCTTTCAGCTTCTCTACCTTTGCGTTATATCCCTTTAAATCCCGGACCCCAACGGAAGCGAATTTTTCATACCGCTGCATCATCTCTGCCACTCCCCAGTTCAGGGCTCCTGCTGCCTTTTTCGGATCAGTGACCACCGGAATAAACAGATGTGGAATTCCGTTGTAAACACTCAGTTCTACCACTTTGGGGTCGATCATGATCATCTTAACATCTTCCGGGCTTGCTTTGTAGATGATGCTCATGATCAGGGTATTAATAAATACCGATTTACCGGAACCGGTTGCTCCCGCAATCAAAAGATGCGGCATCTTGGCAATATCCGAAATAATGATCTTTCCGGCAATGTCTTTTCCCACCGCATAGGCCAGATCCGATGGATGGTTTTTGAATTCATCCGATTCCAGAAGTTCCCGGAGCAGCACTCCGCCGGATACCTTATTGGGCACCTCAATGCCAACGGCGGCTTTTCCAGGAATAGGCGCTTCAATACGGATATCCGCAGCCGCCAGATTCAGTTTGATATCGTCTGCCAGATTCACGATCTTGCTTACCTTAACACCCATCTCCGGTATCATCTCGTAGCGGGTAACACTGGGACCGCAGCTTACATTCGTGACCTTCACGTTCACGCCAAAGGTATGCAGGATCTGCTGCAGTTTCTGTGCCGTATCCCGAAGCTCAGCATCGGAGCTTCCCGCCTGCGCTCCTGTGGGCCGCTTTAAAAGTTTCATGGGCGGAAATACATATTCCGGTTTCACAGCGGTGGAGTTTTTGACGATCTCCTGTTCCACATTCTCAATTCCTTCTTTGATTTCCGTCTCGGATGCATGGGGCTTTCTGGAGGCTCGCTTTGGAACATCCTCTGCCGGAGCGTCAGTGAAGGCTTCTTCTGTTTTCATATCCTGTGGCTCTGTTTCTGCTTGTGTATTTAAAATCTCCACCTTTTGAGTGATATTCTTCTTTGCCCGGATCTTGGACGGTCTTTTTTCCTCCAGAGTCTGATAATAGGAATCATCAGATCTCTGAATTGTAAGATCCATCACCGGCACATTGATGGTCTCTTCTGTCTTCTTCGGTATCACCTGCTTTATTTCATCGGAACGCACCTGGGGCAGAGCAGACAGATCCGTGTTCTCTGTTACGCCGGTTACGCGGTTAGACAGTCTCGGTTCCTTTGGAAGTACAGAATAATTTACCGGAATGGTTTTTCTGTCAGAAAATGTAAATATCTGGGGATTCCTCTCTTCTTCTCTACGCAGTTTTGCCCGCTCTCTTCTCCTTGCCTGTCCCTCTTTCGCGGAGTAATACACCTTTGTGCCGCTTTGTTTCACATCTGCGAATATGGAACGTTGGGTGATAAGAACCACGCAGATGATAGCCATAATGAAAAGCATGATATAAGCTCCCACAATTCCAATGGTCGGACAGAACAGATTGACCCATAAGCCGCCGATCAAACCGCCCCCTGTGTGATACTCAGCTCCTGCCTCAAAGTATTCCCTCAGATCATAACTTTCCGTATAACCCATCATTAAAAGCTGCATGATACCGCAGGCCACAAGAGAAAGACCGCCGACACCGGCAGCCTTTACTCTTGCGATATGGCTTCTTCTGTTCGAAATGACAAACGCGGTCAGGAAAAAAAACAGGAATGGAAGAAGGTATGTTACGATACCAAAACATCCGAAACAAAGACGGTTGATTGCTTTTCCAATGCTTCCTCCAAAGCCCAGAAAACTGATAAATAGTAATGTAGAAATTGCCAGCATACCCCAGAGAAATATCTCATAATAGATGGCCGGATTGGTCTGTTCCACTGATCTGACTGGCTCTTCCTTCCGGGATTTCGGAGCGGTTTTTCTGGTAGATGCAGCGCTGCGTTTCGCGGCGGGTTTTTGCGCAGATGCTTTTTTTGCGGCGCCCTTTGCCGACGACGTTTTTTTAGCTGCGGTTTTTTTCGTTGTCTTTGCTGCCATTCGTTCACTCACTCTCTATTTTTTCGTAACTGTTCAGCTGCGCTTTATGTTACTTTACTTCTGCAAATACCATGTTTACAGTACGAAATGTCCTATGATAGAGACCAATCCAACCGCAAAACAGTAATATGCAAAATATTTAAATTTTTTATTTTTAACTACGATCAGCATGGCCTTGATGCACACATATCCCACCAGCGCTGCCGCGATCATACCGGCAATATAAGTTCCCGCAAGCCCCCCGGTCACGGTTTCCTGTCCGATCTCAGAAACTTCCAGCACTGCGGCTCCCAAAATTGCCGGTATGGAAAGGATGAAAGAATATTTTACCGCGAACTTACGGTCAAAGCCGCAAAGAAGGCAGGCGGTTATTGTGGTTCCTGAACGGGACAGACCGGGAAGAGTGGCAAATCCCTGGGCTACGCCCACCAACGCCCCCTCACGGTAAGCGATATCCTTCGGGATCTTATAACAGTTTTCCGCACGGTCTGAGATCAAGAGCAATACACCGGTGATCAACAGGCAGATGCCCGGGATCAGAAGCGTCTCGCTGGCGTTTTTGATCAGTTTTTCTCCCAGATATCCAATGATAGCTGTGGGGATGGTAGAAACGATAAGCAAGACTACAAATTTCCGGTAATTGCTGCGCACCACGCGTTTGTATGGCTGCGCTTTTACTGCTTTTCGGTTTTTCAAAAAGATCCCCAGGTTGGCAAAGAGATCCCCCAGCATCTGCAGCGCTTCCAGGATCAGCTTCCAGATATCTTTCCAATATACGATAAAAACCACAAGCAGCGTTCCGATATGTAATAAAACATCAAACAAAATACTGTTTCCCGTATCAATGTGAAAAATATTCTGAAAAATAGCCAAATGTCCGGAACTGCTCACCGGAAGAAACTCGGTTAATCCCTGAACAACGCCCAGGAATATAGATTGTAATACGCTCATAACTCCTCCTCAAAATAAAAATCCTCTGTATTCTACTATACTTCTTATGGAAACAAAATATTACCTGTAACAGTATAACACAATATTTTATTCTGTACACCAAAAAATTTTCGGTCCATAAGCTATCATTCACGGACGGTTCATCCGTGAATGGTAATTCATCCACCGCATAGCCTATGCAGTTTTTCTATGGCCTGGCTGATACCTCCCACTTCATTGATCAGCCCCTCATCGACGGCTTCCTGACCAACCAGAATGGTGCCCAAATCTTTTGTGAGCATCCCAGTATTCAGCATAAGCTCTTCTAGTCTCTTTTGCGGCGCACTACTGTGTTCTGTAATAAAGTTTATGATTCGATTCTGCATCTGTTGAAAATAGTCATAGGTCTGAGGCGCCCCGATGACGGTTCCGCTCATCCGGACCGGATGAATGACCATTGTACCTGTTTTTACGATAAAGGAATAATCTGCAGACACCGCAATAGGCACGCCGATGGAATGACTGCCCCCGAGCACCAGAGAAACTGTGGGCTTGCTGATACTTGCGATCATTTCAGCGATAGCAAGACCGGCTTCCACGTCGCCTCCCACAGTATTTAGCAAAATAAGCAATCCTCGAATCGATCTGTTCTCTTCAATGGAAGCCAGCTGAGGGAGCACATGTTCATACTTGGTGGTTTTTGAATTGCTGGGCAGAGACTCATGCCCCTCGATTTCACCGATCACACTCAGAAGATGGATGCTGTTTCCCATATCAGACTGACCAAATTCCAGTATATTTTCTCTTGTATTTTCTTTCGTTTCGATGTCCTGTGTCTTGTTCGCCTCCATATTTTATACCAGCCTTTCCTTTTCAGATATAACACAAAATCCCGAAGAAACCAATTCTATCTTAGTTTCTCCGGGATACCATGCATTATACTTATAAATTACCACTGGCAGAAATTCTATGTCCGGCAAAACCGTATTCATACTCTTCGAATCAACGGATAATGATTCGCCGTTTTATTCATCCAGATTAGTATAAACCGCCTGTACATCGTCATCTTCATCCAGAAGATCCAGTGTTCTGTTCAGCTGTTTTAACGCATTCTCATCTGTAAGCGCCACATAATTCTGCGGGATCATCGTAATATCCGCGGATGCCATGGCAATCCCCTGCTCTTCCAATGCCTGTCGCACGGTACTGAATTCATCAGGATCCGTGACGATCTCGTAGCTGTCTTCCTCTTCAGTAAAATCCTCCGCGCCAGCATCCAGCGCTATCATCATCAGATCATCCGCCTCCAGATCACACTCTTCTTTGTCAATGATAATCTGACCCTTCTGGTCGAAGCTGTAAGATACACAGCCCTGTGTCCCGATGCTGCCGCTTCCTTTGGTAAAAGCGCTTCTCACATTCGCTGCGGTACGGTTCTTGTTGTCCGTCAGAGCTTCCACAATAATTGCGATTCCCCCCGGGCCATATCCTTCGTATGTAACATGCTCATAATTTACCGAGTTCACATCTCCTGCTGCTTTTTTAATACCGCGGTCAATGGTATCATTTGGCATGTTATTGGATTTTGCTTTCGCAATCACATCCCGCAGTTTGCTGTTATTGGCAGGATCCGGACCACCCTCTTTTACCGCAATGGCAATTTCCCGGCCAATAATGGTAAAGATCTTACCCTTTGCGGCATCATTTTTTTCTTTTTTATGCTTAATATTTGCAAATTTTGAATGTCCTGACATAATTTCTCCTCTTTCTTCTGTGCTTAAACTTTACCAAATATAGCATTTTCTCATTCATTCGTCAAGAGTTTGGCGCTATGTAAGCAGCTCCAGACTGATCTGAAGAGCGCGGTTTACCTGTTTTAAGGCTTCCTCATCCAGATGACAAACTCTGTCCTTTAATCTGCGCTTGTCGATGGTACGCAGCTGTTCCAGCAAAATTACAGAATCTCTGACAATCTCATAGCGCCCTGCCTCAATCTCCACATGAGTTGGAAGCTTTGCTTTCATCTTTGAAGTAATAGCGGCACATATCACCGTGGGACTGTGCCGGTTTCCCACATCATTCTGTATGATCAACACCGGACGGATGCCGCCCTGTTCGGATCCGACTACCGGACGCAGATCCGCGTAATAGATATCTCCACGACGAATATTCACACAATTCACACTCCAATACAAAGGTTCTGATAACTGTCACCTTTAGTATTTCCATGTTCTTCATGTATATTCACTAGAAGTGTTTTTCACAGAGCATTTATGTTTCTGCCGCTCTTTACAAATATCCTGGGAACCCGTTTTCCGATGTCACAGACAAACTCATAAGGAAACCGCCCTGATAATGCTCCCAGGGTATCTACTGACAATTCTGCTCCCTCATCCCTTCCAAGAAGGGTTACCTCATCCAGTTCCCCGGCCGGAATATCTGTGACATCCACCATAAACTGATCCATACATACTCTGCCCAGGATTCTGGCCCGCTTTCCATGGATCAGGACATAGCCTGCGTTGCTCAGGCTTCTGGGATATCCGTCCCCATAACCTACCGGTATAGTGGCAATCCTGGTGGGATGATCTGTAACAAAGGTTCCGCCATAACTGACGGCTACTCCTGCCTCCACTGTTTTAATATATGCAATATGGCTTTTTAATTCCATCACCGGATGCAATTTTACATTGTCCCGATCCATCTCGTCCGATGGATAAATCCCGTAAATCGTAATACCGGCCCGCACCGCATCCAGGTTCGCTTCCGGCAGTTCCAAAATCCCTGCGCTGTTAGAACAATGTTTCAGCGGAACGGATATGCCGGCTCGCTCCAAAGCCCTGGCAAAAGCAAGATATCTGCGCAGCTGTTCTCTGGCATTTTCCTTGTCTGTCTCATCCGCCCTGGCGAAATGAGTAAACATTCCTTCAATCTCCAGCCCCGGAAGCGCTGTTATTTCCCGGATAATCTCTATTGATTCCTCATTATCGGCAAATCCGATCCTGGTCATACCGGTATCAAGAGCCAGATGGATCATGATCTTTTTTTTGCTATGAAGAGCTGCCCGTGACAGTTCCTTGGCCATGGACAGTTTAAAAACGGCCGGCCGAAGTTCCTGCTGAGCGATCATTTCATAATCCTCCGAAAAGGTAAATCCCAAGATCAGGATCGGTTTATGTATGCCGTGTTCCCTTAATTCCACGGCCTCCTCCACGGTGGCCACCGCAAATCCCCAGATATAATCATACGGTTCTACCAATCTGGCGATGGGGAGCGCTCCATGTCCATAGGCATCGGTCTTGACCACCGCAATCATTTTTGTTTCTTTTCGGATGTTCTCTCTCATACGGCAAAAGTTTTCCTCCACCGCGTCCAGGTTAATTCGCGCATATACCCTACTGTGCCTTTTCATGCTGTCTCCTTCCGTATATTCTGATTGTGATTTCATCTTGATTTTTGTAATACTTCGGTAATGTGTTCCGCGATATCAGTAGCCATCATGCTTCTTGTTCCCAGCTGCTCTGCTGCCGCATCCCCGGAAAGCCCATGCAGATAAACTCCCATGGAGGCGGCCTCAAAGGGGGACATGCCCTGCGAGAGCAGGCTGCAGATCATACCGGTAAGTACATCACCGGATCCGCCGACTGCCATCCCATTATTTCCTGAAGTATTGATATACAGTTTCTGCCCGTCAGAGACAACCGTTCTCGCATCCTTCAAAACACAGATCAACTGATGATCGGCAGCATATTCACGGCATACCCCGGTTATATTTTCCAATATTTCGGATATTCCGTATCCAGTTATGCGGGCCATTTCCCCGGGATGCGGAGTAATAATTATTTTAGCGGTGCTTTCCTCAAGAAATTCAGGATGCAGCGCCAGAATATTGAGTGCGTCCGCATCCAGCACCAGCGGTCCGTCCCAGATTTCCAGAACTTCTTTTAGTAGTTCCTGCGCCCTTTCACCGGTTCCGAGACCGGGGCCGATACCAACTGCCCTGGCTCGTGTAAGAGCATTTTTCAGCACGCCCATCTGCTGCCAGGAAGAAAAAACCGCTTCCGGAAGATTTGTCTGCAAGACAGTACGGTTAATCTCATCCGCCAGAATGTGTACCAGTCCGCAGCCTGTCCGATAGGCTGCAATTCCGGAAAGCACTGCAGCGCCCGCCATGTTTTCTCCCCCTGCGATCAACAAGACCGTTCCGTAGGTTCCCTTGTTGGATCGGGGGATTCTTGCCGGAAGCTGTTTTAAATCTTCTTTTCCATAGGTAAAAGCGGGATCCTGTTCCCGGGAGAGGCCATGCTCCGTGATCCCAATATCTTTTACCAAAAGTTTTCCACAGTACGCAGCTCCCGGATACAAAAGCTGCCCCCGCTTCGCGAAGGCAAACGTAACAGTACACTCCGCTCGCACAGCACATCCCAGGATCTTTCCACTGTCCGCGCAGATGCCGGAAGGCATATCGAGTGCCACCACCGGGTGATCACAGCGATTGATACAGTCGATCAGCTCTGCGTACATGCCTGTGACGGGCCGGGACAGACCGATACCAAACAAGGCGTCCACCAATACAGTATATTCAGAGAAATCAAAATTCCTGCAATATTTTCCGCCATAATTTTCAAATATCTTTTTTTGCAGCGCGCTCTCCGGGGTAAGAGAAGATTCTTTTCCCGCAAAATAAACATCTGCCGCCATCCCATCCAGAAGCAGCAGCCTGGCGACCGCAAAGCCGTCCCCTCCATTGTTTCCACTGCCGCACAGAACCAGAACTTTGCTCTTTGCTCCATACCCGGTCTTTATCTCCTTCGCTGCCGACAAGGCAGCTCTCTCCATCAATACCATGGATGGAAGCTGCATTTGCAGGATTGTGAAACTGTCACAATCCTTCATTTCTTTTCCTGTTAATACATACTTCATGATCGTTTCCCGTTTCGTTTTAAGTCATATGCTTCAATCTGTAGGATAGCTGCATCAGGCTTTCGGACAGATGTACGTTTTCCACCACAATATCATCCGGAAGATGCAGATCGGTATGGGCAAAATTCCAGATCGCTTTTACCCCATGTTCCCCCAGGATCGGGGCTACCCTCTCCGCGCCGCTGGCAGGCAGTGTCAGTGCGGCGATGTCTATCTTATTTTGATCCAGAAATTTCCCCAGTTCATCAATCATCATAATGGGGATTCCCCTAACGGATACACCGGAAAGTCTTGGATTGACATCAAAAATCCCAATGATACGAAAGCCTCTTTTTTCAAACCGGACATAATTAGCCAGAGCTTGTCCCAGATTACCGGCGCCAATAATGACCATATTATACGTTTTATCCAGACCCAGGATCTTTCCAATCTCCTGATAGAGATATTTAACATTATATCCATACCCCTGCTGGCCAAATCCGCCAAAATTATTCAGATCCTGGCGTATCTGCGATGCTGTAACATTCATCAGTCTGCTCAGCTCACCGGAAGAGATTCTTTCTACTTTTTCTTCCAGAAGGTTGCCAAGATATCTATAATAGCGCGGAAGACGCTTTACCACTGCCTTTGAAATTTCCCGCTCTTCCATTTTTTCTTCCCCCGTTGCCTTGTCATGACAGCCATAATATGACCATTAATAGTTTACTCGACTCTATGTAAAAAAGCAATAGAATGACAAAATTAAAATTCTGTTGTTTTTTACGCAGATTTCACTATAATGGAAAAGGAAACTACGAATTTCTACCGTTGCAAACGGCACTTAAGGAAGGTTTACTATGATACTGTCATGTCAGAATCTCAGCAAAACATTTGGGATTAATGAAATTATAAAACATGCTTCTTTTCATGTAGAAGAACACGAAAAGGCTGCCATCGTGGGAATTAACGGCGCTGGAAAATCCACGCTTCTGAAAATCATCATGGGGGAGCTCCCCGCTGATGGAGGAGAAGTGATCATAGCAAAGGGAAAAACCCTTGGATATCTGGCTCAGCAGAAAATGCTGTCCGGTCATGCCACGATCTACGAGGAACTCAAGGACGCGAAAAAAGATGTCATTGAGATGGAAGAAAGACTTCGCTTCCTGGAACAGAAGATGAAACATCTCTCCGGAGCGCAGCTTGACGCACTCATGGAGCAGTATCACCGTATCTTTACCATGTTCGAACAGAAAGACGGCTATTCCTGGCGCAGTGAGCTCACAGGAGTATTAAAAGGCTTAGGATTTTCAGAAGATGACTTTGAGAAGCAAGTGGATACCCTTTCCGGCGGTCAGAAAACCAGGGTAGCTCTGGGCAAGCTTCTGCTCTCTTCTCCCGATATCATCCTGCTGGATGAACCCACAAATCATTTGGATTTAAATTCTATTGCCTGGCTGGAGACATATCTGCTCAACTACCGGGGAACCGTCATCATTGTGGCCCATGACCGCTACTTTTTGAACAAAGTAGTCACAAAAGTGATCGAGATCGACCAGGGACATGTGATGACTTTTCTGGGGAATTACTCCGCCTACGCAGAGAAGAAAAAGCAACTCAGAGAGACTCAGTTAAAAGCATATCTGAATCAGCAGGCGGAAATCAAACATCATCAGGAGGTCATTGCAAAACTGCGCTCTTTTAACCGGGAAAAATCCATTCGCCGGGCGGAGAGCCGTGAAAAGATGCTGGATAAGATGGTTCTACTGGAAAAGCCGATGGATCAGGATAGCGAAATCAGACTCACATTGGAACCCAGGATCACCAGCGGCAATGACGTCCTTACCGTTGAACATTTGTCTAAATCCTATAATCAAGTCCTTTTTCAAGATCTGAACTTCCAGATTTACCGCGGGGAACGAGTGGCCATCATCGGGGACAACGGGACAGGAAAGACTACGCTTCTGAAAATCATTAACGCACTGACAGACGCGGATACAGGTAAGATCACGTTGGGTTCAAAAGTACATATCGGTTACTATGATCAGGAACATCAGGTCCTGCACCCGGAAAAAACATTGTTCGAGGAATTATCCGATGCCTATCCGAATCTGACCAACACGGAGATCCGCAACATACTGGCCGCATTTCTGTTTACCGGTGATGACGTTTTTAAGCGCATTAAAGACCTTAGCGGCGGAGAACGCGGACGCGTATCCCTGGCAAAACTGATGCTTTCCAAGGCAAACTTTCTGATCCTGGATGAGCCGACAAACCATCTGGATATTATCTCGAAAGAGATATTGGAGAGCGCCCTTTGCCGCTATACCGGCACCGTCATGTATGTATCCCACGATCGTTACTTTATTAACCAGACCGCAACCCGGATCCTGGATCTGAAGAATCAGACGTTGGTGAACTACATCGGTAATTATGATTATTATCTGGAAAAAAATGAAGAATTGACTAAAATTTATGCTCCGACACAGAAGAACACCTTTGCAGAATCTGTTTCCGGTTCCGCCCCTGCTTCCTCCAGAGAAGACTGGGAGCGCATGAAAGAAGAACAGGCCAGGCAGCGAAAGCGTCAGAATGACCTGAAAAAAACAGAGGATGAGATTCAGAAACTGGAGGTCCGCGACGGCGAGATCGACCGGCTTCTGGAACTGGAAGAAATATTAACAGATCTGGTAAAATGCACCGCACTGACCACAGAAAAAGCTCAGATAACGCAGCAGTTGGATCAGCTCTATGATCAGTGGGCGCAGCTGGCCGATTAAATCATCCTATATTTCTAATAAATATTTCTCGTAGGAATTGATAACCGTT
Organism: uncultured Lachnospiraceae bacterium; assembly: GCA_902802515.1. Taxonomy (GTDB): domain Bacteria; phylum Bacillota; class Clostridia; order Lachnospirales; family Lachnospiraceae; genus Merdiplasma. The sequence goes on from CADCMM010000007.1 coordinate 39,015, forward strand.
GTATTCTGATACTGTGTGATACGTTCTGCTCCATAGGTATAATTCATATGAACATGTCCATGGATCATATACTTTGGCTGATACTTATCCATCAGCATAACGAAAGTCTGAAATCCATGGTGAGGCAAATCTTCCTGATCGTTCACGCCACAGGCCGGGGCATGGGTCAGCAGAATATCAAATCCTTTTTTACGGCGGATCTTGCCTTTCATTTTACGTGCCCGTCGCATCATCTCTTTTTCCGTAAACTGGAATTTTCCCGGTCGGTAGCGCATTGAGCCGCCAAGTCCGAGGATACGAAGACCATTGTATTCATAAATCGTATCCTCGACACAGATACATCCTTCCGGGGGTTTTTCTGCGTAGCGCTCATCATGATTTCCGTGCACATACAGCACCGGACAGGGTGCGAACGTCACCAGGAACGATAAATATGCGGCCGGCAGATCACCGCTGGATAATATCAGGTCGATGCCTTTTAATTTGCTCTCATCATAAAAATCCCATAGGGATTTCAAGGGAACATCCCCTATCAACAGTATCTTCATTTATTTTTCTCCGACTGCAGGATTTAAGCTTCCCTGCAGATCCACCAGTATTTTTGCATCTTCTGTTAAATCTTCTTCCGACGGAACAACGCCGATCACATTTTCCACCAGCCAATCCATGGTTATGATCTCCTCCGGCGACAGACAACCATCTTTCACACCAACCAGCTTCCCGCCCTGCAGCGGGATTACACCACTGAATGGATTAAAATTCTCATTATAGATCTCTCCCCACATAGTCTCTGTCAATTTACGGATACCCGCCGGGAGATTCTGTGAGAAAATCAGGTCGATAATATTACTGGAGATTCCCCACCAGTAATTAACCGCCTTGCGCTCCGTGGTATCCGCCGTTTTATTCCAGGTTCCCTGCAAGATATCCCGTACAATCCGCTCATAGAATTTTCCCCAGTTCCAGATAGGGGTCGCTAATTTAAAAACTTCCCCATTCTTTTCCTGATAGAGGCCGAAATTTCTGCGGGAACTTGCCGGACGAATCATGTCCATGTCGGAGATCAGCGTAATATTCTCCTCCGTCAAAAGCTGCCTGAAGTTTCCCTTGGTAGAGGATGTCCAGTGCAGATAGATTTTTGCCCGGGGATTTGTCATCTGGGCGCCTCTGGCAAAGGCATTGATATTGGCAAAAGTTCCATTAATGGGATAATCCGCCACATAAGCGATCTTGTCATTTTCACACATCGCTCCGGCTACCATACCGCTCAGGAATTTGGCCTCATACATTCTACCGTAATAGGTGCGCAGTGCTTTGAAGGGGCGGTTGACGCAGCAATTTAATATTTTGATCTCCGGATGTTCCAGCGCCGCCTTCAGACTGGCTTCAAGAAACTTCTGATTCGTAGTGAAAATAATATGATTTCCATCGTCGATGGACTGCTGCAGAAGCTCCGTAATGCTCTTATCCTCTGCATCCCGGAAAAGGCTTTCCGTCTCAATGCGGTCTCCAAATACCTGCTCCAGATGCATACGACCTAACTCATGACTGTAGGTCCAGCTGGACTCTTCCGTGGATCTTTCGTGAATAAATGCCACTTTCAATTTTTTACTGCTGGTAAGGGTAAAGAATTTGGTAAAAAGATTTACTTCCGTATCTTCCACCGGTTCCAGTACAAGGGCTCCCTCCGGGCTTTTGTTCAGAAGCGGAAATTCACTCCAGATACGGTCTAAATCCTCTTTTTTCTGCACCCTTCCTTTTTCCAGAAGTTCTTCATAAGGATAAAGCGTAAGATAAAACAGAAACGCGTCTCCTGTGGTAATCGGCAGTTTTTTGCCGCCTCTGCTCTCAAACAATTCTGAAAACTCCGTAAAAATAGAGGAAAAATTTTTTTGATCTTCCTCTGTCCAGATTTCTTCCGGTCCTTTTCCCACTGCTTTGGTCAGCTTAGCGAAACTTCCTTCCTTGCTGAACCAAATGTAATTGATCCCAGTCAATTTATAGAAATCCAGGAATTCATAGTAGATCCTGTTTTCCGTTTCGTCCGTTGGCTTGGGAATAATGCGGGTTACCGTTCCCTCAATGGAAGACGCATTTAAAAACTTAAAGACACTGACCCGCTTATTTCCTTCCAGAACATAGAATTTGTTCATAAATTCATAAGCGATGATCGGGTCATTAACGCCATGCTCTGTCTGATAGTTGTACAGGTTCGTCCATTTCAGGGCAAACTCAGATTTCTCCGACATCAAAGGCATAAAATTGCCTGCAAAGGCATTCCGCCGTCCCACAGTCTTTGTTCCCACGATCTGATCCAGAGGAATGTCCACAAGTCCCAGATTTTCCTCTGTCTTCACATCTACACATTCCAGCAGTTCATCCAATGCCGGAAGATATGGATAATGTCCTCCGGAAACCGCGTTTCGGTACTCTTTCTCTCCTAGTTTTAATGCTTTTGCATATTCCAGATAAGCCATAAATCTCCTTTATTTAATCCTCTTTGCGTAATGCTTCCAGTTCCTTACGAATTTCCTGAATAAACTGCTGGCTGTTTAGCACCACAGGCTCCTCTATGGTGGTGATGAGCGCCAGATCTTTCGTCATTCTTCCACTCTCAATGGTCATCAGGGTGGCCTGTTCCAGTTGATCCGCAAACTTCTCAAGCTCTTCCAGACCATCCAATTCCCCGCGTTTTCGCAGCGCACCGCTCCAGGCAAAGATGGTCGCCACCGAGTTGGTGGATGTCTCCTCGCCTTTCAGGTACTTATAGTAATGTCTCTGAACCGTCCCATGTGCAGCCTCGTACTCATAATTACCATCCGGTGAAACCAGCACGGAGGTCATCATCGCCAGGGAGCCAAAGGCGGAAGAGATCATGTCACTCATGACATCTCCGTCATAATTTTTGCAGGCCCAGATAAAACCTCCCTCTGATTTCATCACCCGGGCTACCGCGTCATCGATCAGGGTGTAGAAATAAGTGATGCCCGCCTTCTCAAACGCTTCCTGATACTCCTTCTCAAAAATTTCCTGAAAAATATCTTTAAACGTATGATCGTATTTTTTTGAGATCGTATCTTTAGTAGAAAACCACAGATCCTGTTTCGTGTCCAGCGCGTAGGCAAAACAACTGCGTGCAAAGCTCTCAATAGACGCGTTCAGGTTATGCATGCCCTGAAGCACACCGGCTCCTTTATACTCATGGATCAACGCTCTTGTCTCGGTACCGTCCTGGGCTGTAAATACCAGCTCTGCCTTTCCGGCGCCCGGAATGATCATTTCTGTATTTTTATAGACGTCACCGTAAGCATGACGGGCAATGGTGATGGGCTTGCTCCAGGATTTTACATTCGGTTCAATACCTTTTACCGTAATCGGCGCACGGAACACCGTTCCATCCAGGATCGCACGGATGGTGCCGTTGGGGCTCTTCCACATCTCCTTCAAATCATATTCTGTCATTCTGGCTGCGTTAGGAGTGATGGTGGCGCATTTTACCGCCACACCGTATTTTTTGTTAGCATTTGCCGCATCAACCGTTATCTGATCATTGGTCTCATTTCTTTTTTCCAGACCAAGGTCATAGTATTCTGATTTTAAATCAATAAAAGGAAAAATTAATTCTTCTTTAATCATTTTCCAGAGAATACGGGTCATTTCATCTCCGTCCATCTCTACCAGCGGTGTCTTCATAATAGTTTTATTCATAATTACCTCCTCTATAGCCGAGCTTTAACAATCATAGCACGAAAATCCATATTTGGCTATAGTCAGCCCATAAGTTTTAATAAATTTAACCTGCCCCATCCCTGTTGATGCCTGGGTAGTCCCATATCATCCGCCGCACTTTTCAGGCGCATTTTTACTTCTACATTGCTCAGCCATGGTCTCTGTGACAATAGAAGACAGACTGCTCCGGAGACAATGGGGGTTGCCATGGAAGTGCCGCTTTTCACACTGTAGTAACGCCCGGCAGATTTCAGATTGCTGCAGGATACGATCCTGACACCGGGAGCTGTGATTTCCGGTTTGCAGATACAGGTGGATGTGGGGCCCCGTCCGGAAAAAAACTGTCTGGAACGGACGTTTTCTTTCCCTATCTCATCATAAAATCCCACAGTTATTACTTTTCTGCTGGTTCCGGGTATTGTAACCGTGCCGCTCTGTGGCCCCATATTCCCGGCTGCGACGATCACAGTAATACCGGCATCCCAGACTTTTTCCACCCATTCCACGAGCCGCCTTCCCTCTTCTTCCTCATCATCCATGGCGGTACCTACCGAAAAATTCAATACACGTATATTAAATTTATCTCTGTTGCAGATGACCCAATCCATGGCAGCAATGGCATCCTTCATTTTCCCGGTTCCATCCCGGTCAAGGACTTTCAAATGGACCAGATCACATTCAGGAGCGATCCCACGGTATTTTCCGGAGGACATGATGCCATTCCCTCCCAGTATTCCCGTCACATGGCTCCCATGAGAAGCATCATCATAATAATACTCTTTTTTCCCTATAAAATCTTTAAAATATACTACCCGATCCATATAATCCGGATGCGCGCAAATGCCGGAATCCATGATCACAGCAGTCACATTTCTTCCCGTTATTCCCTGTCTGTGGATTTCATCCGCGTGTATCAGTTTCCGTACCCGATTCATGATATCCCCTGTTTTCAGACATTTTTATATCATATGTTCCGAATTACCGAATGGAACCGGCGCATACATTGTATACAAAGCTACTGATCGGAGTACTATGTCCGAATTATATGAACTCACTATGCAGCAAACTATGCAGCAGACATCACAGGAGGACCGTCAGCGTATACTGTCAGAGGACTATGTCAGCCTCATATTTCATACCCAGAATTCACCTTTTGATCCGACAGAAATATTGGAAGAATTACTTCCACAAGTCGTAAACAGGAAATACGTCATTTTGAATGCTCCTCTCGCCGAATTCCCCCCTGATATAGCCAGCCAGGGATACTACAGCATACCAAAACTATTTACCCTTCTGGATACCGCGAGCCTGGAAGCCTCCGGTATTCTTCGAGTTCAAAATCAGCCTTTCCTAAACTTAAAAGGCAGAGGGGTGATCATTGGCTTCATCGACACCGGGATCAACTATCAGCATCCCGCATTCCGAAATCCGGACGGAAGCAGCCGGATATTGCGTATCTGGGATCAAACCATTCAGACAGGGCAAATACCGGAGGGATTCCGGTACGGTTCTGAGTATACGCAGGAGCAGATCGATCTGGCACTGCGCTCTTCCTCTCCCCTCTCTATTGTGCCCACCACTGATTCTGACGGACACGGCAGCGCTATGGCTGGTATCGCGGCGGGAAGCGTGGATGAAACTGCACAGTTTTCCGGGGCAGCTCCTCTCGCCTCAATCATGGTGGTAAAGTTAAAACCTGCCAAGCAATATCTCCGGGACTACTTTCTGGTAGATGACGCAGCTGTTGTCTTTCAGGAAGATGACTGCATGCTGGCCGTCAGTTATCTGGAGCGAAGGGCACGGTCATTGAACCGCCCCCTGGTAATCTGTTTTGGTCTTGGCACAAATCAGGGGGGACATGACGGACACACTCCCCTTGATGAGGTCTTCAACTCCATCACGTTTACCGCGGGCAATTACGCGGTGATCGCCGGCGGCAACGAAACCGGACTTGGACATCACTATTTTGGAAAACTGGAGAGAATGGGAGATTCTTCTGAGGTGGAAGTCGTGGTAGACCGGGAGACCAGAGGGTTTACTATGGAACTTTGGGCATTTTCTCCGGAACTGTACGCACTGGGTGTCATTTCCCCTTTGGGCGAAAGGGTATCTCCCCTTGATCCAAGAATTGGAGCGTCACAGAATACGTTCTTTCTTCTGGACCGTTCCTCCGTAAAAATCGACTACGAAATTGTGGAATTTCAGACCGGAAGTCAGCTCATCCAGGTGCGGGTGGAGAATCCGTCCATGGGAGTATGGCGTTTTCAGGTTGTTAACAAAAGATTTCTGAATGGAAATTTTCATATGTGGCTGCCTGCTGGGGAGATGATTTCCCCCTATGTCCGTTTTTTGTATCCAGATCCGGATACTACCCTGACCGTGCCATCCTGCAATGACAATATTATCTGTATCAGTACCTACAGTGCTTACGACAATACGCTGTTTCTTAATTCCAGCCGCGGATATACCAGAGATAACCACATCAAACCGGACATTGCAGCGCCCGGCGTCAATCTTCCTGTACCCTACGGCAACTCCGCATACGTGCGTTTCACAGGTTCCAGCGCGGCCGCTTCCATCTCAGGCGGGGCCGTTGCCTTGCTGGTACAGTGGGGAATGGAAGATCTGAACGGAAAAATTCTATCCAATAACGAGGTAAAAAACTTGCTCTACCGAGGCGCGAAACGCTCGGAAGCGCTCTACTACCCAAACCGGGAGTGGGGATACGGAGCCCTTGATGTATATGGAATTTTCGAATCACTAATATAAAAGGCAGTCTCGCTAAACATATGCAGTGCATCCATGTGTTCTGTAAGAAACATCCGCAGCACCAGTACTTGGCGAATGCGTGCATGAGCCTTAGTACCGCTGTAGCGAGGACAGAGCGAGAGCGGTTTCGGGAAGAATATATGGATGTGCAAATTGCCTAGCGAGTCTGCCTCAGAAATTCAGTCACACAAATCCCATATCCGCATATGATACAGTGTAAACTCAATACGGAGGATTTTAACATGAGTGATTTAGCTGCTACAAACTGTGGATGTGGATGTGACAACGACCGTGACAATGGTATTCTGGGTGGTTCCAACAACAACTGCTGTTGGATCATTATCCTGCTGCTGCTGTTCGGCTGCTGCGGCAACAACGGCTGGCGCGGTGACAACGACAATTCCTGCCTGATCATCATTCTTCTGCTCTTCTGCGGATGCGGAAACAATGGGATCCTTGGCGGCAACGGATGCGGATGCAACTAGTCTAAGGAAACGGATTAATCAAGGGGCCGAAAGGCCCCTCATTTATCGTCTTCTGGAATTATTCCTCGCTGAATTTCTTTTTTGAGTGTCACGCTTCCTCTCTATTGTTTTCTCCTGATATATTTTCCCCTTTTGGGTTTTCTCCATCAGGCAATCCTCATCTATCTCATAAAAAGCGTTCCCATCTAGGACAATGCGTGTTTTCACAGTACTCCTTCCCGGAAATTCCTGATAAAACAGATCTTCCATTCTATCTTATGAGATGCAGGAAAAAAAGTGTCTTCAAATAGTTCTAACACTGCTTTAGCCTTCATAGAATAGAAAAAAAACATCCGAGGCTTACATGCTGACAACCATTGATCAGATTGCCAACCAAAATCATTTACAGCTTTTCAAAGCAGCAATTCCCTATCTACCGGAAAACCGTCAGAGCTTCCTGTCCTGCTATATCAAAATGGTAGAACTGCAAAATGTTGCAAGTTTCTTTTCCAATTCTCACGGAAGACTTCAATCCTGTGCTGTCGGTCAGGAAGCTCCCAATCTGACGGATATGATAAGCGATTTAAGGAATTTTTGCGATGAAAGCGAACAAAAATGGCTTGATCAGATGTCGAATGTTTTAACCGCCATGGAACTGTACGCCGCCATGGCTGAAAATTTTGATAGTGAGGAAGAATATGAGTGATATGAATTGGTTTGATAATCCTGCGCTGCAAAACATAGATCCGGCAAAGCTGCAGATGCTGCTGTCCATGTCCGATCAGGCAAAAGGAAAAAGCCAGGCGGATCTTCTGCCTTTTCTGATGTCTGCTATGTCTCAGCCAGGAAGCAGCAAAATGAATTTTTCTCAAGATGAGATGGATACGATAATCAATGTGATGAAGATAGGCAAATCACCTCAGGAGATCAGAAAAATGGATCGGATGTGCGCAATATTAAAACAGATGCGCCGCTAAGGACGCATCCATCTTCGTTTCTCCACATGAGATTTTAAAGATTTATTTAACAGGCGAAGTGCCTCATCCACTGCAGCTTCCCTTATCTGCCTGCGGGTTCCTGTCAAGTGCAATTCTTTCACCCGAATCCTCCCCAGGTAAAAACACCCAACGTATACCAGACCTACATTGGTATCTTTTTCATCCATCGCAGGTCCTGCATATCCGGTGACGGAAAGGCAGGCGTCTGCACCGGATACTTTGGCCCCGCCCTTTGCCATCGCTTCGGCTGTCTTTTGGCTTACAGCAGTATATTTTCTCAGCGTAGATTTCTTTACCTTGACCAGATGGTGTTTTGCTTCGTCGCAGTATGTGACGTAACTTTGCCGAAACACATCGGAGGAACCGGAAATATCTGTGATCCTCGCTGACAGCAGTCCTCCTGTGCAGGATTCCACCGCGCTGACGGTTTCTCCTCTTTTACGCAGTATTTCTAACAAGTCCGCCACATACCAGTCATTCAAACGTCCCATCGTCAATGTACATCCTTTAATACATCCCTGTTTTTGTATATGTAGTCTGCCAGAGAGATCACCGTCAATATGGTGGCCAGAACAACAAAAACTTTAGCGAGAGCACGGAAGAAACCTTTGAAATAGAATATCAGCAGAATCACCATGATCATCTGTGTTACGGTTTTCAATTTACCCCAGGGACTTGCAGCGATCACTGTGCCCCGCTCCGCCGCTACCAGGCGGAAACCACTGATGATAAACTCACGGCTCACAATAATAATAACGACCCAGGCGGAAAGCCTTCCAAGCTGTACCAGACAGATCAGGGCGGAACAAACCAGCAGCTTGTCAGCCAGCGGATCCATAAATTTACCAAACACGGTAATCTCATCATTTTTTCTTGCAAGATAACCATCCAGTGTATCGGTCAGACTGGCAGCAATAAACAGCAAACCTGCGATCCATTTACCGGCGGCTCCCGTATTGCCCAACATAAAAAATACAAATACGGGAATCAACAAAATACGCAATATGGTCAACTTATTAGGCATATTCATTTTCATTCTTCTAACTCTCCTATCAAATCATAATCACTGGCTCCAGTCACCCGAACCTTCACAAAATCTCCGGACATCAATACTTCTTCCGTATTCAGAAACAGATAACCATCCACCCCAGGCGCGTCACCATAAGTGCGTGCAACATAGGCGTTTTCATCTGCCACTTTACCCTCGATTATCGCCCAGAGTGTATTTCCGACTTTCTGCTGTGCCAGATCAAAGGCTACCTCCTGCTGCAATTCCATTAATTCGTCCCTGCGATTAAGTTTTATTTCCTCAGGAATCTGATCCGGCATATTTGCTGCCGGTGTTCCCTCTTCCGGGGAATAGGTAAATACGCCAAGTCGGTCAAATTCCATCTCATCAACAAAAGCCATCAATTCTTCGTGTTGCTGGTCTGTTTCCCCCGGAAAACCTGTTATGAGCGTGGTGCGCAGAACAATATCCGGTACTTCTGACCGCAGCCGCTCCACAATCTTAACCAGTTCCTTCGAAGTAGTTCTCCTGCCCATTCTCTTTAAAATCTGATCGTTGGCATGCTGAATGGGAAGATCCAGATAATGGCAAAATTTTGGTTCTTCTTTCATTGTTTGGATCAACTCATCGTAGATTTCTTCCGGATAACAGTATAATACCCGGATCCACCTCAGTCCTTTGATACGACATAGTTTTTGTATCAGCAAATGCAGGGACTTTTTTCCGTAAAGGTCGGTTCCGTAAAGAGTGGTTTCCTGCGCCACAAGAATCAGCTCCTTCACTCCTTCCTGCGCCAGATCCTTGGCCTCTTGTGTTAATTCTTCCATGGGAACACTACGGTAATTCCCCCTCACCTTTGGGATAATACAGTAAGTACAGTGTTTATCACAGCCTTCCGCAATTTTCAGATACGCGTAATGGCCCCCTGTGGTGAGCATACGTTTTCCCGCCGGCCTGGCCAGACGATCAATATCGTCAAACATCGCGACAGACTGCCCTCCCAGGGCTTCCTCAATGGCCTTGACCAGTTTATCATAAGAGGTCGTTCCCAGAACCGCATCTACCTCTTCGATTTCGTGGATGATCTCCTGCTTATATCTCTGAGCCAGACACCCGGCTACGATCAATGCCTTGCAGTTTCCATTCCTTCGGTACTGCGCCATTTCCAGGATTGCCTGAATACTCTCCTCTTTCGCGTCATTGATAAAACAGCAAGTGTTAATGACAATGACATCTGCCTGCGTTTCATCGTCCGTGATCGTAAAACCCTTATTGCCCAGCAGTCCCAGCATCTTTTCAGAATCTACCAGGTTCTTGTCACAGCCAAGAGAAACAAAGAAAATTTTCATTATCTCGTCTCCAGTTCATTATTTTCATCAGAATCATATGCGGACATGTCCACAATCTCAGCATATTCTCCGTGATGAGCGTTGACGGAATCCGCCGCCTTTTTTCTCTGAGTCAGTTTCTTCATACGGTGTGATATCACCAGCATGCCGATAATATTCAGCGCACCTTCCAAAATCAGGGAGGCCCCAATATAGATCACCAGAATCTTCCCTTCAAAAGGATTGTAGATCAGTACTGCGCCTAAAGCGAACAGTACGATAGCAAAAAAGAGCATCACCTTCCAGTGTTTAAATCCCATCCTTTTCATATCAATGGAATTCTGAAGCTTCGTGATGGATCCCATCAGAAGGAGTATTCCGATACCAAAAGGTGTGGCAGTCATGATAAAGTCAGAATGAAGCAGCAAAAAGGACGCGAATGCTGAACAGACCACGCCAATGGTCAGATCCATGTTCATGATGTTTTCCATATGATCTTTGGTAAAGTAAATGACAATGTGAGCCAAACCAAGTACGAGAAGTCCGATACTCAGTGCTTTGCTGAGCAGTTCCACCGACATATTCGGCCAGAACAACAGGATCACTCCCGCGATTACATAGAAAACAGAGACAATGACAAAATTTTTACGGAATCCTTTTACTTCTTCCATGTCTTCACTCCCCGGCTCAGATTTCTTCCCCTGCGTCTTTGGCTGAAGTTTGGATTTCTTCTTCATCTGCATCCTCCGTCTCCGGCATGATCTTGATTTTTCCTTCATTTAGCTCCGCTACTGCCGTAGACAACGGCTTGGAAGCCTGCTGCGGTGTTACAGCAGCTTCGCCTGCAATGATCTGGCGGGCGCGTTTTGCCGTAGCCATAACAATAGAATAACGGCTGTTTACCACGGGAGTATCGCCCTGCTCAACTTCGCTGTTTACTACCTTCATCAGGTCAGTGTAAGATGGATGTAACATAATTATATTTCTCCTTTCGAAAATGCTTTCACTTCGGTTCTGATTTCATTAATAAAACTCAGATTTCTACTCACTCTCAGATGCTGATCCATGATCAGGCTGTGCATTTTTGCAACACACTCTTCCAGATCATCATTGATCAGTATATAATCATAATTCTCAATGCCCTCCGATTCTTCACAGGCACGTTTCAATCTCGCCTTAATTATATCTGGCGTCTCTGTTCCTCTTCTCTCCAGGCGTTCTCTTAATACCGCAGCGCTTGGAGGCATAACGAACAACAGAAGCGTTTCCGGGTATTTTTTCTTAATATTCAGAGCGCCCTGGATCTCAATTTCAAGGATTACATCTTTTCCCCCGTCCATCTGCTCTTCTACATATTTTTTAGGGGTTCCATAGTAATTCTCACAGTAACAGGCATGTTCAATTAATTCCCCGTCACTGATCATCCTCTGAAATTCTTCTCTTGTGCGGAAAAAATATTCCCGCCCGTCCTCCTCTCCCTCACGGGGACTGCGGGTGGTGGCAGAAATAGACAGTGCGTAATTGTCATACCGCTCCACCAGACACTTCATAACAGTGCCCTTTCCCACTCCGGAAAAACCGGAGACAACAACCAATATTCCTTTTTGTGCCATACTATGCATCAACCTCACTTTTACTCTCCGAAATTTCGTTCATGGAAAAACGTTTCGCTATCGTATCCGGCTGAAGCGCGGACAGCACCACATAATCCGTCTCCATGATCAGAACTGCCTTGGTTTTTCTCCCCTGGGTAGCGTCAATGATCTTCTGTGTCTCTCTGGCATTTTGCACCAAACGTTTGATAGGAGCCGCATCCGGGCTCACTACCGCGATTAATTTTCCTTCGTTCACCATGTTGCCAAAACCGATATTGACCAATCCCGCCATAATCATGCTCCGTTTCTAAGTTTCTATGTTCTTGATATATAGATATATACAGAGCCGAAGCTCTAAATTGTTTCCATTTTACTGCCTACTCGATATTTTGGATCTGTTCTCTTACTTTTTCAATTTCCGTCTTTAAATCTATCGCGATGTTAGACGTTTCCAGATCATTGGCTTTGGATAAAATCGTGTTGGCCTCCCGGTTCATTTCCTGGGCAATGAAGTCCAGTTTTCTTCCAATGCTGCCGCCATGGATCAGCTCTTTCTTCATAGATTCAATATGGCTGCGCAAACGCACCGTTTCCTCATCAGTACATATTTTATCCGAGAACAATACTACTTCTGCAGCCAGCCTTGCCTCATCGATCTGGGCGTCTCCCAGCAGCTCCTTCACTTTCTCCTGAATTTTTATCCGGTACTGCGCAATGATATCCGGATATCTTGCTTCCACTCTGCTTACATTCTCCAGCATATGATCCAATTTTTCCTGAAGATCCTCTTTCAGCGCTTCGCCCTCCCGAATACGGGTTTCCACAAACTGCTCGCTGGCGCCGATAACGGCTTTCTCCAGAGCCGACCAGATTTCCTCTTCATTGATAGTCTGCTCCTCCAGCGTGAAAACTTCCGGGCATTTTCCCAAAGCAGCGACGGTCACATCATTTTCCAGGTGAAATTCCTGAGCCATCTGATCAAAATACTTCAGATACTCCGCGGCCACATGTTCATTATAATTCAGCGAGAAATTGGTTTCTGTCCGATCTTCATAAGTGATGAACATATCTACTTTTCCACGCTGCACATAATTTTTCAATGTATTTCGAATAGCTGGTTCAAAAAAATTGAATTTCTTCGGCATTCGGATGCTCACATCAAAATACCGGTGGTTTACAGCTTTCATTTCGACGGTATATTTTTTCTCACCCTGCTGGTACTCAAATCGGCCAAATCCCGTCATGCTCTTTATCATGATTCAACTTCCTCCAGGAACGCTTTTCAATTCATATTAAATCATTATAATCCATCCGCTATTTCCAGTCAATGACAATTACGATTGTTTTTTTACTGTGGTGTGATATACTGTTACTATTCACAGCCTGTTTGAAATCAGAACCTGGCTTGTTATGCTTGCATGGACAAGGCAGGTTCTGATTTCAAACAAGGCCTGCGAAGCAGGAACCTCCCCCACAACCTCAGACATAAGCGTCGTAAGACGCGGCAGACGTGCGCAGCACGGATGGGGAGTAATATTATGGCACTTGACGGAATTACCGTATCAAACATGGTAAGGGAGCTTAGCGCCCTGCTGACGGACGCCCGGATCAGCAAGATCGCGCAGCCGGAAAATGATGAGCTTCTTCTGACCTTTAAGGGAAGCACAGGACAGACAAGACTGCTGATGTCAGCCAGCGCTTCCCTTCCGCTGATCTATATAACCCAGACAAATAAGCCCGGTCCCATGACCGCCCCGAATTTCTGCATGCTGCTTCGTAAGCACATTGGAAACGGAAAGATCATCCGCATCTGGCAGCCGGGTCTGGAACGCATTATTCATTTTGAAATTGAACATTATGACGAATTAGGGGATATTCGTCGTAAAGAACTGATTTTGGAACTTATGGGAAAACACAGTAACATTATTTTCTGTGACGAACATCAAATGATCATAGACAGCATCAAACATATTTCCGCCCAGACAAGCTCTGTGCGTGAAGTATTGCCGGGACGCACTTACTTCATACCGGAAACACAGAAAAAGTGTGATCCGCTAAATACCGGTAAAGAAGAATTTCTTGCTCAGGTATTTTCAAAACCTATGCCGGTTTCCAAGGCGCTTTACAGCACCTATACGGGGATAAGCCCCGTTATCGCGGAAGAACTGTGCCAGCGGGCATCACTGGAATCTGACCAGAGCGCCAACTCCCTATCCGATCTGGAAAAGACACATCTGTTTACCATCTTTTCACACTTAATAGAAGACGTGAAAGAAGGAAACTTCCGCCCGAATATAGTGTACGACGAAGATCACACTCCGGTAGAGTTTGCTTCACTTCTGCTCTCGGTATACGGGGACTTTGTAACGGAGGAGTTTGACACCATCTCCCAGGTACTGGAACAATATTATGCCATGAAAAATACGGTGACCCGGATCCGTCAGAAATCCTCGGATCTGCGGCGCATCGTTGCCACTTCTCTTGACCGTACCAGAAAAAAGTACGAACTGCAGTCCAGGCAATTGAAAGACACCGAAAAGAGGGAAAAATATAAAATTTACGGAGAATTGCTCCACACTTACGGCTACAGTGCCGTCCCAGGCAGTAAAAGCCTGAAAGCGATTAACTATTATACCAATGAGGAGATTACGATCCCGTTGGATGAGACCATGACTGCTCAGGAGAACGCCAAGCGCTATTTTGAAAAGTATAGTAAATTGAAACGCACTTATGAAGCGCTGACCGAACTGATCCAGGAAACAAAAGCAGATCTGGCTCAGTTGGAATCCATTTCCACCTTCCTGGATATGGCATTGTCTGAGGAGGATTTAGTTCAGGTTAAAGAAGAACTGATGGATGCCGGTTATATCCGCAGAAAGTACACCGGCAAAAAAGTGAAGATCACCTCCCGCCCGTTCCACTACCGTTCCGGGGATGGCTACGATATTTATGTTGGAAAAAATAATTTTCAGAACGATGAGCTGACATTTAAGTTCGCCTCCGGCAATGACTGGTGGTTTCACGCGAAAGGCGCTCCCGGTTCCCATGTGGTAGTGAAGTCCAAAGGAGAAGAACTGCCGGATACTACCTTTGAGGACGCTGCCAGGCTCGCTGCTTATTATTCCAAAAACCGGAATTCTGACAAGGTGGAGATCGACTATGTGGAAAAGAAGCATGTCAAAAAGCCAAACGGCGCCAAACCCGGGTTTGTGGTGTACTACACAAACTACTCTATGGTGATCGATTCGGATATTTCAAAGATCGCGCTGATCGATTAAGGTTCTGCTGCGTTACATTTGCCCGGACATCGTTCGCGATAAAAACGTTTGCTCCTCGTCCGAGCACGTAACTTGCAAAGCTCAGTCAGAAACCGATCGTTTTCAGCAGACATTATTCCTTCACAAGCCACGCCGTAACGCTTTGGATTGTGGACAGTATGCTTGTACACAAAACGATCGTCGTGCGAGTGAACTCTTGCCAAAACCAACCTTGCCGCCGCGAAAATGCATATGCTTCTATCTCATTTGAGCGGCGTGCAGATAGGTTTGCAGCAAGGGGAACGAGATAGACGTGTTTTTTGTACAAGCATACTGGCTGCAATCCTTGTAAGGTAGTGGGTGTTCCAGAAATCATAAAATCCAGAGAATTATTTAGACGCGGGCTTTTCCATCTGTTTCTTTTCCTCACCAATCTCCCGGTTTCGACATATGTATATACAAAACGGAAGGAATAATATTTATGTATTTATTTCTGGGGTTACTGCTCCTTATTATAATTATATTGTTCTTATTTCTGATTTTTCGATGGAACCGCCATCGGATCATTCGGAAAATCAAGAAAATGCCCGAAAAGGAAAAACTGGAACTTCTCTCCTCTGTCACAGAGCCCTTGGGATTTTCCTATCTTCCAAATCAAGATATCTTCACTTCAACCCTGGACGCCTGGCAAAGGGATCTTGGTTACTGCGGTCTATATGACGATGCTGCTCCTTACGGTCAGATGGTCTTTGACTGTGAACCGGTCTATTTTAACTACCATAACCAAACCTGGCTGATTGAACTGTGGAAGGGCCAGTACGGTATCACTACAGGCTCTGAAATCGGCATCTACCATACAGATGTGATCATTCCGCCGGAAGAATACCATCGTACCCTCTTTCATGCGGTTTCTAATGAGGAAATGCCGCAGTTCGGATTAGGAGTATCCAGAAATGGAGCGGATTTATTTCAGCTCTCCAGATGTCATTGGTGGCTCACAGGCTTTCGGATGGGTGTGTTTTCCCAGCCGGAAGAGCTTTGTCTGAAAGCTTCCATTACGTTTATTGACAGTGATATGGAGGCGGCGTTTTTATCCGCTCTGGAAAAAATGGGACGATGCCGCTGCAGCCTCTGTGTCCAGGGGCGCACGGTCACGCTGCGCTTCCAACCCGCAAAGACAGATCAGCCCTGCCAGTTACATCCGCGCCGCTGCACTTTTGCCCAACGAAAAAATCGCCGTATGACGCAAAAGTACCTGCGTATTACCAGACCCTTTGAGAACACGATAGATCGACTGCTGTACTTGTATTATTATCTGCCCGGATTCTTCCGTAAAATCTTTACTATGCGCAATACAAAAAAAGCGAAAAAAATACACAGATCAAACTTCCACGCCGAAAAGAAACGAAACTGGAGGTTACGCTCATGAGCATTGATACACGACTTAAAAGATCATTTACAGACGCGCCTATTCTTCCGCTTGACGATTCTTCCCGGTATGTCCTGATCAGCGATTGCCACCGCGGAAATGGCAGCAACAGTGATAATTTTCTAAAAAATCAACACCTTTATTTTGCGGCTTTGCAGCACTACTACGACCACGGCTACACCTATATTGAGCTTGGGGATGGCGATGATCTTTGGAAAAACCGTTCCATGAAGCAGATCATAGACGTACACAGCAATGTGTTCTGGCTTCTCTCCAAATATTATAAGGAGAACCGGGTTTATCTTCTTCACGGAAACCATGATATCATAAAGAAAAATAGCCGCATCTGCAGCGACTGCTTCGCTACCTGGTTCTCAACAGAGCATCAATGTGAAATGCCTCTGTTTCCTAACGTGCATTTTTATTCCGGCCTCATTTTGCAGGACGCCAAGACAGACACAAGGCTTTATCTCACTCACGGCCATCAGGCGGAGCTTTTGAACAGTACCTTCTGGCCTTTAGCCCGCTTTCTGGTCCGCCATGTCTGGACCCGGGCAGAGAACATGGGATTTCTGGATCCTACCAGCGCCGCAAAGAACAATACACGCAAACATGCCACAGGAGAAAAATTGACGAGATGGGCCAAAAAGAACGGGCATATCCTGATTACAGGACATACCCATCGCCCAATGATCGGTTCCGCCGACTCGCCCTACTTCAATACCGGAAGCTGCGTCCATCCCAGGTGCATAACCTGCATCGAGATCAGCCACCGCCATTTGACACTGGTGAAATGGACGGTCTATACAAGACCGGAAATGACACTGTATGTAG
Organism: uncultured Lachnospiraceae bacterium; assembly: GCA_902802515.1. GTDB lineage: Bacteria > Bacillota > Clostridia > Lachnospirales > Lachnospiraceae > Merdiplasma. The sequence goes on from CADCMM010000007.1 coordinate 56,427, forward strand.
GAAGAGAGATCCTCGGAGATCCGGTAAGCCTGGACGCGCTGAAGCAATAGACAAAAGGGGCCGCTGCAAAACATGCTAACGGCCCTTTCTCACTATTTCACTACAATATTAATAATTTTCTTCGGAACATAAATTTCTTTGACAATGGTTCCGCTCAGTTTATCGCCAAGAGCTGCTTTTCCGGCTGCAATGGCGTCCTCTTTGGAGATATCCACCGGAATGCTGATGATCGCGCGGTTCTTTCCGTTGACCTGCACCGGAACTTCAACCTCATCATCTTTCATAGCCTCCTCGCTGTACTCCGGCCAGGGATGATAGAATACTGACTCATGATGCCCAAGTTCTCTCCAGAGTTCCTCACCCATATGCGGTGCGAAAGGCGCCAGCAGCAGAACGGCAGCTTCCAAAGTCTCTTTATCGATACCGCCCTCTTTTTTGGCCAGAACTGTCAGGTTATTATTACTCTCCATGAAACCGGAAATAACCGTATTCAAACTGAAACTCTCCAAACGCTGGGTGATCATATGGATCATCTTGTGGCGTGCTTTCACCAGTTCCTTTCCGGGGGTGATCTCTTTATCCTTGTTCTCCATTACCAGATTGTAGAAACGGCTCAGGAAGCGATACACCCCGTCAATTCCACGGTCATCCCATTCCGCATCCAGTTCCGGGGGACCTACGAATAACTCGTACATGCGCAGAGAATCGCATCCGTAGTTCTCTACCAGATCATCCGGTGAAACTACATTACCTTTGGACTTACTCATCTTGATACCGTTCTTACCGGTGATCATACCCTGATTGAACAGTTTGGTAAAGGGCTCGTCAAAATCCACCGCCCCGATGTCATACAGGAATTTCGTATAGAATCTGGAATAAAGCAGGTGAAGCACCGCATGTTCTACGCCGCCGATATACATATCCACCGGCAGATACCTGTCCGCTTTCTCCTTGGAAACCAGCTCTTTTTCATTATGAGGATCCACATAACGCAGGAAATACCAGGAGGATCCAGCCCACTGAGGCATGGTATTGGTCTCGCGCTTGGAAGGCGCACCGCAGACCGGGCATTTGCAGTTCACCCACTCATCAATGGCGGCAAGCGGCGATTCTCCGGTTCCGGTGGGCTCATAAGATTCCACATCCGGCAAACGAAGCGGCAGTTCTTCTTCCGGAACAGGCACATTTCCGCAGTTCGGGCAGTGGATAATGGGGATCGGTTCTCCCCAGTAACGCTGTCTGGAAAATACCCAGTCACGGAGTTTATAGTTCACGGTTTTGCGTCCAATACCCATCTTTTCGATCATGAGCGGAGCTTCTCTTTTCAAAACAGCAGATTCCAGACCGTTCCACTCTCCGGAGTTGATCATGGTTCCGGAAGCCTCCGTGTAAGCCTCGGTCATGTTTTCAATCTCTTTTCCATCCTTGGCAATAACCTGAATGATCGGAATATTGAATTTCGTCGCAAATTCAAAGTCGCGGTCATCGTGAGCCGGCACGCACATGATCGCTCCGGTACCGTAATCCGCCAGTACGTAATCGGAAAGCCAGATCGGTACTTTTGCTCCGTTCAGAGGATTGATGGCATAGCTTCCGGTAAATACGCCGGTTTTTTCCTTATCCTGAAGGCGGTCTACGTTGGATTTCATAGAAGAATCATAGATATACTTCTCCACTGCTTCTTTCGTCTCAGCAGTAGCCAATCCGGCTGCCAGTTCATGTTCCGGGGCCAATACCATAAAGGTGGCTCCATGCAGGGTGTCCGGTCTGGTGGTATACACCGTGATCTTCTCCTGGCGTCCCTCCACGGGAAAATCTACCTCTGCACCGTAAGATTTTCCGATCCAGTCGGTCTGCATCTTCTTTACTTTTTCCGGCCAGTCCAGCTTATCCAGATCACTCAAAAGGCGCTCTGCGTATTTGGTAATGCGGAGCATCCACTGACGCAGGTTTTTCTTCGTCACTTCTGCGCCGCAGCGCTCACACTTACCGTTTACCACTTCTTCATTAGCCAGACCAGTCTTACAGGACGGACACCAGTTAATGGGGAACTCCTTCTCATAAGCCAGTCCTTCTTTGAACATTTTCACAAAGATCCACTGGGTCCATTTGTAGAAATCCGGATCCGTGGTATTTACTTCCCTGTCCCAGTCGTAAATGGAAGCAATCTGATTGATCTGTTTTTTGATGTTTTTTATATTTTTCTCCGTAGAAATACGGGGATGCTGACCGGTCTTGATCGCGTAATTTTCCGCCGGCAGCCCAAACGCGTCCCAGCCCATGGGATGGATCAGGTAATAGCCCTGCATCATTTTATAGCGGCTCCACACATCCGAGATCACATAGCCTCTCCAGTGGCCTACATGAAGACCGTTGCCTGACGGATATGGGAACATATCCAGACAGTAATATTTCGGTTTTTTCCCATCGTCAACGTTTACGGGATGTTCTTCCCAGTTCTTTCTCCATTTTTCTTCAATGGCTCTGTGGTTATAAGATATTGCCATCTTTTATTCCTCCAGTTTGATTGGTTTTGCACTGTCTTTCATTCTATCTCTAAGGAAGGTTCCTTGTCAAGATTTAACAGTAATTCTGTATCACGATCTGCTTTGTTCTCCTGTCTCTAAATTCATTGATCTCGGGATAATACGTAACAGACAAAGTAATATGGTTCTCCCTTCCCTGGAACAGCCGCTCTACCTGCACACTGCCGTATTTGTCCGCAAGGTAGCCCTGCAGCCGCGCTATATCGCCAAAGTACATCGCTTCCATGGCTGTCCCTGTCTGATTGTAAACCAGAAATTTTAGCACATTCCGGTTTTTTCCCAGAACCATTGCTTTCTGAAGCCGCAGATCCTTTTCCGCGAACAACGGTTTGGCGTTTCCCTTTCCATAGGGCTCCAACAAATGCAGTTCCTCAATCAGTCCCTCTGTTATGTAGTGAATGGGCATAGGCACATCGATCATGATTTTTTCACATAGATCTTCCTGTGTCAAAACGCAGTTTTCATTAATCCTTCTGCGAAATTCATCTAATTTCTGTTTTTCCAGAGACAGTCCCGCCGCCATGGGATGTCCGCCAAACTTCAAAAACAGATCCTGGCATTTCACCATCTCCTCAAACATGGAATAGGCTTCGATGGAGCGCCCGGAGCCCTTGACACAGTCCTGCCCGTCTGTCAATACAAATACCGGACGATAATATCGCTCCCGGATACGGCCGGCAATAATGCCTGCCACACTCTCATGGCAGTTCGGAAGATAGACCACCAGCACCCGATCCTGTCTCAGCGAAGTCGTTTCAATCAGATGAACTGCCTGCTCCACACCTTTCGCAGTCAGATCCTTTCTTTCATCATTCAGGGATTTCAGTTCTTCGGCCAGCTGCGCCGCCATTTCCGGTTCTTCCTCCAACAGCAGCTTCAGGGATCGTTTTGCCGTGTCCAACCGGCCGCTGGCATTGATACAGGGACCGATCAAAAATCCGATATGGTATGCAGTGAGTTTTACACCTTCCAGACCCGCAGCCCGGATCAGGGCCCGCAATCCGGGATTTTTTGTGTGCGGCAGAGCCTCTAATCCATGTTTTACTATGATTCGATTTTCTCCGTCCAGATCCATAACATCTCCCACTGTGGCAATGGCAGCAAAGGGTAGAAATTCCAATGCCTCGGATGGATCTATCCCTGACATTTTATAGAATACCTGGATCAGTTTCCAGGCCACGCCCGCGCCGCAGAGCTTTTTGTAGGGATACGTACAATCCGGCAATTTTGGATTTATCAGGACATCCGCGGGAGGGAGGATCCATTCCCGCTTTTCATCTCCGCTGTTCGCGTCCTGTATTCTCTGACTATCCCTAAACAGCGGTTCATGATGATCCGTTACGATCACCGTCAATCCAAGTTTCCTGGCGTGAAATACCTGATCCATCGCCGCGATTCCATTGTCACAGGTCAGGATCGTGTCAATGCCCTCCCGGCAAGCCAGATCGATCAGATTTATATTCAGCCCGTATCCATCCTTCATACGGTCCGGAATCTCATAATCCACGTCCGCTCCCAGCCTCTTTAATCCACAATATAGTATGTAAGTAGCGTTCACGCCATCAATATCATAATCTCCGATGATCCGTATCTTTTTTCCCGATCTGATTTTTCCCTGCAGTAACTTTGCCGCTTCCGCACACCCGTTCAGCAGTTCCGGGGGATGCAGACGCTCCAATCCGCCCTTTAAATATTCTTCTATCGACTCATCACCGATCACATTCCGGTTGCGGATCAAACGGGCAGTCACCGGATCAATCCCGAATTTTTCGGCAATTGCCTGAAAATCCGCCCTCTTTGCGGCGACAAACCATTTCTCCATAATATCACACTCTCAATTTCTGTCATAGCAAAACAGGCTGTCAGTTGCAAGAGGATATGATTTCTATATATAGAAATGATAGCATCTACAACTGACAGCCGTTAAGTTCATTATTGTGTTTATTTACTGTTCTTAGATACGGAACGCTTCTTCATGATATACCACAGCGCACCTGTAATGCATACGGAAGAGTATCCGCCGGCTACAATACCTACCATCAGCGGAAGGGCAAATTCCTTGATGGACGGAACACCGATGATATACAGAGCTGCAATCGTTACAAATGTAGTGAAGGAAGTATAAATACTTCTGGTCAGCGTCTGTGTAATGCTGCGGTTTACGATCTCCGCCAAATCGCTGCCTTTTTTCTGAGCCTTGAAATTCTCACGAATACGGTCGAAGATGACGATAGTGGCGTTGATGGAGTAACCCACAATGGTCAGCATGCAGGCGATAAACGTGTTACCGATGGAGATACGCACTACTGCATAGCAGGCAAATACTACCAACACATCATGTACCAATGCCAACACTGCACTGGCTCCGAACCGGATATCTGAGAAACGGAACCAGATATAGATAAGCATGCAGATAACGGCAATGATCACCGCTACCACCGCATCTTTCCTCATCTCATTACTGATGGTGGAGGAGATGGTCTCAAAGCTGACGCTCTTTTCTGTTGCACCGCTTTCCGTTGTGTACTCCGCAATACCAAAGTTCTCATCCAACTTAGCAGAAAGTTCTTCGCGCTCATCTACCGTCAGCGCTCTGGTCTTGAAAATAACTTCATTTCCGCCGGAAACCTTCTGTGCCTGGATCTCCGCCTCGCCGATCACTTCCTGGATCACCGGTTTGATCTTGGCGTCAATGTCATCTATGCTGTAATCATCATTAAAGGTTACATCTGTGGATGTACCTCCGCGGAACTCCATACTCAGGTTCAGGATTCCGTTGCCTGCCGCTTTGTTGATCAGCATAGAGGCAGGTCCCGAAAGAACCAGAACCAGGGAAATAAGGAAGAAAAGATTTCTCTTTCCAAGAAAATTGATGGTCTTCACTTCTCTTGCTTTTCCATAATACTTCTCATCTTTCATGCCCATCGCATAAGCAGCATTCACCAGAAGTCTGGAGATCACGCAGGCAGTGAACATGGACAAAACAATACCGAGGGCCAAAGTCTGCGCGAAACCTTTCACAGAACCGGTAGCCATAAAATTCAGCACGATGGCTGCGATCAAAGTAGTCACGTTACCGTCAATGATAGCAGAAAGCGCTTTTTTAAATCCGATGTCAATGGAAGATTTTACCGTCTTACCGCTGGCAATTTCTTCGCGGATACGTGCATAGATAATAACGTTAGCATCCACAGCCATACCGATAGACAGGATGACACCGGCGATACCGGCCAAGGTCAGGGTCATATCAAAAGCATTCAGTGCAACCAGTTCCAATCCCGCGTAAATAGCCAGAGACAGACCGGCGATCACACCTGGAACTTTATAAACAATGATCATAAAGATGATAACAATGATCAGACCGATCAGGCCGGCGATCAAGCTGGTGGAAATGGCCTGCTCTCCAAGCTGTGCCCCCACTACATTGGAACGAATCTCTTCCAGTTCCAGAGACAAAGAGCCGATACGGATGGAAGAAGCCAGATTCGAAGCTGATTCAGCAGTAAAGCTTCCCTCGATCACGCATTTGCCGTCTGTGATGGCGGTTCTTACCGTGGGAGCGCTGATCACCTGCTCATCATAAACGATATAGATCGGATTGCCTACGTTCTCGCTGGTAGCCTCCGCAAATGCTTTCGCGCCTTCCTCAGAGAAGGTCAGCGACACCACATACTCCGTGTTGCCCAGCGTCTGGTCTCTCTGAGTAACAGCTTCGGAAGACACCACATCAGTACCGTTCAGAATAACCGTGCCATCCTCAAGCTGGAACGTGAGAGAACCGGGTTTGCCAAGTTCCTGTAAAATTGCGTTGGCGTCCGTCACGCCCGGTATCTCAATATTGATACGGTTGGAACCCTCCTGATAAACAGAAGCTTCCGTACTGTAATTCTGAACACGCTGCTGTAACTTATAGATCGTGTCTGACATATCCTCCGCAGACGGTTCCTCGTCTCCCACCGTCTGGTAAGTAATGGAAACGCCGCCGGACAGATCCAGTCCCAGCTTAATGTTTTTCGCAGCTCCTGTTCCAGTGGGCCCCCAGCCGACCGCCGCCGTGAAAATAGTCACGATCAGCAGGGCTGCCATGGCGATCAGAACCCATGTTGCTCTTTTCTTGTTCATTGTTTTTCTCTCCTCTTACTACTTTTCATTCTGCTAACGCAGCTTTTATCATAATGGCGCACTCCACTCTCTTGCGCTGCAGCTCACAGCCGATATCGTAGGCGTCATTTATGGTTCCATGGAAATTATACGAATTTGCCGCACAGCCGCCGCTGCAGTAAAACTTCGCAAAGCAGTTCTGGCATTTCTCTTTCGCGTAGACATTGCAGCATTTGAATTGATCTACAATATCCTCTCTTACAATGCCCTCGTCCACATTCCCCATGAGAAATTCTTCTTTTCCCACAAACTGATGACATGGATAGAGATCCCCCCAGGGCGTAACAGCCAGATACTCTGTACCGGATCCGCATCCGGACATTCTCTTGTAAACACAGGGACCTCCTGTCAGGTCGATCATAAAGTGGAAAAAATTGAACCCTTTCCCCGCTTTCTCGCGGCGTATCATCTCCCGGGCCAGTTTATCGTATTCCTCGCAGATCTTCGGAATATCTTCTTCCCGGATGGAATAGTCGTCCTCTGGAGCCGCTACCACAGGTTCCACCGAAACCTGGGAAAATCCTAAATCGGCAAAATGAAGCACATCCTCTGAAAAATCCAGGTTGTTCCTGGTAAATGTACCTCTCACATAATAGCGCTCCTGCCCCCGGCTGTCCGCAAATTTTAAAAACTTGGGCACCACCAGGTCATAACTGCCTTTCCCGTTCCGGAACGGACGCATCCTGTCATGTACTTCCCTGCGCCCATCCAGGCTGAGAACCACATTACCCATTTCCCGATTGCAAAACTCCATGACTTCGTCATTTAAAAGCACGCCATTGGTCGTGAGGGTAAAGCGGAATTTCTTGTTATGGATCTTTTCCTGCTCTCTTCCGTATCTCACCAGATCTTTTACTACCTGCCAGTTCATCAGAGGCTCGCCCCCGAAGAAATCAACTTCCAGATTCCGTCTGCTTCCGGAATTTGCGATCAGAAAGTCCAGCGCCCTCTTTCCCACCTCATAACTCATCAGTGCCCTGCGACCGTGATACTCTCCTTCTTCCGCAAAACAATATTTGCAGGCAAGGTTACAATCGTGGGCGATATGCAGGCACAGAGCCTTTACCACAGTCTGCCTTGCCTTAAAATCCAGCACAGCGTCTTTATAGACATCCTCCGCGAACAAAACGCCGGCATTCTTCAGCGTATTACACTCCTCCAACGCTTCTGTCAGTTCCCGGATATCGTATTTGCCCCTCAGACAGGCAATCACCGCATCGTCTGTATTTCCCTTATCCAGCAGTTCCACCACATCATAGACAATATCGTCCACCACATGTACGGAGCCGCTGTTCACATCAATAACAATGTTATAACCATTGTTTTTGTACTGATGGATCACTGCTAATCCCCTTTCGGTCTCAACTAAGTGGGCTGCTGTAATACTTTACAACAGCCCAGAGGCATTACCTTTATTTATTGTTTTCGCAAGTCTGATTTCCAACCGTGCAGCTTGTCTTGCATGCTGACTGGCAGGAAGTCTGACATTCACCGCAGCCGCCCTTTTTCAGGGTATTCTGCAGAGACTTTGTGTTTAATGTCTTGATGTGCTTCATGATCTTAGCCTCCTTCTAATTTCTATAATAACCTGTGCAAAAATCAGCACTCTTTCGATATTATAACATAGGTGCCCATAATTGGAAAGCACTTTTTTCATGAGATCAGCGACAAATCAGCAATTGAATACAAACGACAGGGCCGTTGCAAAAATTTTGCAACGACCCCGTGGTTATATCTCAATTATTCCGCCGTCTCTGCTGCTCTCGCCGCAATCTCCTTATCCTGCACGTCGGAGGGAGCCTGTTCATAGCGCGCAAACTCATAAGCATAGTCACCGCAGCCTCCGGTCATGGAACGTAGCTGCGTAGAATATCCGTACAGTTCAGACATCGGAATATCTGCTTCCACGATGGTATTTCCTTTGTGATCCGGATTCATACCCAGCACGCGTCCGCGGCGTTTGTTCAGATCGCCCATGACATCACCGGTGAATTTGTCCGGCACTGTGACTTTCAGGGAAGCGATCGGCTCTAGAAGAACCGGGCTGGCCTCCATGAAGCCCTTCTTGAATGCCTGGATTGCAGCGGTCTTAAATGCCATTTCAGAGGAATCTACCGGATGATAGGAACCGTCATACAATGTCGCTTTCACACCAACCACCGGATATCCGGCCATGGGTCCTTTCAAAACGGAATCTTGAATTCCTTTTTCCACTGCCGGGAAGTAGTTTTTCGGAACGGCGCCGCCAACAACTACCTGTTCGAACACATACGGAGTCTCCAGATCGCCGGAAGCCTCGAAGCGCATCTTTACGTGACCATACTGTCCGTGACCGCCGGACTGTTTTTTGTATTTAGAGTCTACATCAGAATTTTTCCGTATCGTTTCGCGGAACGCTACCTTCGGACGCTCCAGTTCTGCTTCTACTTTGTATTTCGTAAGCAGCTTGCTGACAATGATGTCCAGATGCTGATCGCCCATACCATAGATCAGTGTCTGACGGTTTTCCGCGTCATTTACTGCCTTCATGGTCAGATCTTCCTGCATCATCTTGGCAAGAGCCTGGGAGATTTTATCTTCATCCCCCTTGTTCTTGGCCCTGTATCTCTTGTAAGTGTACGGTGTGGAAACAGTGACTTTACCGTATTTGATCGGCGTCGCTTTTGTAGAGAGGGTATCTCCCGTAGCAGCATCCAGTTTTCCGATAGCACCGATATCACCGGCCATCAGCTCTTTTACTTCCACCGGTTTGCTTCCTTCAAATACATAAAGTTTGCTCACACGGAACTCGCTGTCATTCTCCACATCATAGAGGGTGTCATCCGATTTGATGACACCGGAAGCCACTTTGATCATGGAGTACTTACCGATAAACGGATCCACGATGGTCTTGAAGATAAAGGCGGATTTTGCCTTCGCGAAGTTGTAATCAGCCTCAAAAATCTCATTGGTCTTCGTGTTTACGCCTGCGATCTTCGTATCCGCCGGGCTGGGGAAGTAGCTGATAATATCATCCAGCAGAATCATAATACCCTGAAGGTTTACGCTGGCTCCCATGGTCACCGGAACCAGAGAACAGTCAGAAACATTGGTCTTCAACGCCGCAACAATCTCTGCCTCAGAGAATTCCTCTCCCCCAAAGTAACGATCCATAAACTCTTCGCTCGTCTCCGCCACAGCCTCCATCAGTGTCTCTCTGTCGTGTTCCAGATAATCCTGAAGATAATCGGGGATCTCGCACTCTACCTTATTTTGCTTGTCCACATATCTTCTGGCACCCTGTTTTACAATGTTTACATAGCCCACAAACTTCTCATTCTCACGGATCGGGCGGTACAGAGGCGCGATCTTCTTTCCATAAAGCTCTACCAGATCTTCTACCACTTTACGATAGCTGGCGTTATCGAAATCCATGTTTGATACATAGAAGATACGGGGAAGTTTATACTTTTCACATAAATCCCATGCTTTCTGAGTGCCGACTTCTACACCACTCTTACCGTTCACCACAATAATTGCAGCATCCGCAGCCGCAGCTGCTTCTTCCACTTCACCCACAAAATCAAAATAACCGGGGGTATCCAGCACATTCACCTTTGTGTCGCCCCAGATAATCGGCGCCATGGTGGTGCTGATGGAAAACTTTCTCTTCTGCTCTTCTTTATCATAATCGCTCAGGGTCGTTCCATCGGTAATGTTTCCCAAACGGTTGGTGATACCTGACAAATACGCCATAGCCTCAACCAGACTGGTCTTTCCGGCTCCCCCGTGCCCTAATATAACCACGTTTCTTATCTTATCCGTCGTGTAAACATTCATACGATTCATCCTCCAATACTAGTTTTTCCTGAATGGTTTTGCACCACATGGGTATATTGTACTAAAATCACAAAGGAAAAGCAAGCATTTTATCAATATTTATCCATTTTGACGATAGATCCCTTTTGTGAAGACCAGGTGGTACATCTCTCTTTCCTTATTATCAACATCAAATGCAGCTGCCGGAAAAGATAACCCATTCCCCGTTTGACAGCCCTTCGAATTCATAGTAGAATGAAGCCGATATGCATGCCGTCAGCTCGTCGGCTGCCGGCAACGAAATGGAGTGTCTTACTATGAAACAATTTATTTATGGTTTTGTTGGCCTGGGCCTGATCGGCGGTTCTATGGCAAAAACTCTTAAAAAAAATCAGGCGGACTGCAGAATTTACGCTTATACGAGAACGAAGGTTACCACAGATGCCGCTCTCTCGGAGGGACTTATAGACTCAGCCTGTTCCTCAACCCATGATCCTAGATTTTCCGAATGCGACTATATCTTTCTTTGCGCCCCGGTAGGGAATAATATTGAAGCGCTGGAAGATTTGAAAAACGTGATCAAGCCAGATTGTATTCTTACCGATGTGGGCAGCGTTAAGACTAACATCCATGAAGCGGTCTCCCGTCTGGGGCTGAATGCTCAGTTTATCGGAGGCCACCCCATGACCGGTTCCGAAAAAACAGGACTTGCCAACGCCACCGATCATCTGTTTGAGAATGCTTATTATATTCTGACCCCCTCCCCCGATGTTCCGAGAGAATGGGTGGAAAGATACCGGGATCTGGCTGCCTCTTTTAGCGCCATTCCCCTAATTCTGGATTACCGGGAACATGATTATATTACCGCTGCAGTCAGCCATCTGCCTCATGTGATCGCTTCCGCTCTGGTGAACACCGTACATAATCTGGATTCCCCCGAGGAACACATGAAACTGATTGCCGCAGGCGGCTTCAAAGATATTACCAGGATCGCTTCCTCTTCTCCCGAAATGTGGGAGCAGATCTGCCTTTACAATCATGATAACATTTCCCAGGTCATGGACGAATTCATTCGCCTTCTAACACAGGCCAGAGAACACATGCAAAAGGAAGAGGGACTTCCCATCTACCGCATGTTTGAAGAATCAAAGGATTACCGAAATTCTTTTTCCTCTGCTTCTCTGGGTACCATCAAGAAATCCTACCGTATTTACTGTGATGTCATTGACGAATCCGGCGCCATTGCCACGATTGCCACAATCCTTGCTGTTAATAGCATCAGCATTAAAAACATCGGCATCGTCCACAACCGGGAATTCGAAGAGGGCGTGCTGCGCATTGAGTTTTACGATGAGGCTACCACAAAAACAGCCGCTGAGGTTCTCCGCCAGCACCGTTATCAGGTGTGGGAAACAAACTGAGAAAGGAATATTGCACTATGAATATTGAAAAATCCACTCCCCTGCGCGGCGAGATTTCCGTACCGGGGGATAAATCTATTTCTCACCGGGCAGTGATGTTCGGTTCTCTGGCAAAGGGTACCACGGAGATTACTAATTTTCTTCAGGGAGCGGACTGCCTTTCCACTATCTCCTGTTTCCGTCAGATGGGCATTGAAATTGACAATCAGCCAGACCGCATTGTAATTTGGGGAAAAGGCCTCCATGGGCTCAATGGGCCTAACGATACGCTGGATGTAGGAAACAGCGGAACAACGATTCGTCTTATGTCAGGTATTTTAGCCGGTCAGAGTTTTGACTGCAGGGTGACTGGGGATGCCTCTATACAGAAACGCCCCATGAAGCGCGTCATAACCCCGCTTTCCATGATGAACGCTGCTATTGACAGCATAAATCATAACGGGTGCGCTCCCCTGAAGATACAGGGAAGAAAATTGAAGGCGGTTCACTATAATTCTCCTGTGGCATCCGCCCAGGTGAAGTCCTGCGTTCTTCTGGCCGGGATGTATGCGGACGGTGTCACCAGCGTAACGGAGCCAATACTTTCCAGGAATCATTCCGAATTGATGCTGAATTACTTCGGAGCTTCCGTTGCTTCCCATGGAACCACAGCTTCCATATTGCCGGATCCTCTGCTGGAAGGACGGAAAGTCATCGTACCTGGGGACATTTCTTCCGCCGCTTACTTTATAGCGGCCGGACTTCTGGTTCCCGGATCCGAAATTCTGATAAAAAATGTGGGCGTGAATCCCACAAGGGACGGCCTTTTGAAAGTCTGCGCGGCTATGGGAGCTGATATCACCCGTTTGAATGAGAATACCGTCAGCGGAGAACCCACTGCGGATCTATTGGTGAGATACAGCTCGCTGCATGGCACCACAGTTGGCGGTGAAATTATTCCGACCCTGATCGATGAACTTCCCATTATCGCTGTGATGGCCGCCTTCGCGGACGGAACAACGGTTATAAAGGACGCCTCAGAGCTGAAAGTGAAAGAATCGAACCGCATCGCGGTCATGACCGGGAATCTCTCCCGCATGGGCGTCGATGTAGAAGCCACGGAAGACGGCATGATCATTCACGGCGGAAAACCGGTTCACGGAGCCGAGATAGACAGCCACCTGGACCACCGCATTGCCATGAGCTTTGCCATAGCCGCCCTGTCAGCGGAAGGAACCACAAAAATAAAAGACGCGGACTGCGTCCGCATCTCCTATCCCAATTTCTATGAAGACCTGAACCAATTAAAAGGGCTGTGATTTTGCAGCCCTCTTACTTAGTTTCCGCTCTCCACACTGATCTCATTAAAGATGTCCAGAACATCTTCCACTTTTGTACCGTTTTTTTCTTCTCCGGATTTATCCAGTATTGCTTTCCCCTCATGCATCATGATGAGGCGATCACCGTATTCCACCGCGTAGCGCAGGTTGTGGGTCACCATGATGGTGGTCACGCCTTTTTCCCTCACAAGGCGGTCTGTAAGTTGCATGTTGATTTCCGCAGTCTTGGGATCCAAAGCAGCAGTGTGTTCATCCAGGATCAAAAAGTCGATAGGCGTCATCGTTGACATCAAAAGTGCCAGAGCCTGACGCTGACCTCCGGACAGAGCTCCCACTTTTACATTGAGTTTGTCTTCCAATCCCAAATTCAGTTCGGAAAGCATTTCTTTATAATAAGAAATCCTTTTCTTCTGGATACCTTTTGTAAGATTGTAGGACATCCCTTTATTGTCCGCAATGCTTAAATTTTCCAGAATTGTCATATCCCCGCAGGTTCCCATAGCCGGATTTTGGAAAACCCGGCCGATTTTCTGCAGCCGCTTATACTCTTTCCTATTGGTGATATCATCGCCATTCAGAAGGATCGCGCCGCTGTCCACATCAATGCTTCCGCAGATGATATTCAGCATGGAAGTTTTTCCGGAGCCGTTGCTCCCGACTACAGAGATAAACTCACCATCATTTATAGTCAGGTTGAAGTTCTTGAAAAGACACATTTCATTGACGGTTCCAATGTTATAATATTTTGATACATTCCGAAGCTCAAGCATCTGTCTTAACCTTCCTTTTCCGCTCTCTTCCCAGAACCAAAATGATGAGAAACAGAGAAGCCGTAATAAATTTCAAGTCAGTAGAGACAAAGCCCAGTTTGATTGCCAGCGCAACGCATCCTTTGTACAGGATTGAGCCAATAATCACGCTGGAAGTCACCCGGAAAAAAGTGAGACGCTGAAACAGACTGGTTCCGATGATCACACTGGCCAGACCAATTACCATGGTTCCGGTGCCCATAGATACATCAAAGAATCTCTGTTGCTGGGCATAAACACATCCGCTTAAGGCCACCAGCCCGTTGGCAATAGAAAGGCCTATGATTTTTATCTTTCCCTTATCCACAGCCATCGCTGTAACAATTGCCTCATTATCACCCACTGCCCGCAGGATGTAGCCGGACTTTGTATGGAGATACCAGTCCAATATATACTTTACCGCAAGGACAATGAGCAATATGATCAAAACCGTCTTGTATTTCTCCAGAGTTTCCGGAAAAACAGAATCCACTACATCATTGTCAAATATAGTGGTCTTGTTATAGAATGGAAGATTTGCCCTTCCGGCCACGCGAAGCTCCGCTGTGTACAGTGCTGTCATCATGATGATACCTGACAGCAGATCTCTCACTTTCAGTTTTACATGGATCAGGCCGGTGCAAACACCGATGACTGCTCCCACAAGAAAACATACCGGCAGTGTCAGCAGCGGATTAACATCTTTACTGATCATGACAGCAGCAACAGCAGCTCCCAGAGGAAAGCTGCCGTCCACTGTCAAATCCGGAAAGTCCAAGATCTTATAAGTAATATAGATGCCCAGAGCCATGATAGCGTAGATCATTCCCTGTTCCAGCACACTTAATAAGATAAGTATCAACTTGGTATCCTCCAGACTTAATCTACTACGATTTCTTCAAAAACTTCTTCTGCTCCAGCCAGATACGCGTCGTCAAAGATGATAGCCAGATTTTCGCCAACTGCTTTGTTAATATAGAGATTGGCGTCTTCGCAGATCTCATAATTTTGCTCGTCAGCTGTCGTTTCACCTTTCAGGATTGCCGCAGCCATTTTTCCGGTCTGTCTGCCAAGAGCAACATAATCGATACCCATGGAAGCCAGGCAGCCGTTTTTAACCTGTTCTATCTCGCTTCCAAACACCGGAATATGTGCCTCGTTAGCGTAAGCCAGAACCGTTTGCAGCGCAGATACCACGGTATTATCTGTCAGGTTGGAGATACAGTCTACTTTCCCTACCATATCAGCCGCCGCAAGATCCACATCCGCGATGGTATTGATACCGGTCTCAACGATTTCAAATCCGTACTGTCCTGCGATTGCCTTGTACTCTTCAATGGTGCTGACAGAGTTTGCTTCGCTGGTCGTGTAAATGATACCAATCTTGGTAGCACCCGGAAGGATCTCACGAATCATTTTAAGCTGTTCTTCCACCGGAAGTTTATCGGAAGTACCGGTTGCATTTCCAACAGAAGTTCCATCCTCATTGGCCAATCCCGCCGCAACCGGATCGGAAACTGCGGTATAAACAACCGGGATATCGGACTTCAGCGCAGAGTTATAAGCACTCATAGCACTCGGTGTTGCAATGGCGCAGATCAAGTCGACCTTGTCGGATACATAGCTGTCCGCGATCTGGCCAGCCGTACCGGTATCTGCCTGAGCATTGTCATATTCTACCGTAAGATTCTCTCCTTCTACAAATCCCGCTTCTGCCAGGCCTTCCAGGAAACCTTCTCTGCAGTTGTCCAGAGAGCCGTGCTCAGCAAACTGGGAAATACCGATGGTGAACTCACCCTCATATACATCTGCGGTAACTTCCGTCACTTCTTCGGTTTCTGCAGCTTCGGTCTCAGTTTCAACAGCCTCTGTTACCTCTTCAGTCTCTGTCTCGGTTTCAACGGCTTCGGTTGCTTCCTCGGTCTCCGTCTCGGTTTCAGCGGCTTCGGTTGCTTCCTCGGTCTCCGTCTCGGTTTCAGCGGCTTCGGTTGCTTCCTCGGTCTCAGTCTCGGTTTCAACGGCTTCGGTTGTTTCCTCGGTCTCCGTCTCGGTTTCAGCGGCTTCGGTTGCTTTCTCGGTCTCCGTCTCGGTTTCAGCGGCTTCGGTTGCTTCCTCGGTCTCCGTTTCGGTTTCAACGGCTTCGGTTGCTTCCTCGGTCTCCGTTTCGGTTTCAGCGGCTTCGGTTGCTTCCTCGGTCTCTGTCTCAGTCTCAACAGCTTCGGTCGTTTCCTCTGTCTGCGTTTCTTCTTCCGTCGCTGCGGCCTCGGTCACTTCTTCCGTTTCCGTCTGTGCAGCCTCCGTCACGGTCTCCGTTACAGCTTCTGTCTTAGGAGCCTCCGTCTCCTTTTCGCCTGATCCGCAGCCTGCCGTCATGGCAGCAACCACGGCAGCGCTCAATAAAAGCGCCAGTGTTTTCTTTTTCATAATAATATCCTCCTTTTTTAATTCGTTCATATAATCCCCAATGAAAAAAAGAAGTAAAAAGCGTCTCAAGTAAAACTACTTGAGACGCAAATAAAGACTTATCAGCGCGGTACCACTCAACTTGGCATAGCCCACTCTTCATTGATAACGGGTCTCGTTCCCGGTGCCCCCTACTCTCTATCTCACTGTAGCCGACAGATTTCAGTTTGCCCTCAAAAGTCCATTCGTTCTTCCTCCGGTGCCGCAATTCCACCCTCTGCAGCTCTCTGTAACCTTATGAAAAATCTACTACTCTTTCTCACTGGTTTCAAATATCAACTAAACACAAGATTAGTACAAAAACTAAAATTTGTCAATGGATATTTTTGTTACTTCTTCTCTTTTACATCCTTAATGGAGAAGCTCAGTCTTCCCATTTTGTCCTTGCCCAGACATACTACTTTTACTTTGTCGCCAAGAGTAAGCACATCCTCCACATGGTCGATCCTCTCCTTCGCAATCTTGGAAATGTGAACCATTCCCTCTTTGCCGGGAGCAAACTCAATGAATGCGCCGAAATCTTTGATGCTGACAACTTCACCGGTAAGGATCATTCCCTCTTCAAAATCAGTTGTAATGATCTTTATCATATCCACCGCTTTATTCATCATGACCGGATCTGTTCCGCAGACCGAAACTGCGCCGTCATCGGTAATATCGATCTTAACGCCGGTGCGCTCAATAATGGTATTAATGGTCTTTCCCCGCTGACCAACTACATCGCCAATCTTCTGGGGGTCGATCATGATCTGGATGATCTTGGGAGCGTACTTAGACACTTCCTCACGCGGTTTGGCAATACACGGAGTCATAATCTCGTTCAAGATATACTCTCTGGCCTCTTTCGTTCTGGCGATTGCCTCCTCAACGATAGGACGGGTCAGACCGTGGA
The DNA here is from genome assembly GCA_902802515.1 of uncultured Lachnospiraceae bacterium. Lineage (GTDB taxonomy): Bacteria > Bacillota > Clostridia > Lachnospirales > Lachnospiraceae > Merdiplasma. Next base: position 73,815 of record CADCMM010000007.1, read on the forward strand.
TCTTGATATCCATCTGGATGGCAGTAATACCGTCGTGAGTACCGGCCACCTTGAAGTCCATATCACCAAAGAAGTCTTCCAGACCCTGAATATCCGTCAGCACAATATAGTCATCGTCTGTTTCTCCAGTTACCAGACCGCAGGAGATACCCGCCACCTGTTTTTTAATCGGAACACCGGCCGCCATCAGAGACATGGTAGATGCGCAGATGCTTGCCTGTGACGTAGAACCATTGGACTCAAAAGTCTCGGAAACAGTACGGATCGCATACGGGAATTCTTCTTCAGAAGGAAGTACCGGAACCAACGCTTTCTCTGCCAGAGCGCCGTGGCCAATCTCACGTCTTCCAGGTCCTCTGGACGGTTTCGTCTCGCCTACGGAGTAGGACGGGAAATTATAGTGATGCATGTAGCGTTTATTCACTTCATTCTCATCCAGTCCATCAATTCTCTGAACCTCAGAAAGGGGAGCCAGGGTAGTCACGGTACAGATCTGAGTTTGTCCGCGGGTAAACATGGCGGAGCCATGTACTCTGGGAAGAAGATCGATCTCCGCTGCCAACGGTCTGATCTGGGTAATCTGACGGCCGTCCGGACGCTTGTGATCTTTCAGGATCATCTTACGAACCGTCTTTTTCTGGTACTGATAAACAGCCTCTCCCAGAATTGCAAGCCAGTCTTCTTTCTCCGCAAAAGCCTCTTCCAGCTTTTCGGTGATCTTCTTGATATTTTCCTCACGAACCTGCTTTACGTCCGTAAATACTGCCTCTTCCATCTCCTCTGGAGTAACGATCTTCTTGATCTCTTGGAACATTTCTTCCGGAATCGCACAGCTCTCATACTCATGTTTCGATTTGCCTACTTCGGCAATGATCTTATTGATAAAAGCAATAATTTCCTGGTTCAGATCATGAGCCATATAAATTGCCTCTATCATCTTTGCCTCTGGTATCTCATTGGCACCCGCTTCGATCATGATCACCTTCTCACTGGTGGAAGCCACAGTAAGCTGCAGCTCCCCGTTCTTCCACTGTTCCTGAGACGGATTTACGATAAATTCTCCATCTACCAGTCCAACCTGGGTCATAGCGCAGGGACCATCGAAGGGAATGTCTGAAATGCAGGTGGCTATGGAAGATCCCAGCATAGCCACCAGTTCCGGTCGGCACTGCGGATCTACAGAAAGAACCAGGTTATTTAACGTAACATCATTCCGGTAATCCTTTGGAAACAGCGGACGCATCGGACGGTCGATCACGCGGGCTGTCAGTACAGCATTCTCTGAAGCCTTACCCTCGCGTTTGTTGAAACCTCCCGGAATCTTACCTACAGAATACAGTTTTTCCTCAAATTCCACACTCAGCGGAAAGAAATCAATTCCATCCCTGGGCTTGTCTGATGCGGTAGCTGTGGAAAGAACTACCGTATCGCCATAGTGCATAAATGCTGCTCCATTCGCCTGGGCCGCCACTCTGCCTACGTCTACGGTAAGCGTTCTCCCGCCCAGTTCCATTGAAAAACTCTGATACATTTTCTTCTCCTTTTCTTGGCAGAGCGCAAATCCGAAACAACTGAAAAACCGACTTAATCTCGCACATGCATTAATCAGCATTTCCCTAAATCGGCTTTTCAGTAGTCTCGGCAAATTTGTCTCTGTCAGTTACGTTATGGCATCATTTGAGATAAGGAAATAATCAGTTGCCTTATCCTAAATTAAGGGCGGATCGCTCCGCCCTTGTTTCACATTATTTTCTGATTCCTAATTTTGCAATCAGAGCACGGTATCCTTCAATATCAGTTTTCTTTAAATAAGCCAGAAGACCACGTCTCTGACCTACCATTTTCAGAAGACCTCTTCTTGAATGATGATCCTTCGGATTTTCCTGAAGATGAGCAGTCAGTTCCTGAATCCTGGCAGTCAGCACTGCGATCTGTACCTCAGGTGAACCGGTATCTCCCGGTTTTCTTCCATACTCTTCAATAATTGCCTGTTTCTTTTCTTTTGAAATCATTGTTTCATTCCTCCTGTTTTTCATATCGCCTGATACCAGGAAGTGGTCGGAGTGTCCGTCTTCTGAGCATCGGCTGAAATCATACATTGAAGACTATATCATAATTCAATATTTTCGTCAACCTCTTCGCGCAAATATCAGAAAAATAATACATCCAACCGCAATTCCCAACACACCCACAGCATACAGTGCCTGAGACAGTAGTTTCATCTTTCTGTTTTCTGCAATTTTATATTCCAGAGGATCTGCCTGATTATAAAAGAGCGAAACTTCCTGATTTAAATGAAACGTACTGGGATAGGATCCCTCCCAATGAATTACCTTATACAGCTTTCCTCTTGCATAATATTCTAATACCGGATAATAGCAATTCTTATACAGCATTGGCTGCCTGCGGTTTTCAGTTTCACGCAGCAGCAGATCCACCACTCTGGCTGTTGTCTTTCCCTCAAAGGGCTCTTTATAATTCTGATATAGCTGGCAGACGATCCCTCCAATCAGAAAGAGTATTCCAGCTACGATCAGAAAGCAGCTGGCAGTCCACAAACTTTTATCCACCAAAGTACTCCCTTCCAAATGAAATATCCCTTTGCATCTGATATTTTAACTCCTGCAGAGAAGCAAATCTCTTTTCCGCCCTCACAAAAAAAAGTAGTTCTGTTAAAATCTCTGTTCCATACAGATCCATATCAACGTCAAAGAGATACGTCTCCACACCTCGAAATTTTTCTCCCACCGTAGGTTTGTAGCCAATATTTGTGATTCCCGGGTAAAATATCCCGCCAATCAAAGTTCTGGATACATATACGCCATTCGGCGGCAGCAGTTTCTCCTTTACAGGAAGTAGATTCACAGTAGGCATTCCCAGCGTTCTTCCTATTTTTCTTCCATGTCTCACGATCCCACTGACAAAATATGGTCTTCCCAGCAGTCTGTTTGCCAGCTTCATGTTTCCTTCCATCAACGCCTCCTTCACATAAGTACTGCTGATCTCCCTGTCTTTGAAACGTTCTTTCGGAAGTATTTCTGCATAAAATCCATATTTGCTCTGAAGTTTTTTCAGTGTTTCCACATCGCCCATCCTGTGATAACCGAAGCGAAAATCCGTTCCGACCACAATATACTTTGCATGTAGCCTGTCCATCAGAACACTTTTTACAAACTGTTCGGGTTCCATTCCTGCTATATCAGGAGTAAAAGGACACTGGATCAGACAGAAAATTCCCATCTGCCGAATCACAAATTTTTGCTCTTCCTCTGTCAGGATCCGATCTTTGGTACACGAATTTAACGCGAACACAACGCTGTCCACCTGCGCTTTCTCCAATTCTTTGATACGTTGCATCAGCTTCTGGTGACCCAGATGAACACCGTCAAATTTCCCCAGAGTCACTGCGCTGGCTTGCTCCATCCGGAAATCTGTAGTCCCATGAAAATAATCCATGTTTTCCTCCCAGCCTATATCCCAAGAAACATCTTTTCCGGAACAAAAATTTTCTTTTCCTCGTTCCAGGCGTAGATTCCGCAAAAAATATCCTCCGTATCATAAACACGGATTCTGGAACCGATTTTCGTTGTTACCGTTTCTTTTATCTGCCTGCATCCCAGCGGATTCCCATTTTTCAAAAGCCGCTCATGCTCCGGAAGTATATGGATCCGCGCAAGCTGCGGGAACATAGAATCCACCGGATAAATGCGTTCCATAAGGGTTCCTTCCTCTCTCAGCTTTTCAATTTCAGAAAGCTTGAGACTGTCCGCAATCTCAAATTCTCCTACGCGGGTACGTTTTAAACTTTTCATACAACCACCGCAGCCAAGAGCTTCTCCTACGTCATGGCACAGAGTGCGAATATAGGTTCCCTTAGAGCAGCTTACCGAAAATACAATCTCCGGCAGTGAGATCTCTCTGATCTGAATGTCATAAATAGCGACGCGTTGGGGGGTGCGTTTCACCTCTACCCCTGCCCTGGCCAGCTCATAAAGCTTTTTCCCCTGAACTTTGCGTGCGGAATACATAGGCGGGATCTGGTCGTACTCTCCGATAAATGAACGCAATTTTTTTGCTGCATCATCCGCTGTGCAGGTGACAGAACTCTCCTTTTGCAGATTACCCGAGGTATCCTGAGTGTCTGTGGTCTTTCCCAAAAGCAGCACAGCTTCATACGTCTTACCGGTGTCTGTTAGCATATCACACAGTTTCGTTCCGCTCCCCAGACACACAGCCAGAACACCTTCCGCCTGAGGATCCAGCGTACCAGTATGACCTATTTTTTTTTGCCTCAAGATGCCCCGCAGCTTTGCAACAACATCGTGGCTGGTATATCCCTTTTCTTTATAAACATTGATAACACCCGAAATCACGCTTCCACCTGCTTTAACTGTTTATACATATGATCTACCAGATTGTTTACTACATCGTACACACTTCCCTGCATGGTGCAGCCAGCGGCTCTCACGTGACCGCCTCCGCCGAAATAACAGGCGATCTTGCTGACATCCACGGCTCCATTGGAACGCATACTTACCTTATACTCCTGGGGGCCAGTCTCATACAGGAAAATAGCAGCCTCCACGCCTTTTGTATTTCTCAGCTGCTGCACGATTCCGTCCAGATCTTTGTATGTCACTCCGTAAAAGGCCAGATCTTTCTGCCGAAGCGCAGTAAAAACGATCTTGTTATCCAGCATCATAACGCTTTCCAGCAGAGCGCGTCCCAAAATCTGGTTTTGTACATAAGTTTTAGAATAATATGTATCATCCACAATTTTAGAAAAATCAATTCCCTTGTCCATCAACATTCCCGCGATCTTCATGGTATGACTGGATGTACAGGAATACTGAAAAACTCCTGTGTCGTGTATGATGCCCATATAAAGCGCCTCCGCAATCTCTTTGGTGATCTTATCCTCTTCCATAAGATTGCAGACCAGCTCACTGGCAGAGCTTGCCTCCGGTTCAATGTAATTCAACTGGGCAAAGGAAAGGTTGCTGATATGGTGATCAATACAAACGGTTTTCGACGCAGACCGAAAATATTTTGCCGCGTCTCCCAGTCTGGCTTCGTCTCCGCAATCCAGTGCAAAAAACACGTCATGTTCCACCTCCGAACTGCAGTCGCTTATCACTTCTTTGGCACCTCTCAGAAATTGAAAGGAATCTGAAAAGTCTTCCAGATAAACTTTCGTCTCAATCCCCGGATAGTTTTCTCTGATGTAGAGGGCAAGACCCAGACAGGAACCAACACAGTCCCCGTCCGGATGCACATGTCCGGCAATTCCTACCGTACCCGCTCCTTTAAGCACCTCACTAAGCAGAAACATCATCATCATCCCTTTCTTCATGGATGGTTTTTGTTACATCATCAATCAGTTTCGACATACTGATACCATATGCGATAGACTGGTCCAATATGAATCGGATTTCCGGCGTATTGCGCAAATTTACTGTCTGAGCCAGTTTTCTGCGAATATATCCCTCCGCGCTTTTCAGCCCGGCCAGAGTAGCTTTCTGGGTCTCTTCATCCCCAAGCACACTAATATATGCCTTGCAGGTCTTCAGATCCGGCGCTACTTCCACTGCTGTCACGGACGTCATGGGATGAATGCGCGGATCCTTGATCTCATTATGGATGATCACAGAGAGTTCTTTCATTACTTCGCCGTTGATCCTGGTGTTCTTAATGCTGTTTTTTCTCATTAACTTTACCTCTATTCCGGAAGAATATCCAGATTACCTGGGCACCTCTACCATAATATATGCTTCCACCTGGTCTTCTTCCTTGATATCGTTAAACTTCTCAAAGACAAGGCCACATTCATAGCCGGCTCTTACTTCTTTTACATCATCCTTGAAACGCTTCAGAGACGCCAGGGCACCGTCAAAAATCTGCACTCCCTCACGGGTAATACGCGCAGAGCATCCTCTCTGGAAAACACCGTCCAGGATATAAGCGCCTGCAATCGTACCTACGCCGGACGCCTTAAATGTCTGGCGAACCTCCGCGTGACCGATGACTTTCTCCTCAAAGATCGGATCCAGCATTCCCTTCATGGCCGCTTCCACATCTGCAATTGCGTCATAGATCACCCGGTACAGTCTGACATCTACACCCTCGCGTTCTGCAGTGGTCTTCGCCATCACATCCGGTCTCACATTGAAGCCGATAATGATCGCGTTGGAAGCCGATGCCAGTATCACATCCGACTCATTGATGGCGCCTACGCCGCCATGAATAATCTTAACTACAACTTCATCGTTGGAAAGTTTCAGCAGACTCTGCTTCACTGCCTCCACAGAACCCTGTACATCCGCTTTCACGATCAGGTTCAGTTCTTTCAGGTTCCCCGCCTGAATCTGGGAAAACAGATCATCCAGGGACATCTTTGCTTTCGTATCTTCCAGAAGTTTCTCCCGGCCTTCACTAATAAAGGTCTCAGCAAAACTTCTTGCCTCTTTTTCTGTCTCCGGAGACACAAATATCTCACCTGCTCCCGGCACATCGGAGAAACCGAGGATCTCCACAGGAGTGGATGGGCCTGCCTCTTTTACTTTTCGGCCTTTATCATCCATCATGGCACGGACTTTGCCGTAACAGGAGCCGGCGCAGATGGGATCACCCACATGCAGTGTACCTTTCTGTACCAGAACCGTGGCCACCGGACCTCTTCCCTTATCCAGCTGGGCTTCGATCACCAGACCTCTCGCTCTCCGCTTCGGATTTGCCTTCAGCTCCAACACCTCAGCAGTCAGCAGTATCATCTCCAGCAAGTTATCAATTCCTTCATGCGTATGTGCGGATACGGGAACAAAGATCGTGCTGCCGCCCCAATCCTCCGGAATTAGTTCATACTCCGTTAATTCCTGTTTCACGCGTTCTACATTGGCGCTTGGCTTATCTATCTTATTGATGGCTACAATAATCTCAATACCCGCCGCTTTCGCATGATTGATAGCCTCTACCGTCTGAGGCATCACACCGTCATCCGCCGCTACCACAAGAATTGCGATATCCGTGGAATTCGCACCGCGCATACGCATGGCTGTGAACGCCTCATGACCCGGGGTGTCCAGGAATGTGATCTTCTGCCCGTTACAGCTTACCACAGACGCACCGATATGCTGTGTAATGCCACCAGCCTCCCGGTCGATCACATGGGTATTTCGGATTGCATCCAGAAGCGATGTCTTACCGTGGTCAACATGACCCATCACACAGACTACCGGCGAACGCGGAACGAGAGTTTCCGCAGCGTCATCTTCTTCTTTCAGAAGTTCCTCGATGACATCCACTTTCACTTCCTTTTCACAGATTATGTCATAATCCAGAGCGATTTCTTCCGCCGTATCAAAATCAATTTCCTGATTCACTGTCACCATGGTTCCCTGCAGGAACAATTTCTTTACTATGGCTGCAGGCTGGATCTTCATCTTGTCAGCCAGTTCCTTGATGGTCAGTACTTCCGGAAGCGTAATCACCTTGATCTTTTCTTCTTCTTTCACCACAGGTTTCGGAACAGGTTTCACTGCTTTACTCTGTGTCTTACCCCTACTGTTATTTTTCTGGTTCTGATGGCTGTTTCGCTCCATCCGATCCAGTTTATCGCCTCTTTCCGCTTTCTCGGGGCGGCGGTCATTTCTGGCGCCCCGCTCATTTTTTACTCTTCCTTCTTTTTCCAGCGGTTTCGCCTCCACCGGACCCTTGGGAATACCAGGCAGTCTTCCGCTGCTCTGGCCTCTTCCTCCAAAACCGCGGTCATTTTGTTTCCAGTCTCTGTCACTGCTCTGCCCGCGATCATTTCTCTGACCCTGATAGCCGTTGGCATTTCCTCTTCCGCTTTGCGCTCTTCCATCACGATTTCCGTAGGATCTGGAAGCATTGCTGTTTTGGTTCCGCCCGTCCTGATAACGATCGGACTGTCCCCGTCCTTCTCTGCTGCCGGACTGCGCCTGATTTCGGTTTCCGAAATTTGTCCGGTTCTGGCCTCCCTGCGTGTTCTGGGGGCGGGATGCCGCCTGTCCTGTACGCTCCTGACTTTGCGGTCTGGCTGCGGGTGTCTGGGGTTTTTCAGTTACCGGTGCTGTTTCCGGTTTTTTGGGCTGCTGCACTTCGCTGCGTGCCGTTTCTTTCACCATTTCAGCTGCTTTTGGCTGCGGCTTTGCTGCGGGCGTCTCTGCCACTGGAGCGATTGTCTGCTGCTGCGGTTTTACCTCTTTGGGTAACTCTGTCTCTTTCGTTTCCATAGCTTTGGTTTCCGGTTTTGGTAAAGGTCTGATCCCTGACACAGCAGGTCTTGGCTGACCTGGCTGGGGGCGTCCTGCCGGTCTGGTTCCCTGAGGGCGGTTCACCCCGCCCTGTCCCGGTGCGCTCCGGTGCTGACCGGGTCTCTGTCCGGGACGCACCATTCCCGTCTTACTGTTCTGTGGCCGAAATACCTGAATTATATTTTTCTTCTTTGGTTTTGCCTCAGGAGCAGCCTGACTTTCAGCTGACATTTCTACAGGTTTCTCTACTTGTTTTTCATTATTCATATCCGGTTCTTTTGTCATAATTTTCTTCGTATATTTCCTTCTGATTTTTTCACAATACTCATCTTCTACGGTACTCATGTGGCTTTGCACACTCACTCCCATTTCCGACAGGCTCTCCATAATATCTTTATTTTCCTTGCCTAACTCTTTTGCCAATTCATATACTCTCAATTTTCCCATACTCAAGCCCTCCGCTCATCCACATTTCCCAGTTCTCTCTGTATCGCTTCGGAAAATCCCGGATCAGTCACAGCGATCGATGCCCGCAATTCCTGTCCGATGCACCTTCCCAGTTCTTCTTTCCCGCCGTACAGGAATATCGGTACATGGTACCAGGAACACATATCTTGGAATTTTTTCCGGGTGTTCCATGACGCTTCCTCCGAGACGATCACCATGCAGGCTTTTTGGGATTTAACAGCTGCTTCTGTGGAAAATTCTCCGCTGGCTACTTTTCCTGCCTTTTTTGCCAGGCCAAGCAGAGATAACACTTTATTTCCCTTCAATCGCATCAATCTCCTTTTTTAATTCTTCATAGGTTTCCGATGTGACCGCCATTTTCAACGCGCGCTCCAATCCTCTGGATTTAACCGCTTTCTCGAAACATTCCCTGGAATAACAAAGATATGCGCCCCGACCATTTTTTCTTCCTGTTGTATCCAAAACAATCTCCCCGCTTTCCGTTCGCAGGATGCGCAGCATCTCTTTTTTACCCTTCATTTCCTGACAGCCCACACATTTTCTCTGTGGAATCTTTTTCGTCTGTCCCATAGTTATTCCTGATCATCCTCCGATCCGGCATACTCTGGGGCGTCTTCGTAATCGGCCTGATACTCGCCGGCTGCGTCCTCCGGGTATTCATAACTGCCGTCCTCGTCATACCCGCTATAATCATCGTACTCATCTTCGTAATACGCGTCATCGTCATAGTAATCGCTCTCATATTCCAGAAGATCACCGGACTCTCTTGCCTGAGTCTCACTCTTGATGTCTATTTTAAATCCGGTCAATCTGGCCGCCAATCTGGCATTCTGGCCTTCCTTACCAATAGCCAGCGACAACTGATAGTCAGGAACGACTACTTTTGCAGTTTTCTCATCATCATCCGCCATCACGTAAATTACTTTTGCGGGGCTTAAGGCGTTCTCGATCAGCAGTGCAGGATTGTCATCCCAGTTAATGATATCAATTTTTTCTCCTCCAAGTTCTTCCACCACTGAGTTTACCCTGGCGCCGTTCATTCCAACGCATGCGCCCACCGGATCTACATCAGGATTGTTGGAAGATACTGCCATTTTACTTCTGCTCCCGGCTTCTCTCGCAATGCTGCGGATCTCTACGGTGCCGTCCCTGACCTCAGTCACCTCATTTTCGAAGAGCCGTTTCACCAACTCCGGATGCGTCCGGGAAACCAGGATACGAGGTCCCTTGGGTGTATCCTTTACCTCCATCACATATATTTTGATTCTCTGGGTGGGATAGAAACTCTCCCCCTTGATCATCTCATTTTCATTCAGCATGGCATCCACTTTGCCCAGGTTTACACTGACATTTTTGCCAACATAACGCTGTACGATACCGGTAACCACATCTTTTTCTTTTTCATAATACTGGTTGTACAGAGATTTGCGCTCTTCCTCACGGATTTTCTGCAGGATCACATTCTTCGCGTTCTGAGTAGCGATTCGTCCGAATTCCTTAGACTTGATATCCACACGTACCACGTCGCCAAGTTCATACTTGTCATCCTTCATCTTTGCGTTGGTAAGACTGATCTGGGTCAGTTCATCCTCCACCTGCTCCACCACAGTCTTTTCCGCATACACCTCAAATTCGCAGGTATTTGGGTCAATGTTTACTACCACATTGCTCACTTCGTTTTTTCCATAGTGGTTTTTGCATGCCTGCAAAAGAGACTGCCGAATGGCTTCCAGCAGTGTCTCCTTGCTGATATTCTTCTCTTTTTCCAGAATATTCAATGCCTCAAACAGTTCGTTATTCATTTTTCCTCCTCCTTAAAAATCGAACGCAAGACGCACAAGCGCGATATTATCTCTCGCAAAGTCCATAACTACATTATCTTCCAGTTCAATCACTAATTTATCTTTATCAAAATCCCGTAAGATTCCGGTAAATTCTTTTTCATGTTCCACCGCGCGGAAGGTACGTATTTCTACCTCTTCACCAATGCTCCTGGCAAAATCCTTGTCTTTCTTCAGGGGCCTTCCAAGCCCCGGAGAACTAACCTCCAAAATATAAGCATCATCGATAAAGTCTTGCTCATCCAGCAGATCGCTAAGTCTGCGGCTGACCACCTCACAGTCATCCACGGTAATACCGCCCGGCTTATCAATGTATGCCCGCAAATACCAGTTGCTTCCTTCCTTTACATACTCCACATCAACCAGTTCAAACCGATGCTCCTCTATGATGGGCGATATCAGTTCCTCGGTTTTCTGTTCATAAATCTCCCGTTTACTCATGCACAATCCTCCTGTTAGCTGCCGCGCCCCTTACAGCATGAAAGAAGAACGGGTAAATACCCGTTCTTCCGTCAGTACAATATTCAAGCATAATCAGTGTAACACCATATTTTGTAAAATGCAAGTATTATTTTTCATGTACTTCATCCGCAATTTACTATATTCGTGGTTTTTTCCATAATCTCCTGTAAAATCTGGCTAAATTCCCGATCATCCGTGGTCACCCGAAGATCCGCTGTCTGCTCATAGATTTCTTTTCGCTGCTCCATCAATGTTTCGATCTTTTCTCTCAGATCGCCTCCCTGCAGTTTGGGACGCTTCGTATCGTACTTCAGCCTCCCCAGCAGTGTTTCTATATCCGCCTCCAGATATACCACCGTGCCAAGTTGCCTCAACACAGGCCAGTTCTGCGGCTGGACCGGAAGCCCGCCCCCAACGGAGATCACGCACCGTTCTTTCGAATCCAGCAGCCGGTGAAGCGCATCTGTCTCCAAAGTACGAAAATATGCTTCGCCATCCTCTGCAAAGATGTCTGAAATACTTCTGCCCTCCTGTGCTTCGATCCAATCGTCCGTATCCACAAAGGGAAGCTGCATCTGTCTTGCAAGACGTTTTCCCACGGCTGTTTTTCCTGCTCCCATAAACCCAATCAGGATAATGTGATCCATCGTTTATTTCTCCTTTTGTAAAAAAATAGTACGATTTTTTCCAGATATCGTTTCAGGACGATCTGTATCTCTTCCTTCGGATGAATCGGCTTTACCAGTATCGTGCGGATGCCTGCCCGCTTCGCCCCATAAATATCTGTAAAAATCTGATCCCCGATAAAAATCGTATTTTTCACGTTTGTCTCCATGATCTCCATAGCTTTTCGATAGTTTTTCACTGACGGCTTGTGGGCGTTCTCAATGAAATGCACCTGCACATCTTTATTAAACAATTCCACCCTGGGAAGCTGATTATTAGACAGAAGGCAGCACTGAAAGCCCAAACATTTGAGGCCGGAAAACAGTGCTATGGCCCTCTCATCCGCCGGTGCCCCGTGAGGCACCAGCGTATTGTCTATATCAAAGATCAGTCCCCGGTAGCCCTCCTCAAATAGCTGCTTAAAATCAATGCTGTAAGTCGAATCCAGATATTCATCCGGATAGAATCGTTTCAACATATGTGTGCTCCCGTTTCCTTCTTTAGATTAATCCTATACGCTGAGATAATTCATCATCTCATCATATCGCTTTTCCATCATCTGGTATCCGTGTTGATAAAAGGCTTCTAACTTATCCATGTGTTTTTCCAGTCTGCCCACCGGAGGAACTTCCGGCCGGATGACAAACAGTTTTCCGGCAGCTTCCCACTTTTCAATGGCTTCGAGACATTTATTGTAGCGAAATGGCCGCAGACAGATAGTACGCACAAGCTCCGGATATTGACGGAATTTGGCCCGGATCAGAGCTATGTTTTTTCTGGACACCGTCTTGCGGTAACCCTTCTTCTGTGTCAGCACAATGATATTTTTCTCGTAGCCCAGTTTCCTGGCATGAATCACAGGTATAGAATCCGCCAGACCGCCGTCAAGATAAGGGATCCCGTCCAGATCCACCATGGTAGCCAGCACCGGGATACTGCTTGATGCACGACAAATTTTCATCAAGCGCTCCCGATTGGACGCTTCGCTTTTAAATTCCGCCTTGCCGGTTATACAGTTGGTGACGGTCAGCTCGCATTTGGTTTCGGATTGAAAGTAGCTTTCATAGTCGAACGGATAGTCTCTGTTCGGAAACGTGTCAAACAACGACCGAAAATCCATCACCGAGTGTTCCTGACGAAAAGAATCAAACTGTTCCCGTTTGCTCTCCTGATTCCAGGCAATGATACATTGTCTGGAGCGATCCGGCTGATGGGAAACATAATCCACCGCATTGCAGGCTCCCGCCGAAACCCCCACTACATAATCCGTGTAAAACTCTTTTTCCATTAAATAATCCAGCACGCCGGAAGTGAAAATGCCTCGGTTGGCGCCTCCCTCCAGGATCAGAGCATTCTTTTTCATAATAGTCCTCCTGATATTTCACTTATAATATAGCCGCACCCTTCAATAGCATAGCCATCTTAACGCATTGCCATCACGCGAAGTCAAACAAAGACAACTGGTTTGATTCCGGCAGATCTTTTAAAATGCCAAGATCCCCCAAAAGATCAATAACCGTCTTAGTGACTTTCGTGCGTTCCCGAAAATCATCCTTGGACAGGAACGCGCCGTCCTTTACCGCGTCCACCACAGCGTCCGCTGCCTTTCCTCCCAGACCATCAATGGTACTCAGGGCCGGCATCAGTTTTCCGTCGATAATCTGAAAACGGCTGGCCTGAGCCTGATAGATATCAATGGGTATAAAATCATAACCTCTGGCGTACATCTCCCGCACCACTTTCATATCCTTATATTCATCCTGCTCTTTTTTGCTCAAAGTATCCATTCTTTTTTCGTAATCTTTCAGGTGCATCAGCAGGCGGTCTTCTCCCAGGCACATCAGTTCATAGTCAAAACCGGAAGCTCGGATACTGAAATAAGCCGCATAGTAGGCCAGGGGGCGGTTGATCTTAAACCAGGCGATGCGGTAGGCCATCATCACATATGCCGCTGCGTGGGCTTTCGGAAACATGTATTTGATCTTCTTGCAGGACCAGATATACCAGTCCGGCACATCATGCTTCGTCATCTCCTCCTCCCACTCCGGCTTCAGTCCTTTTCCTTTTCGCACACTCTCCATGATGGTGAAGGACTGCTCACTGTCCAGACCTTTCTCTATTAAATAGATCATAATATCATCCCGGGTACAGATGGCCGTGGAAATCGTGGCTTTTCCTTCCTGGATCAGCGTCTGCGCGTTGCCCAGCCATACATCCGTACCATGGGCCAGTCCGGCAATGCGGACCAGATCGGAAAAATACTGGGGTTTCGTATCCACCAGCATCTGAATGGCGAATTCCGTGCCAAACTCCGGAATTCCAAGAGAACCTAACGGGCATCCGCCGATCTGATCCGGTGTGATCCCTAACGCGTCCGTTTTTTGAAACAGAGACATGACCTCCCGGTCATCCAGCGGGATCTTTTTTGCATCTACTCCGGTAAGATCCTCCAGCATACGGATCATCGTGGGATCATCGTGTCCCAGAATATCCAGCTTCAATAAGTTGTGATCAATGGAATGGTAATCAAAATGGGTGGTGATGATGTCCGTGGTCACATCGTTGGCCGGGTGCTGCACCGGAGTAAAGGAATATATTTCTTCTCCATAGGGAAGTACAATAATGCCTCCGGGATGCTGTCCGGTAGTCCGTCTCACCCCGGTACATCCGGAAACGATCCGGTTGATCTCACAGGCGCGCTTATGTACACCCCTCTCTTCGTAGTAGTTTTTCACATAACCAAACGCCGTCTTATCCGCCAGTGTGCCTATAGTACCAGCCCGGAATGTCTGACCGGCGCCAAAGATCACTTCCGTATATTTATGCGCTTTACTCTGATATTCTCCCGAAAAGTTCAGGTCAATATCCGGTTCCTTGTTTCCTTTAAATCCAAGAAATGTCTCAAACGGGATATCATACCCGTCCTTTTTCAGCGGTTCCCCGCACACCGGACAGGTTTTATCCGGCATATCGCACCCCGCCATACCGTCAAATTTCCGTACCTCAGGAGAGGAAAAATCGCTGTAATGGCACTTCTCACAGTAATAATGGGGGTGCAGCGGATTCACCTCCGTGATCCCCGCCATAGTTGCCACAAAAGAGGATCCCACAGAACCTCTGGATCCCACCAGATAGCCATCCGCATTGGATTTCCAGACCAGCTTCTGGGCGATGATATACATCACGGCAAAACCATTGGAAATGATGGAATTCAATTCCCTCTGCAGCCGCTCCTCCACGATTTCCGGAAGATTTTCTCCGTATAGCTCATGCGCCCGGTTGTAGCAGATATCTGTCAGCAGCTGGTCGGAATTCTCTATCACCGGAGGGCATTTATCCGGCCGCACCGGGGAAATCTTCTCGCACATTTTCGCGATCTTTACCGTGTTGGTGATAACCACTTCCCTTGCCTTCTCTTCCCCCAGATACTCGAACTCCTTCAGCATCTCTTCCGTGGTGCGAAGATATAGCGGCGCCTGATCATCCGCGTCCTTAAAACCCTTTCCGGTCATGATAATGCGGCGATAGATCTCGTCCTCCGGATTCAGAAAATGAACATCACAAGTAGCCACCACGGGCTTATTATACTGTTCTCCGAGGCGCACTATTTTTTGGTTATATTCTTTCAGTTCTTCCACCATCTTTGGCTCGTCATAAGTGTCCCTGGTCATGAACATATTGTTGCCAAGAGGCTGGATCTCCAGATAATCATAAAAATTTACCAGTCTGGCCAGTTCCTGCTCCGGAGCACCCCGGATGATGGCCTGATACAACTCCCCCGCCTCACAGGCGGAACCCAGGATCAGCCCCTCCCGGTATTTTTGCAATACACTCTTTGGAACACGCGGCCGACGGTTATAATACTGTAAATGAGACCAGGACACCAGGCGGTAAAGATTCACCCTTCCAATGTCATTGGACGCCAGCAGGATAGCATGGTAAGTCGGGAGCTTTTTGATCTGATCCGCGGAGGATTTCCCGAGTTCGTTGACCTGATCCAGGTTATCAATATCCCGCTCCCGAAGCATGTTGATAAACTTTTCAAAAATCTCCGCAGTGCAGCCGGCGTCATCCACGGCACGATGATGATTCTGCAAAGAGACGCCCAGAGCCTTTGCCACTGTATCCAATTTAAAACGGTTCAGGGCAGGAAGCAGGACACGGGCCAGCCCAACCGTATCCACGGCAGTAAATTCCTTTTCTATTCCCAGTCTGCGGCAGTTTTCCTCAATGAAACTCATATCAAAAGAGGCGTTGTGCGCCACCAGCACCGCGCCGGCGCAAAACTCCAGAAACTGTGGCAGGATTACATCAATTTTGGGGGAATCCATCACCATACTGTCATTGATACCGGTGAGCTGTTCAATACGGTAGGGAATCGGTACATCCGGGTTGACAAAGGTACTGAACCTCTCGGTGATCTTCCCCTTCTGTACCTTAACAGCGCCAATCTCAATAATCCGGTTCTGAATGGGACTAAAACCAGTAGTCTCCAGGTCGAACACTACAAAATCATCATCCAGTTTCTGGCCTTTGGACCCCACCGCCAATTCTTTCAGATCATCCACCAGGTAGGCTTCCATTCCATAAATAACTTTAAAATCGGAGCCCTTTGGTATCGCGTGGTTGGCATCGGGAAATGCCTGAACCGCGCCGTGGTCCGTAATAGCAATGGCCTGATGTCCCCATTTCATGGCGCAGTCTATGATATCTTTCACATCAGACACGCCGTCCATATCACTCATTTTTGTATGACAATGAAGCTCTACCCGCCTTTCCGGCCAGGTGTCCATCCGATGTTTTCGGAAATCGGCAATTTTCTTGATGCCCTGCACGCTTTGGATGGTAAGCTGACTGTCAAAACGGTCAATGGTGGTAACGCCCCGGACTTTGACAAACATTCCCTTTTTTATCGCAGAATTGATCTCCTCCATCTGATCATTTCGCGCAAACATTTTCACTACGATCGTGTCGGTGAAATCCGTCAGTTCCATCATGACGATGGTCTTTTCCCCGCGGATCTCTCTGGCTTCCAGGTTCTGGATCAGCCCGCGCACCGTGACCTCACCCATCTCACCGGTGATCTGTTCCAGCGGGATGGCATCCTCCTCAAAATCACGTCCTATCAGAACATCAGGGTTGTCTGAACGTTTGACTGAAGCGCCGTAGCGGCCCTCGCTGCGTCTTCGATAACTGCTGTTTCCGCGGTCACGAAGATTTCCGGAAGCTGCCTTGCCAAACCCATTTCCCACCGCGGACATACTGCCCTCTTTCCGTTTTTCCACAGGATCGTCAAAATCCAATGTCTTTCCCGCTTCCCTGGAATTTCCGCCGTTCCCGCCGAAAGTCTTTCCCTTGACAAAGTTCGGCACTTCCAGGAATTCATCCCCATCGCCCGCCGGCTCTTTGTTTTTCTGCAGCCGTTTGCTGATTTCCTCTACTTCCTGCTGCAATCGGATCTCATTGAATCTGCGGTTCTGGCTCTCTTTTGCCTCCCGAAGCCGGGCTTCGATCTTCAAATTCTGTCCGCATCGCTGGCAGAATATTTTCTCCAAAATCGCCAGAAGCTCCTCTTCCTTTCCCTTGGCCAGTACACTGTCCTCCATAATAAGCCGCAAAGTGTCCGCCCCGGAGAACTCACACTTTGCCCCCCGGAACAGATTGAAAAGAAAGTGATTGTAATTCTTCAGTTCCAATAAAATGCTGTCCCTGTAGATCGGCATCAGCTTTTCAGCCGTATACTGCCCGGACAAGTGAAATTTTTCAATTATTTTCACTGTCATTGGCGCACGAAAATGAAGCTGATCCAAAATGGCCTGCTCTGTTTCAAAAATATATTTTTTGTGTATTAGCACATCGCTTTCCAGATAAATACGCATCAGGTCTTTCCGGGAGTTCATGGTGACGCGGGCAATCGACGCCTGCTTCATCAATTCTGTGGTATCCTCATTCAAGGACAACTCCGGAAAGACCTCAAAAAATGCTTTTTGCATGATCACTCACTCCAGTTTAACAGTTCCTCCCTCAGGGCGGACAGCAGTTGATCCTCCGGTACTTTCCGGATTACCTGCCCCTTTTTGATCAGAAGTCCCTCTCCGATCCCCCCCGCAATCCCAAGATCAGCCTCCTTGGCCTCCCCGGGCCCGTTCACCACGCAGCCCATCACGGCCACTTTGAGGCTCAGCGGTATGTCCGCCACCATATTTTCCACCTGGTTCGCCAGGCTGATCAGATCGATCTGGGTTCTGCCGCAGGTGGGGCAGGAAACGACTTCAATCCCACCGGTGCGCAGTCCCAGTGTGCGCAGGATCAGTTTCGCTGATTTGATCTCTTCCTGCGGGTCGCCGGTGAGGGAAACCCGAATGGTATCCCCGATCCCCTGAGACAGGATCAGTCCCAGTCCTATTGCCGATTTGATATTGCCGGACAGCAGTGTCCCGGCTTCCGTAATGCCTACATGCAAAGGATAGACGGTCTTCTTTGCGATCAGTTCATGGGCTCTTGCGCACATCATGACGTCCGAGGATTTAATGCTGATGACCAGTTGATCATATCCCATATCTTCGATCATGCCCGCCTTTTCCAGCGCGCTTTCCACCAGACCTTCCGCCGTCACTCCGTGGTATTTCTCTACCAGGTTTTTCTCCAGGGAACCACTGTTGACCCCCACCCGGATCGGAATCTTCCGCTCTTTCGCCGCGTCCACCACAGCCTTTACCCGCTCAGCGTTTCCGATATTGCCCGGATTGATCCGGATCTTATCCGCTCCGTTCTCGATGGCCGCCAGAGCCAGCTTATAATCAAAATGGATATCCGCTACCAGCGGAATGGAAATCTCTTTCTTTATCTCCTTTAATGCCCTGGCTGCCTCCATCGTCGGAACCGCGCAGCGGATGATCTCGCATCCGGCCGCCGTCAGTTTCCGGATCTGCTGTGCCGTAGCCCTTACGTCTTCAGTCTTTGTGTTTGTCATAGATTGGATCAGGATCGGATTCCCGCCGCCGATCACGCGGTCACCGATCTGAATGATCTTCGTTTTATCGCGGTACATATTTTCCAACCTCCGTTATGATATTTCTTCCTCCACCGGCTCCGCAGGAATGAATACCCTGGTTTCTTTTGGATCTTCCGGTTTCTTTGCCCTCTGCACGGCCTCCTGACAGAAATAGTCCTGGGCACACAGCAATACCTTGCCGCGCTTGTCAATTTTCTCATAAGTATTGTCCGCTGTCAGTTCATGGGCTTTCAGCGTATCTGCCAGCTGAATATCCAGAATATGCCTTACTTCCTCTTGAATCTCTTTATCCTCCACCGGGAACAGGATCTCCACCCGCTTATCCAGGTTTCTTGGCATCCAGTCCGCGCTGCCCATATACAGTTCTTCCTCTCCGCCATTCTGGAAATAGAAGATGCGGCTGTGTTCCAGGAATGTCCCGACAATAGATCTCACAGAAATATTTTCACTGACCTTGGGAATCCCCACTCTCAGACAGCAGATGCCCCGGACGATCAGGTCGATCTTCACTCCGGCAGCAGACGCCTCATAGAGTGCCGCAATGATTTCCTGGTCGCAGAGAGAATTCATCTTGGCGATGATCCTGGCGGGACGTCCCTCTCTGGCATGATCCGCTTCGCGCCTTATCAGATTCAGGAATTTCCCCCTCAGCCAGATGGGAGCCAGCGCCAGACGGTTCCACGTTTTTGGTTCGGAATAACCGGAGAGCATATTAAAGACAGCGGTGGCGTCCTCCCCAATCGCCTCGGAACAGGTCATAATACCGCAGTCCGTGTACAGCTTTGCCGTAGTATCATTGTAATTACCTGTACCCAAATGCACATATCTGCGGATACCGTCCTCTTCTCTTCGCACCACCAGCGTGATCTTGCTGTGCGTTTTTAATCCCACCAGACCGTAAATGACATGGCATCCTGCCTTCTCCAGCATCTTTGCCCAGATAATATTGTTTTCCTCATCAAAACGGGCCTTCAGTTCCACCAGCACGGACACCTGTTTTCCGTTTTCCGCTGCCAAAGCCAGCGCCGCCACGATAGGCGAATGACCGCTGACACGATAGAGCGTCTGCTTGATGGCCAGCACCTGAGGATCTCTGGCTGCCTTTCGGATAAAATCCACCACCGGGTCAAACGTCATATAGGGATGATGCAGAAGAATATCTTTCTTCTTGATCGCCTCAAAAATATCCGGTTCCTCTGACAGAGCCGGTACCGGCTGCGGCGCATAGGGCGGCGTCTTCAGGTGGTCAAACCCCTCCAGACCGTACATTTTCATTAAAAAGGTAAGATCCAAAGGACCGCTGATGGGATAAATATCATCCGCTTTTACAGCAAACTCTTTCTTCAGAACCTTTAACAGCTTCTCGTCCATCTTATCCTCGATCTCCAGACGGATGACTTCTCCCCACTGTCGTTTTTTTAACTGTTTCTGAATCTCTTTCAGCAGATCTTCCGCCTCGTCCTCATCAATGGTAAGATCTGCATTGCGCATGATGCGGTAGGGATGGACGCATACAACATCGCAGTTTAAAAACAGCTTGTCAATGTTGGCCTCAATGATTTCTTCCAGCAAAATGCCGAACCGATGTCCGTCCTCCCCCGCAGGAAGTTCGATCACCCTTGGCAGCACAGCAGGAACCTGCACCGTGGCAAATTCCGCCTTGCTTTTCTCCCCCTTTTTGGAGATCAAAGCCCCAATATTCAGGGATTTATTGCGGATCAGCGGGAACGGTCTTGAAGAATCCATTGCCATAGGCGTCAATACCGGATAAATGTTCTCCTCAAAGTATTGATCCAGAAACTCCCTCTGAGACGCTGTCAAATCTTCGTGGGCCATCACAAGATCCAATCCGTTCTGTTTCAGGGCCGGGACCAGCGATCTGTTGTATGTGGAATATTGACGCTGAACCAGATAATGCGCCTTCTCCTGGATCAAGGCCAGCTGTGCCTCCGGCTTTAGCCCTGCAATATCCGGTTTGGTATATTTCGCATGAACCATATCCTTTAAGGAGGCTACACGGATCATAAAAAATTCATCCAGATTAGACGCAGTAATGCTCAGAAATTTAATTCGCTCAAACAGAGGATTCTTCTTGTCCCTGGCTTCCCCCAGGATGCGCATATTAAAATCCAGCCAGCTGAGTTCCCGGTTGGTGTAATATTCCGGTTTTATGTAGTCGATTGCTGCCATTTCATCCCCCTCCTCTTATGCTTACCCTACATCTTTTTCTTTTGTCTGATTTTGGGGTGCACATTGAATACTTCTTCAAAAAACTCTGACTTTTCTTCCAGTGTTCCCTTCTCCAGCGTCAGATCATCCTGGCTGTTCACCGATATGATCAGTTCACCATCCCGCAGTGCAATAGATGCATTCTTAAATTTTTGCTTGTGGGAACGATCCAGAGCGTTTGCTACACGCACCATAGCAGTGAGTTTCGCGATCACCAGGTATTCCTTACGGCTGATGCTGCTTCCAAGCGCCAATTTATCATAATAGGAAAAGTCCATGGTGTTAAATTTTACAACATTAGCCACGATCTGGCGCTCAGCCAGGGATAATCCAATAATGTCTGTCGCCATGATAATATTGTAGGCGCACTCCGCAACGTTTGTAAGACTGATAAATTTACCACAATTATGTAGAATCACGGAGATCTGCAGCAGCAGCCGTTCCCGCTGCCCCAGGCCGTGGATCTTCTTCATTTTATCAAAAATCTGAAGAGTGATCTCCTCCATGTTTTTGATGTGGGCCTGATTGCTCTTATAGCGCTTCGCTATGCTTCTGGAGGCCGCTATAATATCCTCTTCAAAGCTGTGTTTGGTCCGGATAAATTTGTTTTTTACCGCATACTCAAAACATATGCCGTCCCCCAGACTCATCTCCGGGAACCAGATCGTATCCGCTCCCATCTTATCAAGAAGACATCTGCAAAAAATGACCGACGGCACCAGGAGGGGAGCCGTATCGGCAGATACTTCAAAACGTTCCGTAATTTCATCCGGATTCAGGCACACGATCTGTTGATAATATCCGGCAAATTCTTCTTTGGATATGGTCAGGAGGGAGTTTGGAGCTTTTTGCTGTTTTTTAAGCAGTTCCTGTAATTGCCGGTCTACCACGATCATATTCTTAATCTGGCGGTCTTTCTGATACAAACGGCCAAATCCGTTTAATTCATGCTCCATCAGTTCCAGAACCAGTTTTTCAAAATGAGCATTATTCCTGGCCATTGGCAGATACTGCTCCCGGGTGCTAACCTTACCCATACGGATATTTTGTGTAGTGATCAATCGATCGTTATCGAAGACCGAGATCTGCATACTGTTTCCTCCAATGTCCACCACAGCCGTGCCGTTCTGGATAATGGTCTCAAAGGAGCTGCTTTCTGAGGCAATGGATTTGAAATCCAGAAAGCGCTGCTCAGAATTGCTCAGGATCTCTATATTCAATCCGGTCTGCTTTTCGATATAGTCCCTGGTAATCAGGCTGGAGCGGATCTCCCGCAGCGCGCTGGTGGCGCACACCCGGTAGGCGTCCACCTTGTAACCGGCCATGGTGGTCTTAAACTCTTTCAGCACAAGGCAGAGTTCTTCCACTTTTTCCACATCCAGTTTTCCCATACTGTAAGCGTCCACACCGAGGTTAAGCCGGGTGCTGATACAGTCGATCTTACGCATACCTCTGCCTTGAGAGAGTTCAAAAACCTTCATCTCCGTCTCGGTGGAACCGATCACGATCGCTGAAAATAATTTTACTGCCATGCATATCCCCCTAAAATATCGTGTTTTCAATCACTAATTAGTAATTGCCCAGAATTTTCATATTAATAGCTTCCTCGCGGATACCTCTCAGCGCGTTTTTTACGCTGCTGTCATTTAGATTTCCATCGAAATCTATAAAAAACCGGTATTCCCAGTTTCTCCCTGTAATAGGACGGGATTCAATGCGGTTCATATTCAGATTATTGTAAATAAAATGTGATAAAATATTGTAAAGGGAACCGCTGCGATGTGGCAGTTCGAAGCAGATGCTGATCTTCTTTGCGTCCTTGCGGAAGATCCTCTGGTTCGTGACGATCAGAAAGCGGGTGGAATTGGCCTCATTGTAATAAATGTGGTCAGCCAGTATCTCCAGTCCAAATCGCTGCGCCGCAAAAGCGCTGCCGATAGCCGCCATGGACTTATCCTGTTCCCGGGCCACTTTTTTCGCCGCCAGCGCCGTATTATCGTAGGGAACCTGATGCCAGTCCCTGTGATCGTCCAGAAATTGCTCGCACTGGGACAGCGCCTGCTGATGGGAATATACTGTTTTGATATCAGCAAGCTGCGTACCCGGAAGCCCCATCAATACGTGTTCACATTTAATTACTTGTTCTCCCACAATATAGTTTTCAAAGTCCACCAAAAGATCAAAATTATCAGCCACAATACCTGCAGAAGAGTTTTCAATGGGCAGTACCGCGTAATCAGCCGCTCCCTCTGCAATAGCTTCCATAGCATCCCGGAATTTTTTTACATGAAAGGAATTCACATCTTTTCCAAAGAACTCACACATGGCCGCATGGCTATATGCACCCTCTACCCCCTGAAATACCACGCGGATGTGATCTTTCTCAAGTTCATCCACGCCGATAAACGGAAGACGCCCGGCTACGCCGCTCTTGGCCAACAGCTGATACTGCTTTTTCCGGCTCATGGACATGATCTGCTGAAACAGTTCCTCTATGCCGTGACGGTTAAAATCATTGTGGGCCATAGCGGTCAGCGTTTCCATCTTCGCCCGCTCTCTGTCCCGGTCAAACACCTTTTTCCCGGTGTTGATCTTATATTCCGCCACCTGCTCGCTGACCGCCATCCTCTTCTCAAACAATTCTACGATGTCACGGTCAATCTCATCAATCTCCTCCCTAAGCTCCAGTAAATCTTTCATATCTGCTTTCGTAACCTTTCTGTATGTATTCTCATATACCCTGCTGATGTTCGAAGTATTCTTTCGCCTCATACAGGAACGACAATGATCCAAAAACCAATATCACGTCCTTCTGCTCTGCTTCTTCCAGGGCCAGCGTCATTGCGTTTGTAACTGTACCGGCCGGTATCACATTCGGATTTACTTTACTTACCTCATCCGCAAGTTCTTCTGCCGGAAGCGCTCTGGGATGATCCTTTGTCTGAACAGTAAAAATCTTCTCTGCCCTCCCAGCTGTTATTCTTATAATTTTATCATATTCCTTATCAGAAAACACTCCAAAAATGTAATAAATTTTATTTTTCGGGAAATACTGATTCACCGCATCCATCAAAACCCTGGCTGCATCCGGATTGTGAGCCCCGTCCATGATCACCGCGGGAGCTTCCCGAAGGATCTGAAAACGTCCTTCCCAGACAGTATTCTTAAGTCCACTGCGAACATGCTCTTCAGCAATTTTGTAACCCATACTTTGCAGCGCTATAGCAGCGTCCACCGCCAGAGCAGCATTATGTATCTGGCAGGTTCCTGCCAGAGAAATCTCTAGTTCTTCAATACCACGATAATAAAATCTCTGCTCTTTCAGGCCATATCGCACGTTCCACAGGTGTTTTTCCTCCAGCATGTGCAAAACAGCTCCTTTTTCTCTGCAGGCGTTCACCAGGACTTTATAAACACGTTGATCCTGAGTATCAGAAACCACCAATGTTTTCTGCTTAATGATCCCCGCTTTATTCCACGCGATTTTCTCCAGAGTATTCCCCAGAAATTCCATATGATCCATGCTGATAGAGGAGATGATCTCCAACAAAGTAGTTGTAACAGCATTGGTAGCATCTTCGCTTCCTCCCATGCCTGTCTCCAATAGGACCAGATCACAGTTTTGTTCCTGGAAATAGAGAAAAGACATGGCAGTTTCCACTTCAAAAATCGTGGTCTGTGCCTCTCCCCGATCCCGGATCCGCCCCCTTGCGGCAGCGATCCTGGTTGTAAGCCGGGCTACTTCCTCCTTCGGTATCAGTTTCCCATTGATCTGAATCCTTTCTTCGTAAGAAAACAAAGCCGGGGAAATGTACCGTCCAACCGAGTACCCCGCTTCCTGCAGAATAGAACTCAGATATGACATAACAGAGCCTTTCCCGTTCGTTCCTGCTATGTGAACAAATTTGAGAGAATCCTGAGGATTTCCCA
>CADCMM010000008.1 GCA_902802515.1 uncultured Lachnospiraceae bacterium
GAAGATATGTAAAAGTATCTTTATTCCTCGATAGCTCAATGGTAGAGCATTCGGCTGTTAACCGAAGGGTTGTTGGTTCGAGCCCAACTCGGGGAGTTTTACTATATAGTAAATTTGGCTCCTTGGTCAAGCGGTTAAGACACCGCCCTTTCACGGCGGTAACATGGGTTCAAATCCCGTAGGAGTCATTTAAGCCATTGCGTCGCTTTGCCGATGTGGCTCAATTGGCAGAGCAGCTGATTTGTAATCAGCAGGTTATCGGTTCGAGTCCGATCATCGGCTTCTTGGACCTTTAGCTCAGTTGGTTAGAGCAACCGGCTCATAACCGGTCGGTCCTGGGTTCGAGTCCCCGAAGGTCCATTTTTAATTAAATATTGTCTGGCCCAGTGGCTCAGTTGGTTAGAGCGCCGCCCTGTCACGGCGGAGGTCGTCGGTTCGAGCCCGATCTGGGTCGCTTGTACAAACAAGCGATAATGAAAGTTATCGCTTGTTTGTATAAATGGGATCTTAGCTCAGCTGGGAGAGCATCTGCCTTACAAGCAGAGGGTCATAGGTTCGAGCCCTATAGGTCCCATTGCCAATTACTTTGGCAAATGCCGTAGTGGCGGAACTGGCAGACGCCCGGGACTTAAAATCCCGTGGGTAGTGATACCCGTACCGGTTCGATTCCGGTCTGCGGCACGAAAAACCTCAGTATTTACTGGGGTTTTTGTTTTATTTCATATTTCATGTCATACAACGAAGAAAAATACGGTGCGTCCTTTTTAATCAGTATTATTTTTCATATTATATAGAGTAAAAAAAGCATCATTTGCTGTCTTGTTTTTTTCTTGTAATTTACTGGAATTTTTAGAGCCATAAATGATCGCATTGCTGATTTTATTGTTAAATCCGCTGCAATATACACTGATTGTGTCACCGATTTCATCCATCCACGAGCTGGAAAAGGAAACAGAGCCAAAGCTGAGGGCAACACCATAGAGGGTAAAGTCGTCTTTGAATATATCATCCAACCAGTGATCAAATATAAAGCTTGGATTTCCATATTCATTGGCATAGCTTTGCTGCAATTCCAAATAAGTGGAATAATAATGATTCGGATCAGAGTTTTCTTCTTGAAGCAGATAAGTGCCATGATATAAACCATATTCCTCGTCAAAGTAGAAAATGATATCCGTGTAAAATGTATCCATTTCTACATTTGCAACCATAAGGATATTTTTTTCGTCTGGAAAATAGTAATCCTCGTCAAAAATCATTTCATCAGAAACTTCATTTTCAAATACTTTGTCAAAAGAAGTTCCCCAATCATATCCATGGAATGAAGTGATTTTTGTTTCAATATAATCAAGTGTTTTCTCTATTTCAGCGTGGGGTGAAACAGAGGAAACGAAGGCAGCCATAATGGCTGTGACAGCAATAGTTGTTTTTGTATTCATAACTCATTACCCTTATTTTTAAAATGTCATATAGTATCAAGCGCCTATAGTGATATAATAAATAAAGAGTAATGAAAAATCAATTTAGATTTGATAGAAAAAATTTAATAACAATACATCCTGTTTAGCTTAAGTTGTTTATAGTGTAGTAATTATTCTTCCGATTTCGGAGGTTTTTTACAGCAGTCTTTTAGAAATGGAATAACCAGATCAAGTTTTTCTTTCAGTATAGCTTCAAGGCTTGTTATCTTCTCTACTGTTTCCTGAACCGATTTATTTACTTCAAGGATATCCTTGTGATCACAGTTAGGCATACCAATGATTTTTTGTATTTTTTCTCCTTCTGCATTAAGGATATGAGAAATGGCAGCTTCTTCCAAAGCTATAGACTGGAGAAGCGCAGAAGCAGCACTGCATTTATCGATATCGATGTTTTCAATTTTAGGCATACTCATATAAGATTTCTCCTTTATTCTTTTGTTATATGGTATGCCAAAATATAAAAGATGTTATTATTATTAGCAGGTAGCCGACATTTAGCAGGGTAAAATATACTTGAAGGTATTACTTAAAAATGGACTCCACAAAATCTCGCATTTGATTGTGAGACTTAATCAAACGTGCTTCTTCCACAATGGACTGCTGGTCTTGTTGTGATAGCTGTGAAAAACGATTCAGGACATCTGAGTGCTGTGCCAACTCCATGGTAAAGCCGATGGGGAACTCCTTATTATCAAGCATCGCCATCACCTCCGGGTCCGTCCTTGCGAGGCCTGGTTGATTCGGGCAATGGTTCTGTAGGTTTAACAATATCTTCACCACTGGGAAGATCAACATCTGGAATGTTGCCGTCATCATAGACATTTTTCAAAGTATTGGGAGTTTTATTTTTAGTAGACATAGTCTGCACCATCCTTTCTGAAATAGGATGCGAGGAAACGACAGAAAATATACACAATGAAGAATTGTTTTTTTAAAAACCGTGTTTACAAGCAGGGAAAGATTCGTTATAATGTATTTTATGAAAAACTGCGTGTTGCGGTTAATATTTTTGTAAAAATATATGAGAAGAGGAAATGAAGTATGGATTATGCAAAAGAATCATTGAGACTCCATCAGGAATGGAAAGGTAAAATTGAAATTACACCGCGGGCAAAGGTAGATTCAAAAGAAGCGCTTTCATTGGCTTACACCCCGGGTGTTGCACAGCCCTGTCTGGAGATCCAGAAAAATCCGGATCTTAGCTATGATCTGACAAGACGCTGGAATACGGTGGCAGTTGTGACAGATGGTACGGCAGTTTTAGGCCTGGGGGATATCGGACCGGAAGCTGGTATGCCGGTCATGGAAGGAAAATGCGTGCTGTTTAAGGCATTTGGTGATGTTGATGCGATTCCTCTTTGCGTTAGAAGTAAAGATGTAGATGAGATTGTACAGACGGTAAAGTTGTTGGCCGGAAGCTTTGGCGGTGTGAATCTGGAGGATATCAGTGCGCCCCGTTGTTTTGAAATCGAGAAGAGACTGCAGGAGTGCTGCGATATTCCGATCTTCCACGATGACCAGCATGGAACGGCGGTTATTACTCTGGCTGGTCTGATCAATGCTTTGAAATTGGTGAAGAAAGATATCCATGATATCAAGATTGTTACAAGCGGTGCAGGCGCTGCAGGTATTGCTATTATTAAGCTGCTGATCAGCATGGGTCTGGAGCATGTGGTCATGACTGACCGTCAGGGAGCAATCTATGAGGGAAGAGATGGACTGAACCCAATCAAGCAGGAGATGGCCAAGATCACAAACCAGGCTCACGAGAAAGGTACCCTGGCAGATGTAATCAAAGGTGCAGACGTATTTATCGGTGTATCGGCTCCGGGTACTCTGACCAAAGAGATGGTAGCTACTATGGCGAAGGATCCGATCATCTTTGCGTGCGCAAATCCGACTCCGGAAATTTTCCCGGATGAGGCCAAGGCAGGCGGAGCAGCGGTCGTTTCTACAGGACGCAGTGATTTCCCGAACCAGGTAAATAATGTGCTGGCATTCCCGGGAATCTTCCGCGGCGCTCTGGATGTAAGAGCTTCTGAAATCAATTCAGAAATGAAAGTTGCTGCGGCTTATGCAATTGCGGGTATCGTCAGTGATGATGAACTGAACGCAGAATACATTCTTCCTGCGGCATTCGATTCAAGAGTAAAAGATGCAGTAGCAAAAGCGGTAGCTGATGCGGCCATTAAAACTGGTGTTGCCAGAATTCAGCCGAAATAATAAAACTGTCCTTGGCGGGTTTCAACAACTGCCATTTGCATGCAAGTACGAGTTGTCAGTTGCTGAAACCTGCTGGGCTGTTAAATTATAACCAATTTCTTAAAAATGAAAAAAGTACTTGCTTTTTTTGAAAGAATGGTGTATAGTATTTAAGTGTCGCTGATATAGTGATTTGGTTCGTTGGTCAAGCGGTTAAGACGTCGCCCTCTCACGGCGAAAACAGGGGTTCGATTCCCCTACGAACTGCTGAAAACCTCGTTATCCTGAATGGATATGCGAGGTTTTTTTATGCGCACACCCGCATATGGAAATTTTTCCGCTTTTGCCGAACGTGGGCGGTGCGGCGAGTAGGAGAAAGGAACCTCTACTCGATTGCACAGGGTCGCGTGACGAATACCAAATATGACAGGAAACGGAGGATAAGGAACATGAACAGAGAAGAAGCGTGGGCATTGCTGACAGAATATAATAAAGAGGAGTTCCATCTGGAACATGCACAAACCGTGGAAAATACAATGAAATATTTTGCCAGAGAACTGGGATTTGGGGAGGAAGAAGAGTTTTGGGGAATCGTTGGACTGCTTCACGATCTGGATTTTGAACAGTATCCGGAGCAGCATTGTATCAAGTCACAGGAGATTATGAGAGAGAGAGGGGTGGACGAGCGCATTATTCACGCAACGGCAAGCCACGGATACGGAATTACGGTTGACATCAAACCGGAGCATGAGATGGAGAAGGTATTGTTTGCAGTGGACGAACTGACGGGATTGGTGGGAGCAACTGTTTTGATGCGTCCGTCAAAGAGCGTGCAGGATCTGGAACTGAAGTCTTTGAAGAAAAAATTTAAGAGTAAGGGATTTGCGGCAGGATGTTCAAGAGATGTGATTTTGCAGGGTGCTGATATGCTTGGCTGGAGTCTTGATGAGCTGATGGAGAAGACGCTGGAGGCATTGAAGACGTTTCAGGAGTAAATGACCAGTAAAATGGGTATAAAAAATGGAATCAATGGGGCTCGAACCCATGACCTCTCGCGTGTGAGGCGAACGCTCATCCCAGCTGAGCTATGATTCCATATCATTAGTATAGCACTTTTTTCAAAAATGAAAAGAGCTTTTTTCAAATTTTTCAAAAATTTAAGCAATTTTCATCTGTATAATGCATATGCTGAGGTAAAAAGGACTGTCAGGACGGAGAATGCAGTCCTTATGGAAGATTGGCGGGAGAACGGGATGAGTGATTCGCGTGTGCGTATGATGCAGGATGAGCAGCCGGATAAAGGCGGCCTGCGGATACAGGTGACCTCAGAAGTGCAGAATATACCCATTGAGGGGGCTACTGTGGATATTTCATACACAGGAGAGCCGGAAGAGATTTTGGAGGAAGTTACGACAGACAACAGCGGACAAACGGAGCAAGTGGAACTGAATGCGCCGCCGGTGGAATATAGCCTGGATCGGACTTCTGAGAATCAGCCCTACTCGGAATATACATTAAAGATTTCAGCAGCGGGTTATGAGACAATTACTATATCAGGAACGCAGATACTGGCGGAGCAGGTGGCGACGCAGACTATTCGTATGCGGCCGCTGACTGGGATTCAGCCCCCGGATGTATTTGTGATTCCGGCGCATACCCTCTATGGAGAGTATCCCCCGAAAATCGCTGAGGAGGAGATCAAACCAGTGGCTCAGAGCGGAGAAATCGTGCTTAGTCAGGTGGTGGTGCCGGAGTATGTGGTAGTACATGACGGGACGCCTCAGGATACCACGGCCCGAAACTATTATGTGCGTTATCGGGATTATATAAAAAATGTGGCGTCCAGTGAAATTTACGCTACTTGGCCCAGGTCATCTATTATTGCTAATGTACTGGCGATTCAGTCTTTCGCCATGAACCGCATTTATACGGAATGGTATCGGAATAAGGGATATGATTTTACTATAACTTCATCTACTGCTTTTGACCAGAAATGGATGGCGGGAAGAAACTATTATGAAAGTATCGAGGAAGTGGTGGATGAGGTGTTTGACAATTATCTGTCCCGGCCCAATGTGCGGCAGCCGATTCTAACCCAATACTGTGATGGAGAGAGGGTAAGCTGTCCGAACTGGATGACTCAGTGGGGCAGTAAGCAATTGGGTGAACTGGGGTATGAACCCATTGAGATTTTGCGTTACTATTATGGTGATAATATGTATATCAATTTTGCAGAGGAAGTATCGGGTGTACCATCCTCTTATCCAGGCTATCCTTTAGACATTGGATCCAGAGGAGAGAATGTGCTGAAGATCCAAGAGCAATTAAACCGTATCTCGGATAATTACCCTCTGATACCGAAACTGACCGTGGATGGGTTGTTTGGTGAGCGTACTCAGAATGCAGCCAGGGTGTTCCAATCCATTTTTGGCCTGGTTCAGGATGGTATCGTGGGACCCCGTACATGGTATAAGATACAGGAGATTTATGTGGGAGTCACCAGACTGGCGGAATTATAAAAGCGCTAAATGACACTTTTGAAAATTTGGGATGGCAATTATATGGAGACATGATATAATGAGTTTTAGTGAGCCAACATAAGTGCGTGATTGACAAACGGCAAATTATATCGGCGCCGGACGCATTTTTGATTGCGTCCGTGCGCGTCTTGCCAGGTGTCACGAATGATGGAAAGCAAAGGAGATATATTATGAAAATATTAGTGACTGGTGGAGCTGGCTATATCGGAAGTCATACCTGCGTAGAACTTTTAGAGGCAGGTTATGACGTGGTGGTGTTGGACAATCTTTATAATGCCAGCAAGAAAGCGCTGGATCGTGTGGAAACGATTACTGGGAAAAAGGTGACTTTTTACGAGGCGGATATCCGCAGCAGGGAAGCACTGGAGCAGATATTTGAACGGGAAGGGATCGACGCAGTGATTCATTTCGCCGGACTGAAAGCAGTGGGGGAATCGGTAGCTAAACCGATTGAGTATTATTCTAATAACATTGCGGGAACCCTGACCCTTTGTGATGTAATGAAAAATCACGGTGTAAAAAATATTATTTTCAGTTCTTCAGCCACGGTTTACGGCGATCCGGCGTTTGTGCCCATCACGGAGGAATGCCCCAAAGGCATCTGCACAAATCCGTATGGATGGACAAAATGGATGTTGGAGCAGGTGCTGATGGATATTCAAAAATCAGATCCGGAGTGGAACGTGATTTTGCTTCGCTACTTCAATCCTATTGGCGCCCACAAGAGCGGTATGATCGGTGAGGACCCGAAGGGCATTCCCAACAATCTGCTTCCCTATGTAGCGCAGGTGGCCATCGGCAAACTGGAGTGCCTGGGTGTGTTCGGAAATGACTATGATACTCCGGACGGCACCGGTGTGCGGGATTATATCCATGTGGTGGATCTCGCAAAAGGCCATGTCAAGGCGATCGGTAAGCTGGCGGAGAAAGAGGGGGTTAGCATTTACAATTTGGGCACAGGAAATGGATACAGCGTGCTGCAGGTAGTGGCGGCTTTCGAGAAAGCATGCGGACATGCTGTCAAATATCAAATTAAGCCGCGTCGGGCAGGAGATATCGCTGCCTGCTATTGTGATCCGTCAAAGGCAAAAAAGGAGCTTGGCTGGGAAGCAGAGTATGGCATTGACGAAATGTGTGCGGATTCCTGGAACTGGCAGAAGCAGAATCCAA
Organism: uncultured Lachnospiraceae bacterium; assembly: GCA_902802515.1. Taxonomy (GTDB): domain Bacteria; phylum Bacillota; class Clostridia; order Lachnospirales; family Lachnospiraceae; genus Merdiplasma. Next base: position 7,394 of record CADCMM010000008.1, read on the forward strand.
ACGGATACGAGGAATAAAAATACACTGCAGGTTGCATTTTAATCAGAATACGATAATTGTGAGGAAGATCATGCGCTGGAATAAATTTAGACTGAAGACACTCTCTGAGGTAGAGGACATTGTGATTTCTGCTCTGGCAGAGGCCGGTGTGGAAGGGGTGGAAATTGAGGATAAGGTGCCGCTTACGGAAGATGATAAACAGCAGATGTTTGTTGACATCCTTCCGGATGGACCCGCTGACGATGGTATTGCTTATTTGAATTTCTACTTGGAGGAAGATGCGGATAAGGAAGTAATTTTAGACCGTGTGAGGGCTAAACTGGAGGAACTTCGGCAATTCATGGATATTGGAGATTGTTCCATTGAGGAATCTCAGACAGAGGACAAAGACTGGATTAATAACTGGAAAGAATTTTTTCACCAGTTTTATGTTGATGATATCCTGATCATTCCTTCCTGGGAAGAAATGAAGCCTGAGGATGCGGATAAAATGGTGATCCATATTGATCCCGGAACGGCTTTTGGAACCGGAATGCATGAGACGACCCAGTTATGCATGAGGCAACTGAAAAAATATGTAACATCGAACACGCAACTGTTGGATGTAGGGACCGGAAGCGGGATACTCTCCATTGTGGCTTTAAAACTGGGTGCAAAACATGCTGTAGGGACGGATCTGGACCCCTGTGCAATCAGCGCTGCGAAAGAAAATCTTGAGGTTAATCAGATCCCTGAGGGCGCCATGGATGTGATGATCGGAAACATTATTGATGATGCGCAGGTTCAGGAACAGGTTGGTTATGAAAAATACGATATTGTTGTGGCGAATATCCTGGCGGATGTTTTGGTACCGCTAACTCCGGTAATCATTCATCAGATGAAACCGGGCGGTATCTACATTACTTCCGGTATCATTGACGAGAAGGAAGAAACCGTGGTGGAAGCAGTAAAATCTGCCGGGCTTCAGGTGGCGGAAGTGACGCATCAGGGCGAGTGGGTATCTGTGACGGCAAGAAAGGTTTGAGTATGTATCATTTTTTCGTGTCTCCCTATCAGATTGGAGAAAAGGAAATCCGAATAGAAGGTTCTGATGTAAATCACATAAAAAATGTTTTGCGAATGAGACCGGGGGAGATGCTCAGACTATGCACCGGACTGGATAATATGGATTATCGCTGTGAAATTGCCAGGATTGAGGAAGAGGCTGTTGTGGCTCGTATCCTTTGGGTTGAGGAGAGCGGTGTGGAGCTTCCCTCCAGACTGTATCTGTTTCAGGGTTTGCCAAAGAGCGATAAGATGGAACTGATCATCCAGAAAGCGGTGGAACTGGGGGTATATGAGATCATACCGATGGCCACTGCCAGATCGGTGGTGAAGCTGGACTCAAAAAAAGCGGAGGCGAAAGTAAAACGCTGGAACGCGATTTCAGAGAGCGCTGCGAAACAGTCAAAGAGAATGCTCATTCCAAAAGTCGGCCCTGTTATGAACTTTGGGGAGGCAATGGAGTACGCCGGTAATTTGGATGTAAAGCTGATACCCTATGAGCTGGCGGAGGATATGGAGAAGACCAGGAAAATCCTGAAGCATATTACACCCGGTCAGTCTGTGGGCATCTTTATTGGACCGGAAGGCGGGTTTGAGGAGCAGGAAGTGGAAGCGGCCCTGCGCAGCGGGGCGCAGTCCATTACACTTGGTCGACGGATTTTGCGGACAGAGACGGCGGGGATGACTGTGCTGTCAGCGCTGATGTTATTGCTGGAGAGAAGATAAGCCTGCCGCGAAAACAGATATGGATAAATGAAAGAAATCACTAAAAGGAATAGTTGTCAAAATGGAAGCATATTTGGATAATTCTGCAACTACCAGGTGCCTGGAGAGTGTGAAAGATATTGTTGTAAAAACGATGATGGAGGATTATGGTAATCCTTCTTCCAGACACCAAAAAGGCGTGGAGGCAGAGAAATATTTAAAAGAAGCCAGGGAAACGATTGCCGGCACATTGAAGGTGAACGAGAAAGAGATTTTCTTTACATCCGGAGGTACCGAATCAAATAACTGGGCATTAATCGGGGCGGCGCTGGCAAACCGGAGGACGGGAAATCATATCATTACTTCCGCCATTGAACATGCCGCAGTCATTCAGCCTATGATGTATCTGGAAGAACTGGGATTTCGTGTAACGTATCTTTCTGTTGACAGTCAGGGACATGTCAGTCTGGAAGAATTGAAAAAGGCATTGTGTGCGGAGACCATCTTAGTTTCCATCATGTATGTAAACAATGAAGTGGGAGCGGTAGAACCCATTGAACAGATTGGAAAGATTGTGAAGGAATACCGGTCAGATATTTTGTTTCATGTGGATGCCATTCAGGCATACGGGAAATACCGGATCTATCCGAAACGCATGGGGATTGACCTGCTTTCTGTGAGCGGTCATAAGATTCATGGTCCGAAAGGGACGGGTTTTCTGTTCATTAAAGATAAGACGAAGATCCGTCCGCTGATCCTGGGTGGAGGGCAGCAGAAAGGGATGCGTTCGGGAACCGATAATGTGCCCGGAATTGCGGGGCTGGGAGTGGCAGCCGGGGAGGCATATCGAAATATCGAAGAAAATACAGCCCATTTGTATGAGCTGAAACGCCGGATGACGGAAGGGCTTTGCAAGCTTCCCGATGTCAAACTCAACAGCGGTATCGGGGAAGATAGTGCTCCTCATATTGTCAGCGCCAGCTTTTGCGGTGTGCGCAGCGAAGTGCTGCTGCATGCCTTGGAAGACCAGGGGATTTATGTATCGTCCGGATCTGCCTGCTCATCTAACAAGAAACTTCCAGTGAGCACAGTGCTTAAGGAGATCCATCTGGAACGTGATCTGCTGGAAACCACACTGCGTTTTAGCTTCTGTGAACAGACAACGATGCAGGAAATTGACTATTGCCTGGATGTTTTGGCGGAATTGCTGCCGGTTCTGAGACGGTATACCCGGTATTAGTCACGTTAAGGAGGAACTATGTTTAAAACATTTTTGATCAAATATGGAGAGATCGGTATAAAGGGCAAGAACCGCTACCTTTTTGAGGAGGCGTTGGTACGTCAGATCCGCCGCGCGCTGGAACCGGTGGACGGCCAGTTTCGGGTGTATCGGGAACAAGGAAGGATCTATATTGACGCTGAGGGATTGTACGATTTTGAGGAGACAGTGGAAGCGCTTCAGAGGGTGTTTGGTATTGTTGGGATCTGCCCGGTTATGAAAATGGAAGATAAGGGGCTGGAAGAGCTGGGAAACGATGTGATCGAGTTTCTTTCCACCGTTTATGATATGAAACAGCAGACCTTTAAGATAGACACCAGAAGAGCCAGAAAGGACTATCCTATCGAGTCCATGGAGGTGAATGCTTATCTGGGCGGGCGTGTGCTGGACGCGTTTCCGGGGGTGTCAGTGGATGTTCACAGGCCGGAATTGATGGTACATGTGGAGATTCGGGAGAAAATATATATTTATTCTAAGATTATCCCAGGTCCGGGGGGGATGCCGGTAGGAACAAACGGAAAAGCCATGCTGCTGCTTTCAGGAGGCATTGACAGTCCGGTAGCCGGTTATATGATTGCAAAGCGCGGCGTTAAACTGGATGCTACTTATTTTCATGCGCCGCCTTATACCAGCGAACGGGCAAAACAAAAAGTGGTTGATCTGGCAAAGCAGGTAGCCCGTTACTCGGGTCCCATTGATCTGCATGTAGTAAATTTTACGGACATTCAACTCTATATTTATGACAGGTGCCCGCATGATGAGTTGACCATTATTATGCGGCGCTACATGATGAAGATTGCGGAATATTTTGCCAAAGAAACCAATTGTTTATCTCTGGTGACAGGCGAGAGCATCGGTCAGGTAGCCAGTCAGACGATGCAGAGTCTGGCAGCCACCAATGAGGTGTGCACGATTCCGGTATTCCGCCCCCTGATCGGCTTTGATAAGCAGGATATTGTAGATATTTCGGAAAAGATCGGGACCTATGAAACATCCATTCTGCCTTTTGAGGATTGCTGTACGATCTTTGTGGCAAAACATCCGGTGACAAAGCCAAATATAAATGCCATTAAGCGTTCCGAGCAAAAACTGGCGGAGAAGATTGATAAACTGGTGCAGACAGCCATCGAGACGACAGAGACGATCAGAATAGAATAAAAAGAAAGAGCCGTCACATTTTGTGACAGCTCTGCTCATGCAAATGGTAATGGCGGTATGTAAACACGATCTTAGATAAGATATGGTTTCAGCGCTTCCAGAATCGTGTCGATGTCGTCCTCGGCATGTATGCTAAGATCAATAGGCTTGGAAAGATCCAGACTGAAGATGCCCATGATGGATTTTGCATCGATGACATATCTTCCGGATACCAGATCAAAGTCGTAGTTGAATTTTGTAATATCATTGACGAAGGATTTCACTTTGTCAATGGAATTTAATGAAATCTGAACTGTTTTCATTATCGTATCCTCCATAAATTAATGATAAACTCTTTTCTATGCCTATCTTACAGTTAATGCTGGCAAAAGTCAAGATGAAATATTGAGGTGAAATTTTGAACAAGATAAACCGAAAGAAAGCGGCATTTCATAACCTGGGGTGCAAAGTGAATTCGTATGAAGCGGAGGCAATGCAACAGCAGCTGGAACAGGCGGGGTACGAGATTGTTCCCTTTGCGCCAGGGGCGGATGTCTATGTGATCAATACCTGCTCTGTGACGAATATAGCGGATCGAAAATCCCGCCAGATGCTGCACAAGGCAAAAAAGATGAATCCTTTCGCTGTGGTTGTGGCAGTAGGGTGTTATGTTCAGACGGCGATGGAACGTACCGGGCTGGCAGTGGAAGCGGATATTATTCTGGGAAACAACAAAAAGAAAGATCTGCTGGAAGCTCTGGAACGATACGAAGAGAGTCGGGAGATTGGGCAAGCGTCTCAGACCGCGCAGCAGGAATTGATCGATATTAATCGTACAAACGAGTATGAAACTTTAGAAATAACTAAGACGCAGGAGCACACCCGAGCCTATATCAAGGTACAAGATGGCTGCAACCAGTTCTGCAGCTATTGTATTATTCCATATGCCAGGGGAAGGGCAAGAAGCCGGAGCCCGCAGGAGGTTCTGGAGGAATTACGGAAACTGGCATTGGGCGGAGTCAAAGAAGTAGTCCTGACGGGAATACATCTGAGCTCTTACGGAAAAGATTTGGGCAGCAGCTTACTGGACTTGATTGAGAGCGTTCATGAATTGGAGGGAATTGAGCGTATCCGCCTGGGTTCCCTGGAACCTGGAATCGTGACGGAAGAATTTGCGGCCCGTCTGGCAGCGCTTCCCAAAATATGCCCCCATTTTCATCTGTCTTTGCAGAGCGGATGTGATGCGGTTTTAAAGCGGATGAACAGGCGTTATAATACAGCGGAATATCAGGAACGCTGTGAAATCTTGCGCAGACATTTTCAATTGCCGGCGATTACGACAGACGTGATCACAGGTTTTCCGGGAGAGACCGGAGAAGAGTTTCAGGAGACGGTGGAGTTCCTGAAGAGTGTGCGTTTCTATGAGACTCATGTGTTTAAGTATTCAAAACGAAAAGGTACCCGGGCGGCCGAAATGCCGTTTCAGATATCGGAGCATATAAAGTCAGAGCGAAGCGATGTGCTTTTGAACCTGAACGAGAAAAATAAAAGGGCATTTGAAAAGGCCTGGCTTGGGAAAATGTGCGAAGTGCTTTTTGAGGAAAAGGCGGCAATAAACGGTCAGGATTACTATGTGGGTTATACAAAAGAATATATTAAGGCGGCTATGTTGGCGGTAGATAATTTGGAAAATCAGATACTGAGAGGAAAATTGTATCTCGAGGACGGGATTGAACTTCCGGTGCTGCGGCCGGAGACGAAGGGAAAGTGACTATTCGAAGGGAAAGTCCTTGATTAATTACCGCATTTATATTAAAATAAATGTGCGTTGAGTATCAAATTCGGGCAATGAGTAGTAGGATAGGGCGTGATAAAATGGCTGAAATCAATAATACACAATACTTTAAGGTCAATACAGATCCGGAAACACGAGTGAAATATGTTCTTGACATCGTGTATAATGCGATGGCGGAAAAGGGATACAACCCGGTCAACCAGATCGTTGGTTATATTATGTCGGGAGATCCGACTTACATTACCAGCCATAAAAATGCGCGCAGCATGATTATGAAGGTTGAACGGGACGAGCTGGTAGAAGAACTGCTGAAGGAGTATATCAAAAATCGGTCATGGCAGCAGAGATAAAGCATGAGAGGATCCTGGGTCTGGACTATGGATCTAAGACGGTGGGGGTCGCAGTGAGCGATGGTCTTGGGTTGACGGCACAGGGAGTAGAGATCATAAGAAGAACGTCCGAAAACAAACTTCGTCAGACCCTGGCAAGGATAGAAGCGCTGATCCGGGAATACCAGGTTAATTCTATTGTCCTTGGGTTTCCCAAGAATATGAATAATACTATAGGAGACAGAGCTGAGAAATCTCTGGCATTTAAAGAGATGCTGGAGAGGAGAACGGGTCTGACTGTTGTGATGTGGGATGAACGTCTGTCGACGGTGTCCGCAAACCGTACTTTGATGGAAGCTGGAGTGCGAAGAGAACACCGTAAAGATTATGTGGATCAGATTGCCGCTGTCTATATCCTTCAGGGATATCTGGATAGTCTGTCGTTTCAGACAGCAAGAAAAAATGATACGGAAAGCAGTGAGTTAGAGGAATAGAGATGGAAAAACTGAAATTTGCGCTGGCAGGGGAAGAAGAAACTGCCGAATTTTATGTTTTGGAACAGACCAGGGTTGCGGGAGTCGGCTATCTTCTTGTTACGGAGACAGAAAAGGAAGATGGAGACGCCTGGATTCTGAAAGATTTATCCGCGGACGGAGAGGCGGACGCGCTCTACGAGATCGTGGAAGATGATGGGGAACTGGAAGCAGTGTCCCGGATTTTTGAAGAAATGCTGGAGGATGTACAGATTGAGCGGTGAACATCCACCCTGCAGTTGCAGTATGTTTAAAAGATGGATTCGTGAAATCAGGAAAATGGAGGTAAAATTTGAAAAACAAAAAAAATTCAAAATTACGGATCATCCCGTTGGGCGGACTGGAGCAAATCGGGATGAATATTACTGCCTTTGAATATGAAGACAGTATTGTTGTTGTGGACTGCGGTCTGGCATTTCCGGAAGATGACATGCTGGGCATTGATCTTGTGATCCCGGACGTCAGTTATCTAAAAGAAAATATAGATAAGGTGAAGGGGTTTGTGTTTACCCATGGTCATGAAGACCATATTGGCGCCCTGCCCTATGTTCTGAGGGAAATCAACATTCCTATCTATGCTACAAAACTTACTATGGGATTGATTGAGCATAAATTGAAGGAACATAATCTTACCAGGACCACAAAGAAAAAGGTGGTAAAACCGGGACAGTCTATTAACCTGGGCTGTTTTAGGATTGAATTTATTAAGACCAATCACAGTATTCAGGATGCTGTGGCTCTTGCTATTTATTCTCCGGCGGGTGTTGTGGTGCATACCGGCGATTTCAAAGTGGATTACACTCCGGTATTCGGAGATGCCATTGACCTGCAGAGGTTTGCGGAGATTGGAAAGAAGGGCGTTCTGGCTCTTATGTGCGACAGCACCAACGCGGAGCGCAAGGGATTTACTGCTTCGGAGCGCACTGTGGGAAGAACCTTCGACAATATCTTTTCAGAACATACGAACACCAGAATTATTATTGCCACCTTTGCTTCCAATGTAGACCGGGTGCAGCAGATCATCAATTCCGCTTACAAATTTGGTAGAAAAGTTGTGGTGGAAGGCCGCAGTATGGTGAATGTTATTTCTACGGCTGCGGAACTCGGTTATCTGAATATCCCCGAAAATACTTTGATCGATCTGGAGCAGATGAAGAACTATCCTGATGAAAAGATGGTGCTGATTACTACCGGAAGCCAGGGAGAATCCATGGCAGCTTTGTCCAGAATGGCAGCCAATATGCACAAAAAGGTGATGATCAAACCAGGGGATACCGTTATTTTTAGTTCTCATCCGATTCCGGGCAACGAGAAGGCCGTATCCAATGTCATCAATGAGCTTTCCATGAAAGGCGCAAATGTCATCTTTCAGGATGTCCATGTGTCCGGTCATGCCTGTCAGGAAGAGATTAAACTGATCTACACACTTGTGCGGCCAAAATACGCGATTCCGGTTCACGGTGAATACCGCCATCTGAAAGCTCAGGCGCAGGTGGCCCAGGAACTGGGAATTGACAAAGAGAATATTTTTATCTTAAAGAGCGGTGATGTTCTGGAGTTATCAGAGGAAAAGGCAAATATTGCGGGACATGTGCAGACCGGAGCGATTTTGGTAGACGGCCTTGGGGTCGGGGATGTGGGTAATATTGTACTCCGGGATCGTCAGCATTTGGCAGAGGACGGCATTCTTATTGTAGTGCTGACACTGGGAAAATACACGAACCAGGTACTGGCAGGTCCGGATATCGTATCCCGGGGATTTGTGTATGTGAGAGAATCGGAGGATCTGATGGACGAGGCTCGCATGGTGGTTCAGAATGCGCTTGACAATTGTATGGACCGCAAAGTGACAGACTGGGGCAAGATCAAGAATGCAGTGAGGGATTCTCTGAGCGAATTTCTCTGGAAGCGCACGAAGAGGAGCCCCATGATTCTGCCAATTATTATGGAAGTGGATGAGTAAACAAGATGGACAAGACAGTAGAACAGTGTAAAGGGGCTCTTTTGGAGGCTATCAGAAACAGCGAAGAATACAGAACTTTTGAAGAAAACAAAGATAGAATAGAGAAAAATCCGGAATTGAAGCAGCAGGCGCAGGCATTTCGCCGAAGAGTGTTCCTGATGCAGAATTCCGCAGAATCCATTGACATGCTGGATGAGATGAACCGATTGTTTGCAACCAGAACGGAACTCTATCAGAACCCGGTGATTGCGGAATATCTGACGTCGGAACTAAGACTTTGCAGGATGCTGCAGAAGATCAGCATGGAGGTCATGGGTTCAACGGATTTTGAACTGGAATCTTTTGAAGACGTAATACCCATCTGAGGACGAAGAGCGGGAGCATTTATATGATAGTGTCTGAGCGGATGACTGCCTATATTAATTCAATGGATACAGGCAATCCTGCATATCTGGAAGGATTGGAGCGGAAAGCCAGGGAAGAGGAGATTCCCATTATACGTCATGAAATGCAGAGTTTTCTCAGAGTTTTTCTGGAACTGAAACGGCCAAAAAACATCCTGGAGGTGGGAACGGCAGTAGGGTTTTCAGCGCTTTTCATGGCGGAATATACAATGGACGACTGCAAAATAACTACCATTGAAAAGTACGAAAAACGTATTCGGGAGGCCAGAGTTAATTTTGCATCCTCACCAAAAGGAAAGAAAATTACTCTTCTGGAGGGCGATGCCCTCGAATTGCTGCAGGAACTATCCGGCCCTTATGATTTTATATTTATGGATGCAGCAAAGGGACAGTATATTCATTTTTTGCCGGAGACTCTTCGACTTTTGGAGGCGGGGGGCATTATGATCTCGGATAATGTGCTGCAGGATGGGGACATCATCGAATCTAAATTTGCTGTGGAGCGCCGGAACCGCACGATCTATAAACGCATGCGGGATTATCTGTATGAACTGAAGCATACCCAGGGGCTGTTAACGTCCATCGTACCTATTGGGGATGGAGTGGCAGTAAGTGTAAAGAAAGGATAAATAATTCCATGAGATATCCGGAATTACTGATACCGGCCAGCAGTCTGGAAGTGTTAAAGACTGCGGTAATATTTGGCGCTGATGCGGTCTACATTGGCGGAGAGGCTTTCGGCCTGAGGGCGAAAGCCAAAAATTTTTCTATGGAAGAAATGAAAGAAGGCATAGTGTTTGCCCACGAGCATGGGGTGAAAGTCTATGTGACGGCCAATATCCTGGCGCACAATCAGGATCTGCCCGGTGTGGAAGATTACTTTAAACAGCTGCGGCAGATAAAACCGGATGCGCTGATCATTGCCGATCCGGGAGTGTTTGAGATTGCAAAACGGATCTGTCCGGAAATAGAACGCCATATCAGTACTCAGGCCAACAATGTGAATTATGAGACATACCGTTTCTGGCATCAGCTGGGAGCAAAGCGTGTGGTTTGCGGCCGGGAACTTTCCTTAGATGAAATAAGGGGGATCCGGGCGAATATTCCGGATGAACTGGAGATTGAGACATTCATCCATGGCGCCATGTGTATTTCCTACTCCGGGCGCTGTCTGCTGAGCAATTATTTTACGGGGCGGGACGCCAATCAGGGAGCCTGTACCCATCCTTGCCGCTGGAAATACGCAGTGGTGGAGGAGACCAGACCGGGAGAATATTTCCCCGTCTATGAAAATGAGCGTGGAACCTATATTTTTAACTCGAAGGATCTATGCATGATTGAGCATATACCGGATCTTCTTGGCGCCGGGATCGACAGTCTGAAGATTGAGGGGCGAATGAAAACCGCCCTTTATGTGGCCACTGTGGCCAGGACTTACCGAAAGGCCATAGATGATTATCAGAAGGATCCAGCTCTGTACGAGGCTAATCTGGACTGGTATCGGGAGCAGATTTCCAACTGCACCTACCGTCAGTTTACCACGGGTTTCTTTTATGGTAAGCCATCACAGGATGCTCAGATTTATGACAGCAATACTTATATTAAGGAGTATACTTATCTTGGTATTGTGGGTGAAGGAACTACGGAGGGACGCTACCCCATTGAGCAGAGAAATAAATTCAGCGTTGGAGAAATGATAGAAGTTATGAAACCGGATGGTCAAAATCTGAAAGCAGAGGTGTTGGAAATCCTTGATGAGGACGGCAATACTATGGAAAGCGCTCCTCATCCAAAACAGAAACTTTGGGTTAATCTCGGCACAAGGCTGGATCAATACGATATTCTGAGACGAAGAGAGGAACGATTGGACACAGGTGTTCATAGAATAAAATAAAACCCCCTTTCGAGGTGCTTTTTGAAAACTTTCCCAAAGCCGCTGTCGCCGGAAGAAGAGAAGCATTACCTGCAGAAGTACAAAGAGGGTGATGTGGGAGCGAGAAATATTCTGATTGAACGCAATCTGCGGCTGGTGGCTCATGTAGCGCGAAAATATCAGGGAACAGAGGACAATCAGGATGATTTGATTTCCATCGGTATTATTGGACTGATAAAGGCAGTATCCACGTTTGACTGTGAAAAAAACAACCGTCTGGCAACCTATGCGGCAAGATGTATTGAAAATGAATTGCTTATGATGATGAGAGCAAAGAAAAAGCAGTCCAGAGAGGTGTCTATTTACGAGAAGATCGGCGTGGATCAGGAAGGACGGGAACTGCGCCTGATGGATATTCTTGAGAGTGAGCCGGTGGATGTGCTGGAAAATCTGGAGCTGAGAAAGAATTCTAAGAAGCTGTATCATTGCCTGGAGCAGGTGTTGGATAAACGGGAACAGAAAGTAATTGCGGTGCGTTACGGTCTGGGTGGGGAGAAAGAGATGACGCAGAGGGAGATTGCCCAGAGGCTGGGGATCAGCCGATCCTACGTTTCCCGGATCGAAAAAAATGCATTAAGGAAACTGAGAGAGTGTTTTGAAGAATAATATGAGAGTGTACTATTGCCAGGGGATGCCCCCCCAGATAAGCCAGCACTGTCTGGCTTATTTGTTGCTAGAGACGATGTTAAACAGGGATTATTCAGGAAAATTGTTAAAGAAGCCAAAGTATGGGCGAACACAGCAGGGAAAGCCTTACCTGAAAAACTGCCCTTGGGTGCAGTTCAATATCAGCCATTGCCGGGAGGGTGTAGCGTGCGCTATCGGCAGTGTGCCGGTGGGAATTGATATGGAACGGCGCTTCCCGTGGAAGGAAAACCTTGCCAGACGCATCTGTCATCCCGAAGAATGGAAAAAGCTAGAGCAGATGGAGAAGGATGCTCAGCGAGAGCAGTTTTTGAATCTGCTATGGAGCCGGAAGGAGAGCTTGCTAAAGTGCATCGGAATTGGCATCCGCTGTGATATGAGGGAAATCAATACATTGGAAGTGGGTATGCACCGGTACTGTGAACTGCAGAAAGAACAGTTTACCCTGGTAGCATGCTGTGAAACAGAAGAAAAAGAAGAAATTGAGATAGAAAGAGTAAGATGGCAGGATTTATTATCATAATAAATCTTGCCTTTTTTGCACACATATGCTATGATGATATCACAAATCATAAATCAAGGCGTATCGCCATTTTTCACACATCTAATTTTATACGGGTTAAGAGTGGTTCTTTTTTGCGTGTAAAAAGGATCAACGGAAAGGAGCAGAATTTGTTCAGTACTGTAGTATCAGCAGCTATCAATGGCATTGAAAGCAAAAAAGTAATGGTGGAAGCAGATGTGAGCGATGGAATGCCGGTTTTCTCTATGGTAGGCTTTCTTGCTTCAGAAGTGAAGGAAGCTCAGGACCGGGTGAGGACAGCTCTGAAAAATTCTGACATTCACCTTCCGGCAAAGCGGATCACGGTAAACTTATCTCCTGCAGATTTGAAAAAAGCAGGCTCTGGTTTTGATCTTCCCATCGCAATAGCAGTCCTGGCATCGCTTGGATATATTCCGCAAGAGTCCTTAAAGGGGATTTTGTTTGCAGGAGAACTTAGCTTGAATGGAGAGATAAACGATATTCGAGGTGTGATGGAGATCGTTTCTGGCGCAGCGGGATTTGGATGTCATACCTGTGTGATTCCCCAGAGTAACTTAAGGGAGGGATCTGTAATACGTGGTGTGCGGGTACTAGGAGCCAAGAGTATCAAGCAGGTGCTTTATTTCCTGACCGGAGAGGGAACCTTGGCGGAAACCAGTATTAATATAGAAGAAATCCGCTCCAGGCAGGAAGAAAAAACCGGAGTGGATTTTTCAGAAGTGCAGGGACAGGCTCTTTTGCGCCGGGCTGCGGAAGTTGCGGTTTCGGGACTGCACAATCTGCTGATCATTGGCCCGCCAGGTTCGGGAAAGACGATGACCGCCAGGCGAATCCCCACCATACTGCCCCAGACAACGCTGGAGGAAGCTCTGGAGATTTCCAAGCTGCACAGTATCGCTGGAATCCTTCCGGAGGAAGTGGGTCTGAGGACGGTGCGGCCTTTTCGCTCCCCCCATCATACCATAACGCCGATTGCCCTGGCAGGAGGCGGAAGCTGTCCCAAACCTGGAGAGGTGAGTCTGGCTCATCGAGGAGTGCTGTATCTGGATGAGCTTCCGGAATTTGAAAAGAACACGTTGGAGATATTGCGCCAGCCGCTGGAGGAAGGGAAAATCAGTATATCCAGAAATACAGGAAGTTATCTGTTTCCTGCAGATTTTATGTTGGTAGCATCTATGAACCCCTGCAAGTGCGGGTATTATCCCGACCGGAATCGCTGCAGCTGCTCTGTAAGGGAAGTAAAACGATATCTGAACCATATCAGTCAGCCTCTTTTGGATCGCATTGATATCTGTGTGGAGGCCAAACCTATACTATATGAAGAATTGAAAAGTTTTCACGGGGGTGAGAATTCTTCTCAGATCCGTGAGCGGGTAACACAGGCACAGAAGATACAGCAGTTTCGCTATCAGGGGACAAAATATCGATTTAATTCGGACTTAAGCGCTGCCGGGATCAAAAAATACTGCACCCTGGGAAAAGAAGAGGAGGAGCTAATGAGGGAGGCTTTTGAAAAGTTGAATCTTACAGCCCGATCCTACAATCGTATTCTAAAGGTTGCCAGAACCATTGCGGATCTGGAAGGAGAAGAATATATCAGTACAACTCATCTTGGGGAAGCAGTCTGTTATCGGGCATTGGACAAAAAATACTGGATGGAAAGAATGTAATGGAAGAAAGGATGAAGACAGAGAACATATGGATGAAAAAAGGATAGAACAAGAGGGGTTTTGGTTGTGGCTATGCAGCGCGCCCGGGCTGTACTGCCGTCAGCTGCAGATGCTGACAGATTATTTCGGAACACCAAGGGCGGTGTATGAAGCTCCGGAAAAAGAATTTGAGGTGTGGAAAAAGAAAAATGTGGCTTGGATAAATCGTTTGCTGGATTTCAGGAAAGGATATTCGCCTGAGGAAGTATGTCATATAGTAAAAGAAAAGGGAATACAATTTAGAAGCCGGGAGCATCCGGGTTTTCCCGTACGGCTCCGAGAACTTTCGGATTGTCCGGCAGGACTTTTTTTCTTTGGGGAACTTCCGCAGGGAAATATCCCTGCGGTGGCTGTAGTAGGAGCCAGAGAATGCAGCAGCTATGGAAAGAGAATGGCAGTGGAACTTGGTGAAACCCTGGCCGATGCTGGAGTCCAGGTTATAAGTGGACTTGCTCTGGGAATCGACGGATATGCTCAGCGGGCGGCGCTGGATGCAGGAGGGAAAAGCTACGGTGTTCTGGGATGCGGAGTGGACATTTGCTATCCCTGGGAGAACAGGACACTGTATGTTGATGTGCAAAGACAGGGAGGTGTCCTCTCGGAATTTCCCACCGGCACCAGGCCGCTGGCATATCATTTCCCCATGAGAAACCGCATCATCAGCGGATTGTGCGATGCGGTTGTGGTTGTGGAAGCCAGGGAGAAGAGCGGTTCCCTTATTACAGCCGATCTGGCGCTGGAACAGGGGAGGGAGGTGTATGCCGTTCCAGGACGAAGCAAGGATGTATTGAGCAGAGGATGTAATCGTCTGATTGCGCAGGGAGCCGGCGTAGTGCTGTCTCCGGAGCAGCTTCTAGAGGAACTTCATTTTCAAAAGAGAAGCCAGAAAAAGGAGAAGAAAACTCAACTTACACTTGCACCCGAAGAAAAAAGGGTGTATAGTAACCTCGATTTGTCGCCAAAAGGACCGGAGGAAATCTCTGTCAGGAGTGATGTTCCGGTGGAGAGACTTGGCGGCATATTGCTCAGTCTGATATTGAAAGGGCTGGCGGAGGAAAGTTCAAAAAATCATTACATTCGAGTAAAATGAGGAATTCTATTATGGCAAAGTATCTGGTGATCGTTGAGTCACCGACGAAAGTAAAGACAATAAAAAAGTTTTTGGGTTCTAATTATGAGGTGATGGCGTCCAATGGCCATGTCCGGGATCTGCCAAAGAGCCAGCTGGGATTTGATCCTGAGAATGATTATGAACCCAAATATATAACGATAAGAGGAAAAGGGGATATCCTGGCAGGTCTGCGCAAGGCGGTCAAGAAAGCGGATAAAGTGTATCTTGCTACTGACCCCGACCGGGAAGGCGAGGCTATATCCTGGCATCTGGCTCAGGCATTGAAGCTGGACGAAAAGAAGATGTACCGGATCACGTTCAATGAGATCACAAAGACAGCAGTGAAAGAGGCGTTAAAACATCCCAGAGCTATTGATATTGATATGGTGGATGCGCAGCAGACCAGAAGAATGTTGGATCGCATGGTGGGATACCGGATCAGTCCGCTGCTCTGGGCGAAGGTAAAACGGGGGTTGAGCGCCGGCAGGGTGCAATCGGTAGCACTGCGTATCATTGCTGATCGGGAAGAGGAGATCAACTCTTTTATTCCGGAAGAATATTGGACGCTGGATGCAGACTTTCTCGTATCCGGGGAGAAGAAACCTCTGATTGCTCAATTCTATGGAAAAGAGAAAAAAATCAATATTGCTTCCAGAGAAGAGATGGATCAGATCTTAAAGGACCTGGAGGGCGCGACTTATCAGGTGCAGGAGATAAAGAAGGGCGAGAGAAACAAGAAAGCACCGCTGCCTTTTACCACCAGTACTTTGCAGCAGGAAGCGGCCAGTGTTCTGAATTTCTCCACCCAAAAGACGATGCGGCTGGCACAGCAGCTGTATGAGGGTATTGAATTAAAGGGTGAGGGTACCACCGGTCTGATTACCTACCTGCGTACGGATTCGACCCGTATCTCTGAGGAAGCAGATAAGTCGGCCAGAGAATATATTGAAAAAACTTATGGAGCGGATTATGTGACGTCTGCCGTTATTGAAAAAAAGTCCGGTCAGAAGATTCAGGATGCTCATGAGGCGATTCGTCCATCGGACATTCGTCGAAGTCCGGATAAATTGAAAGACGCGCTGAGCAAGGATCAGTATCGGCTGTATCAGCTGATCTGGAAACGTTTTACCGCCAGCAGGATGGAAGCGGCAAAATATGAGACGACTTCTGTGAAAATCAGAGGCAATGACTATCTGTTTCATGTGTCGGCTTCAAGGCTCTTGTTTGATGGTTTTCAGGCGGTCTATTCCATTGGAAACGAGAACACAAAAAAAGAGAATGTGCTGAGTGGAAAGCTGGATGAGAATACAGTTCTGACGTTGAAAAAATTTGAAAGCAAGCAGCATTTTACGCAGCCGCCCGCACATTACACAGAAGCTTCTTTGGTGAGAACGCTGGAAGAGCTGGGCATTGGCCGTCCAAGCACCTATGCGCCTACGATTACTACGCTTTTGGGAAGGCGGTATGTACTGAAGGAACAGAAGAATCTGTATCTTACCGAATTGGGCGAGGCAGTAAACAAGATGATGTTAAAGGCTTTTCCGGGCATTGTGGATGTGACCTTTACTGCTAACATGGAATCTCTGCTGGATTCTGTGGGAGAGGGGGATCTGGACTGGAAAGTCGTAGTGAAAAACTTCTATCCCGATCTGGATGAAGCTGTGAAGGAGGCTGAGAACACGCTGGATAAAGTTTCCATAGCGGATGAAGAGACGGATGTGATCTGCGAGGAGTGTGGAAGGAACATGGTCATCAAATATGGTCCCCATGGAAAGTTCCTGGCATGTCCCGCCTTTCCTGATTGCCGTAATACCAAACCTTATCTGGAAAAAGCCGGCGTCGCTTGCCCGAAATGCGGCAAGGAAGTCATCATACGCAAGACAAAGAAAGGAAGAAGATATTACGGGTGCGAAAATACGGACTGTGATTTTATGTCCTGGCAAAAACCTTCCGATCAGAAATGCCCGAAGTGTGGCAGCTACATGTTGGAAAAAGGAAATAAGCTGCTTTGCGCAAATGAAAATTGTGGATATATTTTGAATAAATAATAAAATTTCATTGATTTTCTGAAAATTCTGTGATAGCATAAGATTTATCGTTTTAATGTTTTTGGGAGGTTTGTATGAGTGTACAATTATTAGATAAAACCAGAAAAATTAATCAGCTATTGCACAATAATAATTCCAGCAAAGTGGTATTTAATGACATCTGTGAAGTACTGACCGGAATCATGAATTCGAATATACTGGTTATCAGCCGTAAAGGGAAAGTGCTTGGAGTCAGCCAGTGCCAGGGGGTTGAGGAGATTCATGAGCTGATCGCTGATAAAGTGGGAGGATATATTGATCCTCTTTTAAATGAACGATTTTTGGGTGTGTTGTCCACCAAAGAAAATGTAAACCTGGAGACACTTGGCTTTGAACATCTGGATGTGCAGAAATACCGAGGCATTATTAATCCCATTGATATTGCCGGGGAACGACTGGGTACAGTGTTCATGTATAAGTCGGGCAGTGAATATGACATAGATGACATTATCCTCAGCGAGTATGGAACGACTGTGGTGGGATTGGAGATGATGCGCTCCGTAAATGAGGAAAACGCGGAGGAGAACCGGAAGATCCAGATTGTGAAGTCTGCCATCAGCACATTATCCTATTCTGAGCTGGAGGCTATCATTCATATTTTTGATGAACTGGACGGAAGCGAGGGTGTACTGGTGGCCAGCAAGATAGCTGACCGGGTGGGGATCACCCGATCAGTGATTGTGAACGCCCTGAGAAAGTTCGAGAGCGCGGGAGTGATCGAATCCCGCTCTTCCGGCATGAAAGGAACCCATATCAAAGTGCTCAATGATGTAGTGTTCAATGAATTGGAAGAAGTGAAAAAGGAAAGAAAAACCTTGCTGTAAATTAAGAAAAAGTGAGATATCGAAAGAAAACAGGAGATATTAAGAGTATTTTTCCGAACAACTGAAATATTTGGAGAATTACATGTTTGCATATTTTTCCTGTTTTCACTAATATAGAACCATCGTTTAGCACTCGTTTTGAACGAGTGCTAATAAAAAAGAAAGACAGATCAGATTAAGGAGGAATATAATATGAAGTTAGTACCGTTAGGCGACAGAGTTGTTTTAAAACAGTTTGAAGCGGAAGAGACCACAAAGTCCGGCATTATCCTGACCACAAAGTCACAGGAAAAACCTCAGGAGGCAGAGGTCATTGCAGTTGGACCGGGCGGACTGGTGGACGGAAAAGAAGTTACTATGCAGGTTAAGGTTGGCGATAAAGTGATCTACTCTAAGTACGCTGGCAATGAAGTAAAGCTGGGGGATGAGGAGTATGTGATTGTGAAACAGAATGATATTCTGGCAATCGTAGAATAGTCAATTACAATGAAAATATTTTAATCAGTATATAGAAACAGGAGGAATGAATTATGGCAAAGGAAATCAAATTCGGCGCGGATGCCAGAGCAGCTCTGGAAAGCGGCGTAAATAAACTGGCAGATACTGTGCGTGTTACCCTGGGACCGAAAGGCAGAAATGTGGTTCTGGATAAGCAGTACGGCACTCCGCTGATCACCAATGATGGTGTTACCATCGCAAAGGAAATTGAGCTGGAGGACGCATTTGAAAATATGGGAGCACAGCTGATCCGTGAAGTTGCTTCCAAGACTAACGATGTAGCAGGTGATGGAACTACCACAGCAACTGTTTTGGCACAGGCTATGGTTAATGAAGGAATGAAGAACCTGGCAGCCGGAGCAAATCCCATCGTATTGAGAAAAGGTATGAAAAAAGCTACCGATGAGGCAGTTGAAGCCATCAAAGAGATGAGCCAGAAAGTCAGCGGGAAAGATCAGATTGCAAGAGTGGCTGCCGTTTCTTCCGGTGACGAGACAGTAGGACAGCTGGTGGCAGACGCTATGGAAAAGGTTTCCCAAGACGGTGTGATCACCATTGAGGAATCAAAGACCATGCAGACGGAGCTGGATCTGGTAGAAGGTATGCAGTTTGACCGAGGATATATTTCTGCTTACATGGCTACCGATATGGAGAAGATGGAAGCTGTGCTGGATGATCCGTTCATCCTGATCACGGATAAAAAGATCAGCAACATTCAGGAGATCCTTCCGTTGCTGGAACAGATCGTACAGTCCGGCAAGAAGCTGCTGATCATTGCTGAGGATGTAGAGGGCGAAGCACTGACTACACTGATTGTTAACAAACTGCGTGGCACTTTCTCTGTTGTGGCAGTGAAAGCTCCGGGTTACGGCGACAGAAGAAAAGAAATGCTCAAAGATATCGCAATCCTCACCGGCGGGCAGGTGATCTCGGAGGAAGTTGGACTGGAACTGAAGGATGCTACTCTGGATATGCTGGGACGTGCGAAATCCGTTAAGGTTCAGAAGGAAAATACGATCATCGTGGACGGACTTGGTGATAAGGCTGAGATCGCGGACAGAGTAAACCAGATCAAGACATTGATCACAGAGACAAAATCTGAGTTTGATAAAGAAAAACTGCAGGAGAGACTGGCAAAACTGGCAGGCGGCGTAGCAGTGATCCGCGTGGGCGCGGCTACCGAGACTGAGATGAAAGAAGCAAAGCTGCGCATGGAGGACGCTCTGAACGCTACCAGAGCTGCCGTTGAGGAAGGTATCATTGCAGGCGGCGGATCTGCTTACATCCACGCTGCGAAAAAAGTTGATAAGCTGGCGGCTGAGTTGGAAGGAGACGAGAAGACTGGCGCGAAGATCATCCAGAAAGCACTGGAGGCTCCGCTGTTCTATATTGCGGCCAACGCAGGTCTGGAAGGTTCCGTTATCGTAAATAAGGTAAGAGAGTCGGAAGCCGGAACCGGTTTTGACGCATATAAGGAAGAGTATGTAAATATGGTAGAGGCAGGTATCCTGGATCCGGCCAAGGTGACCAGAAGCGCTCTTCAGAATGCTACCAGCGTTGCTTCCACATTGCTGACCACGGAATCTGTGGTAGGCATCATTAAAGAGGATGTACCTCCCATGCCAGCCGGCGGAGCAGGCGGAATGGGAATGATGTAAAAATTTTATAAGGGGTTGTCGCACTAGGCATTGATTGCATATTGTATGCATCTAGCGCGCCAGCCCCTTTTGCACTATAGCAAAGAAAATCGACTGTGGGGTATGGAAAGGACAATAAGATAATGAGCGATTTATATCAGGAAATTTTAGTGAAACGCAACACGCCGGTGTCAGATCAGATCAAAAAGTTTGGGTTGATCGCACTGACGGTTTTTTGCTTCCTGGGGGGATTGACAATCCAGCCATGGTTTCTCGTGGCAGGGTTGGGGATGGCAGTTGTGTGCTATTTCGTTGTGCCCAGATTTGATCTGGAATATGAGTATCTCTATGTCAACGGTGAACTGGACATTGATAAAATTATGAATAAGCAGAAAAGAAAGAGGTGCGCCAGCTACAATATAGATCAACTGGAAATTTTAGCACCCTCCAATTCCGGCGAACTGGACAGATTCCGCAGGAAACAGGATATCAAGATAAAGGATTATACATCCCTTGATCCTAAGGTACCCTCTTATACACTGGTCTTTAACCAGGATAAGGGGCAGGAGCTGCTGAAACTGGAACTCAACCAGGCGGTGGTCAATGACATCCGCAGGACGGCTCCGAGAAAAGTAGTAAAGGATTGAGTATTCCTGAAAATGAGGTTGACATCGGAAATCGAATTTGATAAAGTATGAACTTAACAAAGCAAAAAAATTCATCAGGATGAGAGGAAGCAGACATGGGAAGAATTGTGAGTGAAGGGATTACTTTTGATGACGTTCTGTTGGTACCGGCATATTCCGAGGTTATACCAAACCAGGTGGATTTGACGACCTGGCTGACCAGGAAGGTAAAATTGAATGTGCCGATCATGAGCGCAGGTATGGATACGGTGACAGAACATCGCATGGCGATTGCCATGGCACGCCAGGGTGGTATCGGTATCATACATAAAAATATGTCTATTGAAGCGCAGGCAGAAGAAGTGGACAAGGTGAAACGTTCGGAGAACGGCGTCATAACAGATCCGTTCCATTTGTCTCCGGAAAATACTCTGGCGGAAGCAGATGCACTGATGGGAAAATTCAGAATTTCCGGAGTGCCTATCACGGAGAACGGAAAACTGGTAGGTATTATAACCAACCGTGACCTGCTGTTTGAAGAAGATTTTACAAAAAAGATCAAAGAATCCATGACTTCTGAGGGGTTGATCACTGCCCCGGTGGGCATTACCATGGAAGAGGCGAAAAAGATCTTAGCCAAAGCCAGAAAAGAGAAACTTCCCATTGTAGATGAAAATTTTAATCTTAAAGGCCTTGTAACCATTAAGGATATTGAAAAGCAGATTAAATACCCGCTCTCCGCGAAAGACAGCCAGGGACGTCTGCTCTGCGGTGCGGCAATTGGCATTACAGCGAATGTCCTGGAGCGCTGCAAAGCGCTGGTGGATGCCCATGTGGATGTGGTAGTTCTCGACTCTGCTCATGGTCATTCTGCAAATGTGATCCGCTGTGTGAGAATGGTAAAAGAGGCATTTCCGGATCTTCAGGTGATTGCTGGAAATGTGGCCACCGGTGAGGCGGCTAAAGCACTCATCGAGGCTGGAGCGGACGCTGTAAAGGTAGGAATTGGACCGGGATCCATCTGTACGACCCGCGTGGTGGCAGGTATTGGAGTTCCTCAGATTTCTGCTGTTATGGATTGTTACGCTGTGGCGAAGGAGTATGGAATTCCAATCATTGCGGATGGCGGAATTAAATACTCCGGTGATATCACAAAGGCGATCGCGGCCGGCGCTAATGTCTGCATGATGGGAAGTATGTTTGCCGGATGTGACGAAGCACCGGGTTCTTTCGAACTGTATCAGGGAAGAAAATACAAGGTATACCGCGGTATGGGATCCATTTCTGCTATGGAAAACGGCAGCAAGGACCGTTATTTCCAGACCAATGCAAAGAAGTTGGTTCCCGAAGGCGTTGAGGGACGTGTGGCTTACAAGGGCAGCGTGGAGGATACTGTATTCCAACTGATGGGCGGACTTCGCTCCGGTATGGGTTACTGCGGTACATCTACCATCGAGGATCTGAAAGAAAATGGACGGTTTGTCAAGATTTCAGCTGCATCACTGAAAGAATCTCATCCTCATGATATCCATATTACAAAAGAGGCGCCGAATTACAGCGTAGAAGAATAAAAACGGAAAAAACGATGAGTAATCAGCATTTCGCTAAATTTATCAAAAAATGCGTGCCAAGGCGCGCATTTTTTGATATACTGGGTAAGAGTATGTTGGAATTTGTAATAAAGGAATAGCTGAATACAGCTTACGAATGATGATGGATAAAGACAAAGGTGTAAAGAAAAAGTCAAAAAGTGGTCATATACTGATATGGTTGATATTTCTGGAAGTAGTAATTGTGGTTGCTGGAATAGGGTATATCTTGCTTCCAAAGGAGGATAAGGAGTTGGAGGCTCTGCTGGATCAGGATGTTTCCATTGATTACATTGAAGAGACGGAAACGGAGATGGGAAATCCGGTGCCAAAGCCGGAGGTGGATGAACAGTTTTTGACAATCAATGAATATTCCAGGCCGGGAGATAAGACGGACGGTATTAAATACATTGTGATTCACTATCTGGCGAATCCGAAGACTACCGCCCAGCAAAACCATGACTATTTTGAGAGTCTGAAAGATCTGCAGAATATGTCTATGAGTGCGAATTATGTGATCGGGCTGGAGGGTGAGATCATTCAGTGCGTTCCGGATGATGAGATTGCATACGCGTCCAACAATGAAAATCACGAATCTATTTCCATTGAGAACTGCCATAAAGATGACAGCGGAAAGTTCACAGAGGCTACCTACGATTCATTGGTGAGACTGACTGCTTATCTGACCGAGGAATATGGTTTGGATCGGGATCAGATCATTCGCCATTATGATATTACTGGTAAAGAGTGCCCGAAATATTATGTGGAACATGAAGATAAATGGGAAGAGTTTAAGGATGATGTGATGAACTATCGGGAGCAGTGTCGGGAAGAGGCGTTGGCAGTGATAGCTGCAGAGAAAGCGAAAAGGGAGTCGGAGGTGGATTTGCTGGCGGTTTACCTGGAGAGTAACGCGCGGGATGAGACCGATAGTGAAACGGAAAACCAATGACAGAATAATTTGGAGGAAACAGCAGGGTCTTATATGATGAAAGTATATTTGGATGAAATTT
This sequence comes from uncultured Lachnospiraceae bacterium, assembly GCA_902802515.1. Lineage (GTDB taxonomy): Bacteria > Bacillota > Clostridia > Lachnospirales > Lachnospiraceae > Merdiplasma. The sequence continues at coordinate 30,799 of CADCMM010000008.1, forward strand.
ACGCAGGAAAAGATGTGCGAAAAAACCTGATTTCTTTGCGGCAGGAACTCAAAACCGAGGAAAAACGCAGGGCGTTCGCCTATCTTTTGTGCGGGGATTTTCAGATATTTCTGGATCTTCTGAAAAATGAAGATCCCAAAGTAAGAAAGAATGCGGCGTTGATCCTCGGGGATATGGAAACGGAGGAGGTATTGCCGTTTCTTTTTTCTGCTTATCAAAAGGAAAACACATTGTTTGTCCGAAGTGATTACCTGAGAGCAATGCAAAAGCTGGATTATCGCTTCTATGTGGAAAAACTGAAAAACAGACTTGAAACTCTGCAGAGCATAGAACTGACAGAGGAGAACCGCAAACATGTGAGGGAGGAAACCGTTCAGCTCCAGAGTATGATCCTGCAATATGAAAAACCGAAGAAGCATATTTTCATCGGTTATGAGCCTGCGCCGGAGGTCATACTGGTGACAAATCGTCATCAGACAGCGGCAGTGCGGGAACAGGTGACAACGGGAAAGGTGACGCAGCTCGCACAGGGGCTGCGGATTAAAAATGGGAATCTGCGCGAACTTGTAAATATAAGGCTTTATACAGAACTGCTGTTTCTGGTCCCTGACAGCCGGCCAATCTCAGGAACCCCCTGGGAAATAGGGGAGTCCCTGGCAAAGATGGGATTGGCGGATTTCCTCGAACGGCTTCATAAAAAAGGTGGCTGCTTCTATTACCGCATGGAGGTAAAAGGAGGAATGCCTCTGGAGAAAAAAGGTGTGTTCATCCGCAGAGTTTCCGAGGCGCTGGATGCGCTCTGCAATGGCCGTATGAGGAACAATGCAGCGGAATATGAGGTAGAACTTCGCCTTCTTCAAAGAAAGGATGGCTCTTTTACTCCCATGATAAGGCTGTTCACTCTGCCGGATCACCGATTTGATTACCGAAAGGAAGTTATTGCCTCTTCCATTTCACCGGTTAATGCGGCTTTGACTGTTTGGCTGGCACGGAATTATCTGAAAGAGAATGCTCAGATACTGGATCCGTTTTGCGGCGTAGGAACGATGCTGCTGGAGAGAAATAAGCTGGTGCCGGCAGATCCGATGTATGGTGTGGATCTGTTTGGAGAGGCGATTGAAAAGGCCCGGGAGAATACAAAGAGAGATGGAAGTATTGTCCATTATATTAACAGGGACTTTTTTGATTTTACCCATGGACATCTCTTTGACGAGTTGATTACCGATATGCCCAGAAACGAAGGAGTAAAGGGCAGTGCGGATACGGAAATGCTTTATCAGAAATTTTTTGAGCGGGCGCCGGAATTTCTAAAAGATGAGGCGGTAATGGTGCTGTATACCATGGAGCCGGATTTAGTAAGAAAAATCATTTCTGGATGCGGAGAGTACGAAAAACTTGAAGAATTTCTCATTAATGAGAAACGTCCTACCTTTGTATTTGTACTTCGCATCAGAAAATGATAGGAGTTATAAATGAAAATAAGAAGTAAATTTATCGGTGACAGAAAATTTTATCGGATGTTGTTTGGCATCATGATGCCGATCCTTGTCCAGAATGGAATCACAAATTTTGTGAACCTTCTGGACAATATTATGGTAGGGAAGACGGGAACGGAGCAAATGTCGGGCGTGGCCGTGGCAAATCAGCTGATTTTTGTGTTTGCGATCTGTATTTTCGGAATTGTATCCGGCGCCGGGATTTTTGGCGCGCAGTATTTTGGCAACCAGAATCAGAAGGGTTTTCGGGATACGTTTCGATTTAAACTGATCTACGGAACGTTGGCAACTGTGGCGGGCATCCTGATATTTTGGTTTTTCGGAGGATATCTGATCAGTCTGTTTCTCCATGAGGGGAGCAATGCCGGGAATCTGGAAAAGACGCTTGCATGCGGAAAACAATATCTGAGGATTATGCTCATAGGTCTGATCCCCTTTGCCATTTCTCAAGCCTATGCCAGCAGCCTGAGAGAGATGGGCAAGACGGTTCTGCCGATGGCAGGCGGGATCGTAGCTATCTTTGTCAATTTGTCGTTAAACTATGTGCTTATTTTCGGTAAATTCGGTGCGCCGGCACTGGGCGTAGCAGGAGCGGCCATTGCCACGGTATCTTCCCGCTTTGCGGAAACGCTGATCGTAGTCCGGACTGTAGGAAGACATGTTTCGGACTATCCCTTTGCGCAGGGGGCGTGGCGGACCATGCGCGTCCCTGCAAATTTACAAAAAAAGATATGGTTAAAGGGTTCTCCGCTGATGATCAACGAAGCAATGTGGGCTGCAGGTATGGCAGTTCTGAATCAGAGTTATTCTACCAGAGGCCTGGCCGTGATCGCGGGAATCAATATCAGTTCTACGCTCGCCAATGTCTTCAATGTACTGTACCTTTCCATGGGAAGCGCGGTGTCCATCATCATTGGGCAGCTTTTAGGGGCCGGGAAGATGGAGGAAGCGAAAGAGACGGACACGAAGCTGATTGCTTCAGCAGTAATGGGGTGTGTGGTTTTAGGTATCGTTATGGCGATCGTAGCTCCGTATTTCCCGAACATATATAACACGACCGATGAAGTTCGCTCCCTGGCTAACGGCTTTATTACAATTTTGGCGATTTTTATGCCGGCCCAGGCATTCATGAATACCTGTTATTTCACATTACGTTCGGGGGGAAGAACCATCATTACACTGTTGTTTGACAGTGTATTTATCTGGGCAGTCAGCATTCCGCTGGCCAGGGTACTCACAGGATTTACTGTTTTGCCTATTCTGTGGATATTCTTTTTCTGCCAGGCAGTAGAACTGCTGAAATGCGTGCTTGGTGTGGTTTTGTTAAAAAAGGGAGTCTGGATACAAAATATTGTGTCTTAGGAAGGCTGCCATTTATTGCAATTTGGGAAATTATTATATAGAATTAATAATAATTGATGTTATAATGACAAGTAGAAATAAAATGTGAGTGCCGGTTTGACCGGCATGAAAAGGGAGAATGTAAATTATGCAGAGAATACCTAGTTTTAGCGTAGACCACACGAAACTGAAGAGAGGCGTATACCTCTCCAGACAGGATGACGATGTGATGACCTGGGATCTTCGTATGAAAGAGCCGAACAAAGGAGATTATCTGACCACCGGCGTGCTGCACACGATTGAGCATCTGTTTGCAACCTTTGCGCGTAACAGCCAGTACAAAGACGGCGTTATCTATGTGGGACCGATGGGATGCCGCACCGGTTTTTATTTTCTTACCCGTGGTCTTACCGATGCAGAGGTGCTGGACTGTATCCGGAAGTCTTTCCGGTTTATGACAGACTTCGAGGGTGAGATTCCAGGCGCTCACGTGGAAGAATGCGGAAACTATCTGGATCAGGATCTGGAGGGCTGTCACGAGGAGGCGAAGAAGTACGTAGAGGTACTGAAGACGCTGACGCCGGAGGATATGAGGTATACATATTATCTGGAGTGATTTTTGCAAAGTAAAATGGGGTGCCGAAAGAAAAGTAAAAAAGTGATTGACAAATAAGGTTTGATATAGTATCATGTTATATGTTCGTGAGAACGACAAGTAACATGCGCGAGTGGCTCAGTGGTGGAGTATCGCCTTGCCAAGGCGAGGGTCGCGGGTTCGAATCCCGTCTCGCGCTTTCCGTAAAATGTTTATTAAGGTACGGATCAAATGAAAAACAAAATAGCGTATGCGCGAGTGGCTCAGTGGTGGAGTATCGCCTTGCCAAGGCGAGGGTCGCGGGTTCGAATCCCGTCTCGCGCTTTTAGAAAAAGAAAGTCTTTCAAAAAAGGCTTTCTTTTTGCATTTACAGCAAGTTATGATTGTGCCTGTATTTAATATCTGTAAAAATCCAACCCCCGGGGGGCTTGCGGGGCAATCAGACGAATGTTATGATGATGAAGAGAAATTTTTGAGTAATATTGGGGGATGTTACTATGCATATGGCAGATGCTTTGGTTACTCCGGCGGTAGCCGGAGCCATATATGCCTGCTCCGGGGCGGCGGCATGATGCTGTCTGCGCTACTGGGACCGTATGCAGGTTTTCTGATAATGATCGGTGTATTGCTGTTCCAGTGCCTGTTTTTTGCGGACGGAGGATTGCTATGAGTAAAATCGATGGTGCGATCTCACAACTTCAGTTCATCGACAGCATGGCGAAAGAAGATCGGTGGATCAATCAGATTCATCCATTGATTAAGCTGTTTTTAACCGTACTATACATCGGATTGACGGTTTCTTTTCGTGAAAGCCTTCATCGTCTGCGCATTGTGCTGCCCATTGTCTGTATCGTGGGTGTTGCCAATCCGTTTTTTGACCGAGCGGTAGTGGGGCACATTGGAGGACTGGGAATTTCCTGTGGCGTGCTCTCTATGATTACGCTTATGCCTTAAAGCAGTGCTTTCGGTTCTGGCTTCCTATCTTCTGATCGTGACCACCTCCATCGAAAAGATCTGTTATGGGCTGCAGCTGCCATTATCGTTGTATATTAGAAGGTAGGGATCATTACAAAATTTTGCTATATATTTTGCAATGGCCTTTTGTGCCAGTACTCTTTGAAGGAAGGAGATTATTTTTACATGGATCAGGAAATCCGGACCGGGATTGTATTGACGGCATCTTTGTTTCTGCATATGGTCGGACTGCTGTTTGCGGTAATGATCGATCCCTACATACGCAAGCAGCACAGAAAAATGATGCTGATTATTATCGCTTTTGTCTTCAGTCTGATTATCCAGAATGTACTGGGATATTTGATTGATTTGAATGGGACGATGCCATAGTTGAGGACACTTGTCGGTATCTATGGATATTCTGTAAGACCGGTGATCCTCATTCTCTTCTTTTATATTGTTGGATCACAGCGAAAGCATTTGCTGGGCTGGTTTCTGATTGGAGCCAATGCTGTGATTTATTTGACTGCTGTTTTTTCTGACATCTGTTTTCGGATTGACGCAGACAATCATTTTCACCGCGGGCCGCTGGGGTACACCTGTCATGTTATCAGCGGTATCCTGCAATGGCGTGACGGGTTACATTCACGCAGGAAATCTCTCAGACACCGCGCCGTCTAAAACCACAACCACAATTACATCCACAACTGCAGCTGCATCCTCAACCGGATCCGCAAACACGACCTTTCAGCAGTACATGGACAATACCTGGACAAAACAGGCACAAAATCTGAATTCCAATACAGGGACATGGAAGAATGTGAAAGTATCTTCCGGATACCTGGCTCTGAGAAGTCAGCCCACCTATGAATACGCCAATGAAGTAGCTCAGTTGCACAATGGGGATACCGTGGAACTCATGGGCGGTCAGTCCGGCAGTTACGTATATGTATACAGTCCCAGCACCGGAGCGTATGGATGGGTAAACGCAGGATTTCTGCTTTAATCAAATTCATAACTTGCTGCATGCAAAAACGACGAGAAACAAGCTTCGCGAGTTTCTCGTCGTTTTTTTGCGTAGAAGATTTTAGTTCAATTTATAGCAGGCAGGCATTTTGCTTAAGCAAATGAACATCAAAATATATACTTTTCAGGAAAAAAATTCAGTGGTAAAATTAATTTATCAAAGTCGGCTATGCAGGTTTTACGAGCGATAGAATGAAAGGGGTGGCAGTATGAATTTTATGAAACTGGCGAAAGAACGGTATTCTGTTCGAAAATTTACAGATAAGAAAGTAGAGCAGGAAAAACTGGATCTGATCCTGGAAGCAGGAAGGATCGCGCCTACCGGTGCAAACAATCAGCCGCAGAAGATTTATGTGCTGCAGAGCAAAGAAGCGCTTGCTAAGATCAATGCGAATTGCAAATGTATTTTTGGCGCGCAGACAGTTCTGATGATCGTCAACGACCGGGACAGGGAATGGAAAAATCCGTTGGAGCCGGGGGTTTCCGCGGGGGTGGAGGATGTATCTATTGTTGCTGCTCATATGATGCTGGAAGCATGGGAGCTGGGGATCGGTTCCTGCTGGGTAAACTTTTTCTCCCCCAGCGCGGTGAAAAAAGCATTTGATCTTCCCCAAAATGAGGAAGTTGTACTTTTACTTCCCATCGGTTATGCGGACAAGCTGAGCCGTCCATCGGCTATGCACAAAAAGAGCCGGGAAATGGAAGATATGGTGACGGTGCTGTGATCTGATCTTCCGTAATGGAAACGGGGCTGTCGTACTAAAAAATGTTTAGTGCGGCAGCCTCGTTGCTGTAGTTAAAGTACAAATAGATTTTGAAGATTCTCTATTTAATTTATCTTTTAGAGCATGTATAATGAAAGAAAATAAAGTGGATAGAACAGGAAGCAGGATCCTGTTGTACATTAATTATCATGGAGGCTTAGCATGAGACAATACTTGAATGACAACTGGTATTTTACGGAACAATATGATGAAAGACTGAAAACGATCACCCGCATAGAGGCGCAGCAGACAATGCAGGAAGTGCGTCTGCCCCATACGGTGAAGCTGATGCAGGAGAACTATTGCTCGGAACTGGACTATCAGATGGAGAGCGGTTATGTGCATTTTCTGGAGGCGCCTGATGATTGGGAGGGAAAGAAGGTACTGCTGAATTTTGGGGCCGTTGCTCATGAAGCGAAGGTTTTCTGTAACGGACATCTGGCGGCGAGCCATCATTGCGGTTACACGGCTTTTACGGCGGATATCAGCGAGCTGCTTCATTATGGAGAAGACAATGTGATCATGGTGCGGGTGGACAGCCGGGAAAGCCTTAATGTACCTCCTTTTGGACTGGTGATCGATTATATGACCTTTGGCGGTATCTACCGCAGCGTGTCGATGGAAGTAAAAGAGCCATCAAGACTTACCGATCTGTTTGTTTATGGAGACAGAGACGGCATTGCGCATGTGCGGCTGGAGGGCGAGCAGACGGAAGACTGCGAGATAGAAGTGTTGGTGGAAACGGAAGTTTCCGCAATAAAATCGGAAAAACCAGATAGTCATGCTGTTACGATGCGAAAAGAATATCAGTCATCCTTTGAATTAGAAGTCCCGGATGCCAAACTTTGGGATATCCGCCGCCCCAATTTATATCGCATCACGGTTTGGCTTATTCGTAATGGAGCCAGGGTAGATGAGATCAGCACACGTTTTGGATTCCGGGAAGTACAGCTTAGCGCAGAGGGATTTTTCCTGAATGGGAAGCGGTTGAAACTCAGGGGATTGAACCGACATCAAAGCTGGCCGTATATGGGTTATGCGGTGCCGGACAGAGCGCAGGCGCTGGATGCGGATATACTGAAGTATGAGCTGGGCTGCAATGCGGTGCGCACCAGCCATTATCCCCAGAGCCCGGCGTTTATCGACCGGTGCGATGAGATTGGACTGCTGGTGTTTACGGAGATACCGGGCTGGCAGCATATCGGTGATGCGGCATGGAAAGAGCAGGCGGTGGAAAATACCAGGGAGATGGTACTCCAGTATAGAAATCATCCCAGTATTTTCCTCTGGGGAGTGCGCATTAATGAGAGCCAGGATGATGATGAATTGTACCGCAAAACGAATGAGACCGCCCATGCGCTGGATCCTACCCGTACCACCGGAGGCGTGCGGTGCATCAAAAAGAGCCATCTGTATGAAGATGTGTACACGTACAATGATTTTGTCCACAATGGAACGAATGTGGGCTGTGAGCCGAAGAGCGCTGTAACAAGCGACAAAACGAAAGGATATCTCATTTCAGAATACGGCGGTCATATGTTCCCCACAAAACCTGGGGATTGGGAAGAAAAGAGGCAGGAGCATGCGCTTCGCCATGCGAAAGTGCTGGATGCGGTGCGCTCTCACCGAGAGATTGCGGGAAGCTTTGGCTGGTGTATGTTTGATTACAATACCCATCAGGATTTTGGCAGCGGGGACCGCATCTGCTACCACGGAGTGCTGGATATATTCCGTAATCCAAAGATGGCGGCGGCTGTCTACGCGGCGGAGGGACTTAAGGAGCCTGTGCTGGAGGTGGGCAGCTCCATGGATATCGGGGAGCATCCGGCCGGAAGCCTTGGCGAAATTTATGTATTTACAAATGCGGATGAAGTAGAGCTGTATAAGAATGAGGAATACGTCAAGACCTTTTATCCGGGCGGGCAGTACCCGCACATGAAGCATCCGCCGATCTGGATCGATGACACCATCGGCGGGCTGATGGAAAAACATGAGGGGTTTGACCATCAGACCAGTGAGGAAGTGAAAAAGGTGCTGGCGGGGGTTGCAAAAAATGGCCAGGCGGCGCTGCCGGTCTCCACAATGATCACCGCGGGAAAGTTGATGGCCTTCAAGCACTTCAACTATGAAAAAGGTCATGAACTTTATGGTAAGTATGTGGCCAACTGGGGCGGCGTGAGAACGGAATGGACATTTGTGGCGAAAAAGAGCGGGAAAGTTGTTCGCAGTGTCCAAAAAGGCTGTGTGACTGATACACATCTGGAGGTAAAATGTGATACGGATACGCTAACGGAGAACGGAACCTGGGATATGGCCACTATCCGGGTGCGCAGCGTTGATCAGAACGGAAATCTGACTCCGTACCTGCACAGAACTCTGAACCTGGAGACGGAAGGACCAATCGAACTGATCGGACCGAAACATGTGGCTTTCGACGGCGGTATGACCGGCACCTACGTTCGCACCACAGGAGAAAGCGGCATCGCTCATTTGCACCTTGGCGTGGATGGGATGGAGCCAGTTACACTGACGTTCCGGGTGATGGCCGGTAACAAATGAGAAACGGAACATGGCAGAAGGTATAATGTAAAAGATAGATAAGGCATAGATTACAAAAGGGGGAAATGGATTATGAAACTAACGATTAAGCAAAAAGTGAGTTTTGGTATCGGAGCGATAGGAAAGGACATGGTTTATTCGTTGGTATCCGGATTTATCCTTTATTATTACAATACGATCCTGGGAATCAGCGGAACATTTACCGGTATTATGATGATGGCGGCCCGGGTCTTTGACGCGTTTAATGACCCGCTGATGGGCGTGGTGGTAGAAAAAACGAATACCCGTTTTGGAAAATTCCGCCCATGGATCTTCACGGGAACGGTGACCAATGCGCTGATACTCTACGGCATGTTTGCGATGCCCAGGAGTTTGCAGGGGACTCCCATGCTGGTTTATGCTACCGTGGCCTATGTACTCTGGGGCGTTACCTATACACTGATGGATATTCCGTTCTGGAGTATGATCCCTGCCATCACTCAGGCCGGGAAAGACAGGGAAAACCTGTCTGTCATCGGAAGAAGCTGTGCCAGTGTGGGGTTTGCGATTCCTACCGTATTGACCATGCTTCTGGTAGTGCGCATCGGCTCGGATGAGAGAGAGGGATTTGCTATTCTGGCAGCAGGCATTGCCGCGGCTTTCGTGATCATGGAGCTGATCTGCGTGACGGGGGTAAAAGAACGTCCAGCGGAACAGAAAATGGCGCCTACTTTGAAAGAAATGTTCTCATCACTGATCCACAATGACCAGGCTATGGTGGTGGTAGTCAGCATTATCCTGTTCAATGCGTCCCTTTACCTGACAACGCAGCTTGCGCTGTATTTCTTTAAATTTGATATTGGAAATTCAGATCTTTACAGCTTGTTTGGAACCATTGGGGGCGCTGCGCAGATCCTGAGCATGATGAGTCTGCCTGCTCTGAGGAAACGGTGGAGCAGCAGATCCATTTTGACAGGAGCTATTTCCATCACAATCTGCGGGTATGCCCTGCTTTTTGTACTGGGAACCTTTGGTATCACCAATGTGGCTCTGCTTGCCCTTGCCGCTCTGATCATATACATCGGTTTTGGCCTGGCAACGGTGCTTACGACGATTTTCCTGGCGGATACCGTTGATTACGGTGAGTGGAAGACGGGACAGAGAAGTGAGAGCGTCATCTTCAGCATGCAGACCTTTGTGGTGAAGATGGCCAGTGCTCTCAGCGTACTGATCGCAGGGATCGGCGTTGATGTGATAGGACTTGATCCGGATGCCGCGGCTCAGAATGCTTCCACACTGTTCGGTCTGAGGGTTCTGATGATCATCGTGCCCATCGCGGGGTTGATTTTTTCCATCCTTCATTTCCGCAGAAAATATAGGCTGACGGAGGAGGAGAACGCCCGTATTGCCAAAGAACTGGCGGCGAAGAATAACAATGAACAGCGTATTGGATGAGAAAACTGTTGGAGAAATGCGCAAGCTGGAAGAGGAAAATGTGTATGATTCGCATAGAGAAAGAATTTATCGCAATCGAGACGGAGCGTACCGGATATTATCTGAGACGGAGGGGAAACCTCATGGAACAGCTTCATTACGGTGCGAAACTCCATGTGGGCAGGGAAGACGCCGCCTTGCTCTCAGAGCGGTACGGAGCAGGATATGGAACGGATACTGTGTACGAAAAAGGTGAGGATGCAGTCTCTCTTTTGCATCTGCGACTGGAATTATCTCCCACCGGAAAGGGGGATTACCGTTCCCACGCGCTGGAAATGCGTCTGGCAGATGGCAGCAGCGTCTGTAATTTTTCTTATGCCGGAGCAGTGCACGGGAAAGGAAACCGTTCCCCTCAGGGGATGCCCGGAGCATACGGCGGCGAGGAGAGTCTGGTATTTAATTTTACGCTGCCAAACTGCAGTAAGGATCAAAATAAAATCTGCGTCAGTCTGATCTACACAGTCTATCCGGACTGTGATGTGATCACCCGGCGGATGCAGATCAGAAATGACAGTGGGTCTCCCGTCAAGTTGGAAAAAGTATTGAGTTATCAGCTGGACCTGCCGGGAACGGGATGGCAGCTGACTACCTTTACCGGAGCCTGGGCAAGAGAGCGTCATATGACGCAGCTGCGGCTGGACCAGGGAAGCCAGGTGTTCGGAAGCACCACCGGAGTTTCCTCCCATTACTGCAATCCGTTTTTTATGATCAGCCAGCCGCAGGCAACAGAATTTTCCGGTGAGGTATATGGGTTTAATCTGATCTACTCCGGCAATCACTTTGGACAGGTACAGGCAGGACCTTATGGAAAGACCCGGGTGATGGCCGGGATACAGCCGGAAGGGTTTTCCTGGACGCTGCAGCCAGGGGAAGGATTTGACACGCCGGAGGCGGTGCTGACCTTTTCGGAACAGGGGAAGAACGGTATGAGCCGGAATCTGCACCGTTTTGTGCGGGAGCATATCGTCAGGGGCTTCTGGGCAAAGAAAGAACGGCCCGTTGTGATCAACAACTGGGAAGCGACTTACTTTAAGTTCAATCAGCGCAAACTGATCAGTCTTGCCCGGGAAGCCAAAAAACTTGGCTGTGAGATGTTTGTGCTGGACGATGGCTGGTTTGGGAAGCGGGACAGTGATACCAGCGGGCTGGGAGACTATTCTGTTAACCGAAAAAAACTGCCGGATGGTCTGGAGGGATTTGCCGGGAAATTGAAAATGATCGGATTGGAGTTCGGACTGTGGATGGAGCCGGAGATGGTGAGCCCGGACAGCGAATTGTATCGAAAACATCCTGATTGGGCAGTGCAGATCCCGGGACAGGAAGCCTCTCTTGGGCGAAATCAGTTGGTGCTGGATCTGTGCAGGGAGGAAGTACAGGATTATATCATCCGGCAGGTGAATGATACCCTGGCAGCGGCGGATATCCGCTATGTAAAGTGGGATATGAACCGAACTGTTACTGATATGTATTCCCCCGGTCTGGCGGAACAGGGAAGATTTTTCCATGCCTGGGTTCTGGGATTATATCGGGTATTCGATGAGATCGTGAAGGCGAATCCCAAGGTGTTATTTGAAGGATGTGCATCCGGGGGAAATCGTTTTGATCTCGGTATCCTGTGTTACATGCCGCAGATATGGACCAGTGATGATACGGATGCCTACGAACGGATGAAGATACAGACAGGCACCAGTTACGGTTATCCCCAGAGCGTGATGAGCGCTCATGTGTCGGCTTCTCCGAACCATCAGACCATGCGTACCTCACCATTGGAGAGCCGGTTCGATGTGGCTGCCTTTGGCCTCCTGGGATATGAACTGGATCTCACCCAGCTGTCCTTTGCACAGAAAAAAGTGATAGCGGCACAGATTGGTTATTATAAGGAGCATCGCAGTCTGTTTCAGTATGGGACGTTTGTAAGGCTGTGTTCTCCGTTTGAAGACTCGGAAAATTGTCAGTGGATGATATATTCAGAGGATTCGGATGAAGCACTTGTTTTTGAGGGAATTGGAAGAATTATTCCGAACAGCGAAACGCTGCCGATCCGCCTTAGAGAACTGAATCCGAGGCAAACATATCAGGTGTCGCTACGGCAGGAAATGATAGACATCCGGGCGCTGGGATCCTTGGTGAACCAGGTACTTCCGGTAAAAGTCAACAGCGATGGCATGCTGGTACACGCCGTCTCCGGCATGTACATGATGCCTGCTGAAAAAGAAGAACTTTGTGCATATGGAGATCTGCTGATGAAAGCGGGCTTTCGCCCGAAACAGAAGTTTTCCGGCTCAGGGTACAATGACCAGGTGCGGATGATGCCGGACTATTCCGCGCGGATCTGGTATATAAAGAAGTTGTCGCGATAAATGAATATTTGCATAAATATAGTTTTCTGAGAGCCTCGTTATGCGTTGGTACTTCCTGGCTGCAAGCTAGTGCGTAGCAGACAGGTTAGTATCCACTACGCATGGCGGGCAGCGAGAGCGTTCCTCAGAAAACTATATTTATGCATTTGCTTTTAGCGCGACAATGCTTTCATTACTCGTCCCATCCCTCATAGAAACGGTAGTTGACACAGATGTTGCGCACCTCATCTCCTTCCTGCAGCTGCACATCCCGGATGTCGGAGACGGAGGGGAGAGGAAGGTCTTCTTCCAGTTCTACGGAAATCCAGTTTGCGGCAGCTTCGTTGGCATTTTCTACCGCCTCTTCCAGTGTGTCTCCTGCGGCATAACAACCCTCCAGATCCGGGAAAAACGCAGTGTAGGTGTTATTTTCGGTTTTATGAAAAACGGCTGGATAGATAAATTTCATTGGTTTATACCTCCTACAGGATGTGTATCAATTTCTATAGATTCGTAACACCCACTATGTAATAACGGCTTGTAAGGAATAATGTCTGCTGAAAACATAGTTTCCGACCTTCACTTTGCTGCGTTACATTTGCCCGGACATCGTTCGCGATAAAAGCGTTTGCNGCCGTAACGCTTTGGATTGCGGACAGTATGCTTGTACACAAAACGATCGTCGTGCGAGTGAACTCTTGCCAAAACCTTGCCGCCGCGAAAATGCATATGGCTTAATCGCATTTGAGCGGCGTGCAGATAGGTTTGCAGCAAGGGGAACGAGATAGACGTGTTTTGTACAAGCACACTGGCTGCAATCCTCTGTAAGGTAGTGGGTGTTCCAGAAATCATAGATTAGGAAACACTTGATGTGTTTCCTAATCTATAAACTACGGAACAGATAAGCAGCATACAGAGCAACCATCAGGATTCCCTGGGCTTTGTATGCTTTTTCTTTGATCAGCATGGGCAGCAGCGCCACCAGTGTGATGATCAGGCAAAAAGGAAGATCCAGGGCCAGCGCCTGGGCCGATACCGCATATTCGGTGCCGGAGACAAAGGAGCAGACCGGCAGGATCAGCGCCAGATCGATCAGATTAGCACCGATGATGTTGCCCACGGACAGGCTTGACTCTTTTTTCCGAATGGCAGTGATGGTGGTGATCAGTTCCGGCAGAGAAGTGCCGATAGCGACCATAGTGACCGCGATCACCCGCTCCGGAACCCCCAGAGCCGCAGCCAGATCAGACCCGCCGTTTACCAGACACTGGGAGCCGATCACGATCCCGGCAGCCCCCGCCACGAAGAGAAGAATATTCTTTCCCAGATCCTTTCTCTCAAAGGATTCTTTTTGGGCGGCGGCCATCTCGTTTTTCGCGTCTTTTGCGTTGAAAAACATAAAAGCCAGGAAAAGACAGACCAGGATCAGGCTTGCCCAGGTTTTCAGATTTCCGGAAGAACTTCCGATCCAGAGAAAAGCTGCAGTGGCAATCAGAAACAGGCACTGCTTCAAATATTTTTCCCGTTTGGTAATAACCGTGAGAAAGATGATGGCCAGGCCCATGATAAGACCGGTGTTTACGTTAACGGAGCCCACTGCATTGCCGATGGCCATATCATTTTTCCCCTGGACGGCTGCTGTGACAGAGACGATCATCTCCGGCATGGTGGTGGCAAAGCTGACGATGGTGGCCCCGATCAGAAAAGATGGAACTCCGGCAGCTTTTGCAATCCAGCTGGCGGCATCCACAAACCAGTCACCGCCTTTCACCACCAAAATCACTCCGATTATAAATACGAGAAACGCTAATTCCAATGACATAAGAAACCTCCTTGAATGAAATTACCATAAAAAAACGAGACTACCTGCCAGTGACAGATAAGTCTCGCCGTTTCATGCAAAGCCAGAAGATAACGACCCGTTTTGGGTTATCTCCAGGATGTTGACCGTGCAGCGCCATGCGCCGACTACTCCCTTATTTAGTAGGAATTCTATCATTAAATAAAAATATCGTCAAGGGCTAATCTTACATTTTGTGCCGGAAAGAGATCACCAAATTAAAGATGATCTAGCACATCTTATAAATATCGTAGATCAGCTTCTCGGAATCTTCCCAGCCAAGACAGGGGTCGGTGATGGACTGACCATAGACGTGGCAGTCGCTGCCGATCTTCTGGCTGCCGCCTACAATGTAGCTCTCGATCATCAGACCCTTCACCATGGCTTTGATCTCCGGGTTGTAGTTCCTGCTGTGAAGTACCTCGTGGCAGATGCGGATCTGTTCCATGTGCTGCTTGTCGGAATTTGAGTGATTGACGTCAATAACGGCAGCAGGGTTTTTGAGTCCCCGTTTTCCGTACATTTTCAGCAAAAGCATCAGATCTTCATAGTGGTAGTTGGGGATGCAGTTTCCATGTTTGTTTACAGCGCCTCGCAGGATGACGTGAGCCAGATCGTTTCCATCGGTAGTGACGTCCCATCCGCGGTAGATAAAGTTGTGTTCGCTCTGTGCCGCCTGCACGGAATTAAACATAACGGAGAGGTCTCCGCTGGTGGGATTCTTCATGCCCGCCGGCACATCCATGCCGCTGACAGTCATGCGGTGCTGCTGATCCTCCACAGAACGGGCGCCGATAGCTACATAAGAGAGGATATCATCCAGATAGCGCCAGTTCTCCGGATAGAGCATCTCGTCTGCTGCTGTAAGCCCTGTCTCCTCGATGGAGCGGATATGGAGCTTTCGGATGGCGATAAGGCCAGCCAGAAGATCAGGCTTCTTCTGGGGATCCGGCTGATGGATCATACCCTTGTAGCCCTGACCCGTGGTGCGGGGTTTATTTGTATAGATGCGGGGAATGATGATAATGCGATCCCCGACTTTATCCTGCACTGTCGCCAGACGGTTGATATAGTCGCAGACAGAATCTTCATTGTCCGCAGAACAAGGGCCGATGATAACGACGAAGCGGTCATCTTCCCCGGTAAATACTTTGCGAATTTCCTGATCCCGACGCGCTTTGATCTCACTTACACGCGGGGAAAGGGGATACTGTTTTTTCACCTCTGCCGGAATCGGCAGTTTCTTCTCGAAATGAATTGCCATAATGCCATAACTCCTTGTATAAATATTCATCTTAATCCCAAAACAGTTCCATTATAATATAAGGAAATTGGAAAGTCGATAGAAAAATTGAAAAGTTTGACCCGACCTTAGATTCGTGGTATGATGGCGCAAGGAACAGAACTACTTGTAAAGGGTGTGGAGAATAAAAATGAGCAGACCGTATTTTCCTATGTTTGTGGACTTATCGGATAAAAAGGTGATCGTGGTGGGCGCCGGAACCATTGCTAAACGGCGTATCCGTGTACTGGCTGAGTTTACTGACCATTTGGTGGTGATCGCCCCGGAGGTGAACAAAGAACTGCTGGATATGGAGGCGGCCGGACAGTTAACTATTCTGCGCAAGCGGTATGAGAGAGAAGATATTTACGATGCAGCAGTGGTCATCGCTGCCACAAATGATACCAAGACTAACAATGATATTTACAGCGCCTGCAAATGTCTGGGAATCCAGGTGAATGTGTGCAGCGATAAGAATAAATGTGATTTCTTTTTCCCGGGAATTGTAAAAAAAGATCATGTTGTGGTGGGGGTGACAGCCAGCGGAAAAGATCGCAAAGAGGCAAAGACCGCTGCGGGAAAAATTAAGGAGATTCTATGAGGGCAGAGTGGAAGACGATATTGGGACTTGGCGGTATTATGCTGTTTCTGCTATTTGCGTTTGCCGCATACAGCATCTGGAATAATTGTGGCCGTAAGAGAAGGATGCTGGCAAAGATACGGGCGGATTGGGGAGCCTGGCCGGAGCGGGAATATGATTATTACCAGTGGAATGCCCTGAAGGGATATTTTGATAACAAGAAATGTGAGACGTTCCAGATTGACGAGATCACCTGGGATGATCTGGATCTGTCCCGGGTATTTATGCAGCTCAACCATACCAACTCTTTTATGGGGGAAGGCTATCTGTATTATCTTCTGCATACCCCGTCTTTTAATGAGAAGGAATTAAAGGAACGGGAACGGCTGATCCAATATTTTTCGGAACACGATTCTCAGCGGGAAAAGCTGCAGATGTTCTTTTGTGAAACAGGAAAAACCGGTCAAAATTCGATTTTCGATGCGGTTTATAACCTGGCGGAGGCAGTCACTGTCAGCAACTGGCATCATTTCCTGATGGCAGGGCTGTTCGCCCTTTCCATTATCGTGCTGCTGCTGATCCCCTCACCGGGAATTTTGTTTTTGATCCTCGCCATGTTTATAACGATGCGGGATTACTATAAGTACAAGAGACCTGTTGAAAAATATATTATCTCCTGCGGCTATCTGCTGAGGACGCTGCAGTGCGCCCAGAACATGGGGAAACTGGACGCACCCGAGATCAGGGAGTATCAGCAGCGGACGGTGAAAGCGGCGAAAGCATTTGGAAAATTTAAACGAAACACGTTTTTCCTGATGGCAGGTTCTGTTACAGATGACAATATTCTGAAAGGATTGCTGATGTACCTGAACGTCTGTTTTCACATTGATCTGATCCAGTTTTCAACCATAGTAAAAGAGATAAAACAGCATATCGGGGAGTTTGAGATTCTGGTGGAGGAGATGGGCAAGATTGAGAGCGCCATCGCCATTGCTTCTTTTCGGCAGTGCATGAAGGAATGGTGTGTGCCACAGCTGATAAAGGGGGAGACTCCGAAGCTGTCTGCCAGAGAACTGTATCATCCGCTGATCCGGGAACCGGTGAAAAACAGTGTCTGCGCCCAGCGGGGCGTGCTGCTGACAGGTTCCAATGCTTCCGGAAAATCCACATTTTTAAAGACCGTGGCGATCAATGCCATTCTGGCCCAGACGGTTCATACGTCTCTTGCGGATCATTGGGAGAGCAGCTATTTCAGAGTCTTTTCATCCATGGCTCTGCAGGATGATCTGGAGGGGCGGGAGAGCTATTACATTGTCGAGATAAAATCCCTGAAACGTATTTTAGACGCCATGGGGAATCCGACTCCGGTGCTGTGCTTTGTGGATGAAGTACTGCGGGGAACTAACACGGTGGAGCGCGTGGCAGCTTCCTCGCAGGTATTAAAATATATGACGGATAAAAGCGTGCTTTGTTTTGCGGCTACCCATGACATAGAACTCACCCACATACTGGAGCATTATTATGACAATTACCATTTCCAGGAGGAAGTGCGGGATAATGATGTAGTGTTTGATTATCATCTGTATCCCGGCCGGGCGGTCAGCCGCAACGCGATAAAACTGCTGTCGGTCATGGGGTATGACAGGGAAGTGATACAGGCGGCAGAGGATGCGGCGGCAGATTTCCTGACTACCGGCGAATGGAAGACAGTAAACTGATCGGTTAAAAATAATAACGAAAAAACAGTATCGAAGGAGTGGCAGAACATGTTGGTAAAAATATTTACAGACGGCGCGGCCAGAGGGAATCCGGATGGACCGGGAGGATACGGAACAATTTTAGAATATGTGGATACGAAAGGGCAGCTGCACACCCGGGAGTACAGTCAGGGATACGTAAAAACCACAAACAATCGCATGGAATTGATGGCGGCAATCGTAGGGTTGGAGGCACTGACAAAGCCGTGTCAGGTGCAGCTTTATTCTGATTCCAAATATCTGGTGGATGCATTTAACCAGCATTGGATTGACAGCTGGCTGAAAAAAGGCTGGAAGAGGGGGAAGAATGAACCGGTAAAAAACGTGGAACTCTGGAAGCGGTTGCTGGCGGCGATGGCGCCTCACCAGGTAGAGTTTATCTGGGTCAAAGGACATGACGGCCATCCCCAGAACGAGCGATGCGATAAGCTGGCCACTTCGGCGGCAGACGGAACGGATCTGATAGAAGATACATTATCTTAAGATATTTGCATCGTTTCCAGGAAGGTACTGAATAGATAATAATAATTAATGGAGATATGGAAATTTTTGGCTTGTACGGGTACAGAAAATAGTTTATAATCAAAACAGTGCCAATCGGCAGGCTGTTTGCCGATTATCTCATACATTATGTTTATCATTTACGAAAGGAGTTCATTCATCATGGGATTTATTGATGAGATCAAAGCAAAGGCGAAAGCAGACAAAAAGACGATCGTTCTGCCGGAGTCCATGGACAAGAGAACCTATGACGCAGCAGAGAAAATTTTGAAGGAGGAGATCGCGAATATTGTGATCATCGGTACTCCGGAAGAAATCAAGGAATACGGAGAGGGATATGATATTTCCGGAGCTACTATCGTAGATCCGTTCAACGATCCGAATAAGCAGAAATATATTGACAAATTTGTAGAACTGCGGGCGAAAAAGGGAGTTACCCCGGAGCAGGCTCAGGAACAGATGGAGAAAGATTATATGTATTATGCCTGCCTGATGTGCAAGTGCGGCGATGCGGACGGTGTAGTGTCCGGCGCATGCCATTCTACCGGTAATACGATCCGTCCGGCCCTGCAGCTTTTAAAGACAAAACCGGGCATCAGCAGTGTTTCCGGCTTTTTCCTGATGGAGGTTCCCAACTGTGAGTTTGGTGAGAACGGATTGTTTGTATTCGCGGACTGCGCGGTTATGCCGGAAGTGAATGCGGAGCAGATGGCGGAAGTGGCGGCGCTCTCCGCGGAGTCTTTCTCAAGCTTTGTGGGTGCG
Source organism: uncultured Lachnospiraceae bacterium (assembly GCA_902802515.1). Classification (GTDB taxonomy): domain Bacteria; phylum Bacillota; class Clostridia; order Lachnospirales; family Lachnospiraceae; genus Merdiplasma. The sequence goes on from CADCMM010000008.1 coordinate 50,068, forward strand.
GAGCCTAAGGTTGCGCTGCTTTCTTTCTCAACCATGGGCAGTGCAAAGCATGATAATGTAACAAAAGTGCAGGAGGCAGTCAAGATCGCCAAAGAAAAATATCCGGAAATCGCGCTGGACGGTGAACTGCAGCTGGATGCTGCTCTTGTTCCCAGTGTGGCAGAGCTGAAGGCTCCGGGCAGCAAAGTGGCCGGACATGCCAATACTCTGGTATTCCCAAGCCTTGAGGCAGGAAACATCGGTTACAAACTGGTCCAGAGACTGGCGAAAGCGAACGCGTATGGACCGGTCCTGCAGGGACTTTCCATGCCGGTAAATGATCTGTCCAGAGGGTGCTTTGCGGATGACATCGTCGGCGTCGTAGCGATGACTGCTGTTCAGGCTCAGAAATAGAAACGCATCAGGCGTTTCTATTTCGTATTTGCCTAGGCCCGTAAGGGGCGTATCCGCCGGAAGGCGGATTTTGCGGCGCGCTCCTTATGCGCCACAAAAGGCCAGAAATAGAAATTAATAATTGGAGGTAGAAGACCCATGAATGTTTTAGTTGTAAATTGCGGAAGTTCCTCCCTGAAATATCAGGTGATCAACTCCGATACGGAAGAAGTATCGGCAAAAGGCCTTTGCGAGCGCATTGGTATCGACGGAAGACTGGTTTATCAGCCGGCCGGCGGTGAGAAGGAAATTACCGAGGCTCCTATGCCAACACATACGGAAGCGATCCGTATGGTACTGGATGCCCTGGTAAACCCGAAGACAGGTGTATTAAAGAGCCTGGATGAGGTAGAGGCTATTGGTCATCGCGTTCTGCACGGTGGTTCCAAGATTACGGAATCCCGGGTGATCGACGACGAGGTGATCGCTGTGATCGATGAGTGCTGTGACCTTGGACCGCTGCACAATCCGGCGAACCTGATGGGTATCCGCGCCTGCATGGAACTGATGCCGGGCAAACCGAATGTGGCTGTGTTTGATACCGCATTCCATCAGACTATGCCGGCGAAAGCATACAGATATGCGATTCCCACAAAGTTTTATGAGGACTATGCGGTGCGTAAGTACGGCTTCCACGGAACATCCCACAGCTTCGTATCTAAAGAGACTATCAAATATCTGGGGCTGGACAAAGATAATTCTAAGGTCATCGTTGCGCATCTTGGCAACGGCGCATCCATTAGTGCAGTAGAGAATAGTAAGTGTGTGGATACTTCCATGGGTCTTACTCCATTGGAAGGTTTGATCATGGGTACCCGTTCCGGTGATCTGGATCCGGCGGTTCTGGAATTTGTGTGCAAAAAAGAGAATTTTGATGTAAAGGAAATGGTTCGAATCCTGAATAAAGAGTCTGGTGTATATGCCCTTTCCAATAATCTGTCCAGCGATTTCCGCGACCTGGAAGACGCGATGAACGACGGAAATGAAGCTGCCGGCCTTGCTATCGACGCATTTAGCTATCGTGTAGCAAAATACATCGGTTCCTATGTGACCGCAATGAATGGCGTGGATGCTATCGCATTTACCGGCGGTATAGGAGAGAATGCGGGGATTGTTAGAGAGAAAGTTCTTAGTTATCTGGGATACCTTGGCATCGCCATCGACCCGGAGCAGAACAAAAAACGCGGAGAGAACTTTATCCTTTCTACGCCGGATTCCAAGGTGAAAGTGGCAGTTATCCCCACCAACGAGGAGCTTGCGATCTGCCGCGAAACAGTAGAACTGGTAAAATAATGAAGAATGAGTTTCATGCTGCTGCGTTCATGAATTAGCAATAAGAAATACTTGACAAACCCACGCGCAGCACTTATAATGAAATAAGTGTGTTAGGAGGAGTGCGCATTGTTGAACCTGACAGAAGTCATTTTAAATGAGGGAAAAGTCGTCAGGCGGCAGGAAGAGATAACTTTGAAACAATTTGATTTTCCTTTTGGGAGTTACCCCATCGCGGACGCGTCCCCGCTCTCTCTTGTGATAGAGAATACCGGGAATAAGGTTCTGCGTCTGCAGGGAAGTATTGTTTTGAAAGTGATTATTCCATGTGCGCGCTGTCTGGAGAATGTGGAAACTCTGTTGCCTGTGGAGTTTGATCAGGAAGCGGACATGAAGCTTTCCCAGGAGGAACGCCTGAATGCATTAGATGAAAGTGCTTTTTTAAATGGATATAACCTGGATGTGGATAAGCTTGTCTATGGTGAAGCACTGCAAAACTGGCCATCCCGAGTTCTTTGTAAGGAAGACTGCAAGGGATTGTGCAAGATCTGCGGTCAGAGTTTAAACCGAGGGACTTGCAGCTGTGACCGCACAGATTTAGATCCCAGGATGGCGAAAATCCGTGATATCTTCAGTAATTTTAAGGAGGTGTAAACCATGTCGATCTGTCCCAAAAATAAACATTCCAAAGCCAGAAGAGACAGCAGAAGAGCAAACTGGAAAATGTCTGCTCCGAATCTGGTGAAATGCAGCAAGTGCGGCGCTTTAATGATGCCTCACAGGGTGTGCAAGGCTTGTGGAAGTTACAACAAAAAAGAAATCATTGCTATGGGTGAGTAATAGAGTAGCATGAAATTGGCTGCTGCGGAACAAAAGATTCTGTAGCAGCCATTTTTTGGTTGCTTTTTAGAATGATGTTTAGTATATTATGATATAGGCATGAGGAGGTAGGAGAATGAGTGAAAAAATTCGTGTGGCACTGGATGCCATGGGCGGAGATAATGCTCCCTCAGAAATCATCAAGGGCGCAGTAAATGCCGTGAACCGCCGTCAGGATATTCAGGTCGTGCTGATCGGTATCCGGGATGCGGTGGAGAGCGAATTGAAACAGTATTCCTATCCTGCCGGACAGATCGAGGTGGTACATGCTTCTGAAGTGATTGCGACAGCAGAGCCTCCGGTGGCCGCTATTCGGGGCAAGAAGGATTCCTCTATCGTGGTGGGTATGAATATGGTGAAACGCCAGGAGGCAGACGCCTTTGTATCCGCCGGCAGTTCCGGCGCGGTGCTGGTGGGAGGCCAGGTGATCGTCGGCCGCATCCGAGGGATTGAAAGACCGCCTCTGGCTTCTATAATACCTACCAAAACAGGTGTGACGCTTCTTCTGGACTGCGGGGCGAATGTGGATGCCAGATCTTCTCATTTGGTACAGTTCGCCAGAATGGGTTCCATTTATATGGAGCGTGTGATCGGCAAGAAAAATCCCACCGTAGGTATTGTAAATATCGGAGCCGAAGAAGAAAAAGGAAACGCGTTGGTGAAAGAGACATTTCCGTTATTAAAAGGGTGTGCCGAATTGAATTTTATTGGCAGCGTGGAAGCCAGAGATATTCCTGCAGGTGTCTGCGACGTGGTGGTCTGCGAGGCATTTACAGGAAATGTGATTTTAAAGATGTACGAGGGAACGGCAGCTACGCTGCTGGATGTGGTGAAGCAGGGAATGATGAGTTCCCTTAGAAGCAAAATAGGAGCTCTTTTGGTAAAACCGGCTTTGAAAAAAGCATTAAAGGCATTTGATGCCGCAAAATACGGCGGCGCCCCGCTGCTGGGGTTAAAAGGTCTGGTAGTGAAAACTCACGGCAGTGCGAAGGCGATCGAGGTGGAAAATTCCATTATTCAATGTGCCTTGTTTAAGGAACAGAAGATAAATGAGAAAATAAAAGAGCATATCGCTGCTAAAAATGAAAAATAAGGAGAGGAAATTATGGAATTTGAAAAACTACAGCAAATTATTGCGGAGGTCTTGAATGTAGATGTGGACGAGATCACACCGGATACTACATTTGTTGATGACCTGGGAGCAGATTCTTTGGATGTATTTCAAATTATTATGGGCATTGAAGAGGAGTTTGATATTGAGATACCGACCGAAGAAGCTGAGAAAATCGTTACAGTCGGTGACGCCGCAGAGGCGATTAAAAGCGCCATTGGCTGACAATATCTAGGATGTGCAGAATGGAGAAAGGTTCCATAGCCGGTGGGTAAGACCGAATATGGAACCCGTTTTATATGCGCAGGGCCGTGCAGTGAAATTTTCAGCTAACGCTGAACACGGCCCGCGCGTCGAGCAAGAGGGAGATGGGCCCCCTGCACGACTATGGGAGGTGGAAAATGACAGAAGAAAAGATGAAACAGTTGCAGGAGCGGATCGAATATCATTTTGAAAACGTGAATTTGCTGTGGCAGGCGTTGAGCCATAGTTCCTACGCGAATGAGCACAAGCAGGAGCATCGGAAAGACAATGAACGGCTGGAATTTTTGGGAGATGCTGTTCTGGAACTTGCCAGCAGTGAATTCATCTATCTGGAATATCCGGATATGCCGGAAGGTGATATGACGAAACTCCGCGCAAGCATTGTGTGTGAACCAACGTTGGCTCTTTGCGCCCGGGAGATTAAACTTCAGGAATGCCTGCTGCTGGGGAAGGGCGAGGAACATACCGGCGGCCGTGAGAGAAACTCGATTGTATCTGATGCTATGGAAGCTTTGATCGGAGCCATTTACCTGGATGGTGGTTTTGCTAATGCAAAAGAGTTTGTGAAAAAATTTATTCTTACAGATATTGAACATAAGAAACTCTTTTATGATAGCAAAACGATCCTACAGGAGATTGTACAGGGAGAATACCGGGACGAAGAGATCAGATATGATCTGGTAGGCGAAGAGGGACCGGATCATGCAAAGCGATTTATCGTTGAGGTGAAACTTGGTGGTAAAACGGAAGGAAAAGGGATAGGAAGTACCAAAAAGGCAGCAGAACAGGAAGCTGCATACCGAGCTATCATCGCATTGAAAGGGAAAGAGTAAATGTATTTAAAAAGCATTGAAGTACAGGGCTTTAAATCCTTCGCAAATAAGATTGTATTTCAGTTCCATAATGGAATTACGGGAATTGTGGGACCGAATGGAAGCGGAAAGAGCAACGTGGCCGATGCGGTACGCTGGGTGCTGGGGGAACAGAGAGTGAAACAGCTGCGAGGCGGGAGCATGCAGGATATAATTTTTGCGGGTACAGAAAACCGTAAACCACTGGGTTCCGCATATGTAGCCATCACTTTGGACAATTCCGACCATCAGCTGCCCATATCGTATGATGAAGTTACTGTCGCCAGAAGACTTTATCGCTCGGGGGAGAGTGAGTATCTGATCAACGGAGTTGCCTGTCGATTAAAAGACGTTAACGAACTGTTTTATGATACCGGCATTGGAAAAGAAGGATATTCTATCATCGGACAAGGCCAGATTGAGAGAATACTGAATGGTAAACCGGAAGAACGCAGGGAACTCTTTGACGAGGCTGCAGGCATCGTAAAGTATAAGAGAAGAAAACTGACCGCGCAGAAAAAGCTGGAGAGTGAACAACAGAATCTGGTTCGCGTTAATGATATCCTGGCGGAGCTCACCCGGCAGATCGGTCCGCTGGAACGTCAGGCGGAGACCGCCAAAATCTATTTAAAGAAAAAAGAGGAACTGAAGGCTTATGATGTCAATATGTTCCTGATCGAGTTTGATAGTATTAAGAAAAATTTGACGGATATCCAGGAAAAACTGAAAATTGCAGAGGATGATCTGGAAAACACAAAAAATGAGTATGAAAAGGCCAGGGAGGAGTATGATGTTCTGGAGCGTGAACTGGAGATGCTGAGCGGGCAGCTCCAGGAGAAACAGGAACAGATTACCCAGAAGCGGTTGAACGCACAGCAGATGGAAGGCCAGATCGCACTGCTTAAAGAGCAGATCAATACAGCAAGACAGAGCGATGTGCATCTGCAGGGAAGAGTGACTAATCTGGAGAAAGATATAGCGGACAGGGAGAAGGAGGAACATCAGTCTCAGGAAAAGAGGCAGCAGCTTTTGAAGCGCGGGAGGGAAGCGCAGGAAAAGAAGAGTCAGGCTGAATCTGCCTATCAGGAAGTCCAGCGTCGGATGGATGCCTGTAATGAAGCAATAGAAAACGGAAAGAACGAGATCATCCGATTGCTTGAGGCGCGTTCTACCATCAAGGCAAAGCAGCAACGGTATGATACGATGCTGGAACAGATGAACATCCGCAGATCTCAGCTGAATCAGCAGGTGTTGAAGCTCAAGAGTGAAGAAAGTGACCAGAACAACGTGCTGGGGAGTCTGAGAGCAGATTATGAGCGAGTCAGTGCTCAGATTGCCGAACTGAACGAAAGAAGCAGCCAGGCAGGCCAGGAACTGGGAGAAATTCAGGAAAAACTGTCTCTGGCAAATCAGCAATTTGAAAGTAAACAGGTAGAATATCACAGAGAAGCTTCCAGGCTGGAGTCTCTGCGCAATATTACGGAACGGTATGATGGCTACGGCAACAGTATCCGCCGTGTGATGGAACAGAGAGAAAAAGAAAAAGGTATTCACGGTGTAGTCGCCGATCTGATCAAGACGGAGAAGAAATATGAGGTTGCTGTGGAGACTGCGCTGGGCGGAAATATTCAGAACATTGTTACGGAAGATGAAGAGACCGCAAAGCGTATGATCACTTACCTGAAGCAGAACCGCTTCGGACGGGCCACATTTCTTCCTCTGACTGCCATGAGTGGAAAAGGCGGATTTTCTCAGGAAAACGCGCTGAAAGAAAATGGTGTTATCGGCCTTGCCAGCACTCTGGTTACCACGGATAACAAATACAGAAAATTGGCAGACTATCTGCTGGGACGCACTATTGTAATGGATCACATTGACCATGCTGTAGCTGTGGCCAGAAAGTATCATTATTCTCTTCGCATTGTTACGTTGGAGGGCGAGTCTCTTAGTCCCGGCGGCTCCATGACCGGCGGCGCATTCAGAAACACCAGTAATCTGCTGGGGCGCAGACGTGAGATGGAAGAATTGCAGGAACAGGTGAAAGCCAAGAAGGCGCAGCTGGAAGAACTGCGAAACTCTATTGATGCGTGCAGGACGAGAAGGAACCAGCTCAGGGACATTCTGGTTGGACTGCGTGATCAGCTTCAGGAAAAATATCTGGAGCAAAATACCGCAGGGATGAAGCTGAAAGAAACGGAAAATCAGAAGAATCAGACCGTCAGCGGATATCAGCAGATCCGAAGAGAGAATCAGGAGATCGAGGGACAGCAGAAAGAAATTGACGCTGATAGTATCCGCATTAGACAGGAACTGGAAGATTCGGAAAAACAGGAAAAAGAACTGGAAACCCAGGTGCTGCATTGGCAGCAGGAACTGGAACTGATCCGTGAAGAGGAAAGGGCGGCAGGACAGTATTCTGAGCAGATACGTCTGGATCTGGCAGCTATTGAGCAGGAGCAAGCCTTCGAACAACACAGCGTGGAGCGTATCACCGGAGAAATTACTGCTCTGAAAGAAGAAAAGGAAACGCTTCTTGGCAGCATTGATTACGCGGCAGCGCAGGTTAAACAAAAAACCGTAGAAATTAACGAAATTGAGACCGCCATTAAGGAGGCTGGAGAAAAAGAAGAGCAGCTCCGGTCCGAAGTGGAAGAATTAAATATTCAAAAAGAGCAAACGAATAAGATACAGAAATCCTTTTTCCAGAGACGGGAAGAACTTTCCGAGCAGAGAGCGCGTCTGGATAAAGAATGCTTCCGTTTAAACAGCCAGAAAGAAAAACAGGAAGAAACCATGGAGACTAGGATTTCCTATATGTGGGAGGAGTATGAACTTACCTACAACATGGCCCTGAAACTGAAACGGGAGGATCTGGGAAACGCTGCGCAGCTTCGAAAGAGTATCGCCGCGCTGAAGAATGAGATTAAGTCGCTGGGAAATGTCAATGTTAATGCTATTGAAGATTTTAAGGAACTGTCGGAGCGTCACAGCTTCCTTTCCACACAGCATGAAGATCTGATCAAAGCAGAAGCAGCTCTTCAAAAGATCATTGCCGAATTGGATGAGGGAATGCGAACACAGTTTAAAGAACAGTTTGTGAAGATACAGACCGAGTTTGATAAGGCATTTAAAGAGCTGTTTGGCGGAGGTAAAGGTACACTGGAACTGGTAGAAGATGAAGATGTTCTGGAAGCCGGTATCCGGATCATTGCGCAGCCTCCCGGAAAGAAGCTGCAAAATATGATGCAGCTTTCCGGAGGAGAGAAATCCCTGACTGCTATAGCGCTGCTGTTTGCGATTCAGAATCTTAAGCCATCCCCATTTTGTTTGTTAGATGAAATTGAAGCGGCGCTGGATGAGAATAATGTGGAACGCTATGCCGGATACCTTGGTAAGTTGACAAAGTACACACAATTCATTATTATTACTCATAGAAGAGGAACGATGGCAGCGGCGGATCGTCTGTATGGCATCACCATGCAGGAAAAAGGAGTGTCCGCGCTGGTATCGGTGAATCTGATAGAAGAAGAACTGGATAAGTGAAATATATGATTGCCTGCGCAAAGCATGATGTTCAACAGAAAGGAGGAGCGATATATGGAAGAAAAGAAAGGCTTTTTTAAGCGGTTAGTGTCCGGTCTGACGAAGACAAGGGACAATATCGTTTCCGGCATTGATTCGATATTTAACGGTTTTTCCAGTATTGACGATGACTTCTATGAAGAGATTGAAGAGATTCTGGTGATGGGTGATATTGGCATTAACGCCACTACTTCTATTATAGAGGATCTGAAGCGGAAGGTAAAAGAACAGAACATCAAGGAACCCACTGAGTGTAAAAAACTCCTCATCCAGAGCATCAAGGACGAGATGAATGTGGGAGAAACTGCTTATGAATTTGAAAAACGCAAATCTGTGGTTCTGGTGATCGGCGTCAATGGTGTTGGGAAGACTACCAGTGTTGGTAAGTTGGCCGGAAAGCTGAAAGACCAGGGGAAGAAGGTAGTGCTGGCGGCAGCAGATACCTTTCGCGCAGCAGCAGGTGAACAGCTGATTGAGTGGGCAAAACGGGCGGATGTGGACATTATTGGCGGCCAGGAGGGCTCTGATCCGGGTTCCGTGGTTTATGACGCTATAGCCGCTGCAAAAGCCAGAAATGCGGACGTGCTCCTGTGTGATACAGCCGGTCGGCTTCATAATAAGAAAAATCTGATGAATGAGCTGGGTAAGATCAATCGAATAATTGAGCGGGAATACCCGGAAGCTTATAAAGAAACATTGGTGGTACTGGATGGTACCACAGGGCAGAATGCGCTCTCCCAGGCCAGGGAATTCGAGGAAGTGGCGGATATCACAGGCATCATCCTGACAAAGCTGGACGGCACAGCTAAGGGGGGGATTGCGGTGGCCATCCACTCGGAACTGGGTATACCGGTGAAATACATCGGAGTAGGCGAGACCATCGATGATCTGCAAAAGTTTGATGCTGATGAATTTGTGAATGCGTTATTTGATCAACAAGCAGACTGAAAATATAGCTGGTGTAAGCTTGCTTAATACGAGCTGTATTTTCGGTTTACCGGCTGAATAATACTTACTAATAAAATTTAAGAAACGGAGCGATGAAAGATGCTGACATTAGAAGCGTTTGAGGAGGCTTCCGACCTGGTGCGAAAAGTAATTCAGGAGACAAAACTGATCTACAGTGAACATTTCAGCGCACAGACTGGAAACCGGATTTATCTAAAACCGGAAAACATGCAGGTGACAGGAGCTTACAAGATCCGGGGAGCCTACTATAAGATAAGTACTTTGAGCGAAGAAGAGCGTCAGAAGGGGTTGATCACTGCGTCGGCGGGAAATCATGCCCAGGGAGTTGCTTACGCGGCAAAGGCATACGGCTGTAAGGCGGTTATTGTAATGCCCACCACCACGCCCTTGATGAAGGTAAACCGCACCAAGAGCTACGGCGCAGAAGTTGTTCTGTACGGAGACGTGTATGACGAAGCATGTGAGCATGCCTTGAAACTGGCAGAGGAAAACGGGTATACGTTTATTCATCCTTTTGACGATCCGGTGGTAGCTACCGGGCAGGGAACAATTGCCATGGAGATTTTCAAAGAACTTCCGCTGGTAGACTATATTCTGGTTCCGGTAGGAGGCGGTGGTCTTGCCACGGGTATCTCCACCCTGGCAAAACTTCTGAATCCCAAAATTAAAGTGATTGCGGTTGAACCAGCAGGAGCTGCCTGCCTGAAAGCCTCCATGGAGGCTGGTGAGGTGGTGACGCTGCCTGGCGTCAATACCATTGCGGACGGCACTGCAGTGAAGAAACCGGGAGAGCATATCTTTCCCTATTTGCAGGAGAATCTGGATGATATTATCACAGTCGAGGACGATGAACTGATCGTGGCATTCCTTGATATGGTGGAAAATCACAAGATGGTGGTGGAAAATTCCGGACTGCTCACAGTGGCAGCTTTGAAACATCTGGATGTAAAAGGGAAAAAAGTTGTGTCTGTTTTGAGCGGCGGCAACATGGATGTTATCACCATGGCTTCCGTGGTACAGCATGGCCTGATTCAGAGAGACCGTATCTTTACGGTATCCGTATTGCTTCCGGATAAGCCGGGTGAATTGGTGCGGGTGGCATCTGTCATCGCGGAAGAACAGGGAAATGTCATTAAACTGGATCATAATCAGTTTGTGAGTACAAACCGCAATGCAGCGGTGGAACTTCGGATTACACTGGAATCCTTTGGTACGGAACACAAGAAGAGGATCGTTGAAGCGCTGAAAGAGCGGGGCTATCAGCCAAGGCTGGTAAATGCCAATCTCTAAAGGAGCGGAAAAATGGAATCTTTGAAAAAGTATGTAGATCCGAAAATCCGGCTGTATTCCATCATCCCGCTTTTGACAGTGTTCTTATTCAATGATCTGGTTTACTGGGGGGCAATGGCGATTACATCCGGTCATTATCACTATGACCTTACCACAGATTTAGATCGTATGGTGCCCATTCTGCCTTGGACGATCATTATTTATTTTGGCTGTTACCTTTTTTGGGGAGTCAATTACATAATGATGGGGCATCTGGGAAAGGTACATTTTTATAAATTTATTACGGCTGATATGATGTCCAGGGTAATATGCGGAATCTTTTTTCTGTTCTTGCCCACAACGAATATCCGGCCGGAACTTCCGGCGCACTCGATTTTCAATCCCGCAATGTGCTTCTTATGGAATGTAGATGAGGCAGCGAACCTGTTCCCCTCGATCCACTGTCTGGTGAGTTGGTTCTGCTATATTGGAATTCGGGGAAAAAAGCAGATCCCGCTATGGTACCGGATTTTTTCCTGCGTGATGGCATTGGCGGTGTTTGCGTCCACACAGACTACAAAACAGCATTATCTGGTGGATGTCATTGCTGCGGTGGTGATTGCGGAATGCTGTTTCTGGATTGCGTGTCATTCCCGTATTTATATTGGGATTATGAATGGATTTGAAAAACTGAACAAAAGACTTGGGCTGTATGTGGGCAGCGGAGAAGAGGTATGAGGATGGAGCCAGAGAAACGAAACAATGGGGAAAAAAACAGTTTGTTCTTGGGATTTTATGATTATACAGTGATACTGACCTATATCGGGCTGTTCAGTTCTCTGATCGGAATGATGAAGTCACTGGAAGCTTTGAAAGGCATTGAACATTATGGTATTGCTATTACCTGCCTGGTCATTTCCGGTATTTGTGACATGCTGGATGGGCGTGTGGCCAGGTCAAAGAAAAACCGTACGGAGGATCAAAAAAAATTTGGAATTCAGATTGATTCTCTGTGCGATCTGGTTTGTTTTTGCGTGTATCCGGCTTTTCTTGGATACAGCCTGGGACTGCGAGGTTTCTGGGGTACTACGGCTATGTGCCTGTTTGTGCTGGCGGGAGTGATCCGTCTGGGCTATTTTAATGTGATGGAAGAAAAACGCCAGAGAGAGACGAAGGAAGCCCGCAAGGAGTATCAGGGATTGCCGGTGACAGCAATAGCCATTATTTTTCCGGTAGTGTATCTGCTTCGGCCGTATATGGGAATAGTAGCATATCAGAGGGTGCTGATCGCCGTTATGCTGACCGTTGCGCTGCTGAATGTGAGCAATATTCGGGTGAAAAAGCCGGATAATAAGATGATAGGAGTTATCATTGTGGCAGCTCTGGTGATCATTGGAAAGCTGCTCAAATTGTATTAATTGAAATGAGGAAGCTGTTTATGAGATATGTTGATCATTGCGGTGAAATTCATGAGGAGCAGGGGACACAAGACCGCCTTCTTTCTGTGTTGTATACCACAAAAATGGGAAGACGGCTGGTAAATTGTCTGGTACACCCGGGTATTTCAAGAAGAGTCGGCGCGTATCTGGATACAAGGGCATCCAAATGGCTGATCGGGCCATTTATCAGGAGCTGCCATCTGGATATGGCTCCTTATCGCCGGAAAAAACCTTCTGAGTTTTCTTCTTATAATGATTTCTTCACACGGGAACTGCTTACGGGGATGCGTCCGGTGGATATGGATAAAACACATCTGCCCTCGCCCTGCGACGGAAAGGTAACGGTATATCCCTTGGATAAGGACACTTCGTTTGTGGTAAAGCAAACTTGCTATACGGTAACTTCTCTGTTGAAAAACAGACAGCTGGCAATGCGCTATCAGGGAGGATATGCGATCATCTTTCGGCTCTGCGTGTCGGATTATCACCGTTATCTCTATCCTGTGAGCGGTGAAAAGTCTGATAATTATTTTATTCCGGGCGTGCTGCACACTGTAAATCCCATTGCTGTTGAGACAGCAGAGGTTTTTAAAGAGAATGCCCGGGAATTTACACTGATCAAAAGCAGCAGGTTCGGCACAATCCTTCAGATGGAAGTGGGGGCTTTGATGGTGGGACGTATCTGCAATTATCACCAGCGAGGTTGTGTGGAAAGAGGGCAGGAGAAAGGAAGATTTGAGTTTGGAGGATCTACGGTTATTCTGCTGATACAAAGAGACCGTATTCAGATACGTGAAGACCTGCTTGAGAATACTTCCCGTGAGTGCGAGACAGAAGTGCACATGGGGGAATGTATTGGATATTCGTTGGAATAATAGTTTGACAATTCTGTATTCCGCAAGTACAGGGTTGAAACAAAGTACGCAGTTTATGCAGACCGCAATGCATAAGCTGCGTTTTTGGTATAATAAAACTCCTTTGCACATATATTGTAGCAATAACCGGCAATCAGAGTGAAGTGGGGTATTTATATGCAGGAGTTTCAGTTGTACAAAGATATACAAGCCCGAACCGGCGGCGAGGTTTACATAGGGGTAGTTGGACCAGTCAGGACGGGAAAGTCCACATTTATCCGCAAATTTATGGAATTGATGGTGCTTCCGCAGCAGAGCGGTCATGAGCTGGAGATGATGAGAGACGAACTGCCAACCAGCGGTATCGGAAGGACTATCACCACGGTAGAACCCAAATTTGTTCCAAGAAAGGCAGCAGCCATCAATCTGGGGGAAGGAGTCACTGTTAACCTTCGTATGGTGGACTGTGTGGGATATGTGGTAGAGGGAGCGGATGGGTATTCCGGAGAGAACGGTGATGTCCGTATGGTAAAAACTCCCTGGGATAAAAATGAGATTCCCTTTACCGAAGCGGCTTCCATAGGAACGGATAAAGTGATCCGGGAACACGCAACGGTGGGCATCGTCATGACAGGGGATGGAAGTTTTGGGGATCTGTCAAGGGAAAGCTTTCTGCAGGCAGAAAAGAAGGCGATACAGGAATTGCAAAGAATCGGGAAACCATTTCTTGTACTGGTGAATTCCGAAAAACCTTTTGGGGATGAGGCGGAGCAGGTGGTGTCCTTCATAGAAAACAATTATCATGCCGCCTGTATGGCAGTAAACTGTGAGCAGCTTCGCAAAGAGGACATTCAGCGTATTTTTGAGAAGCTGCTATATGAATTTCCCGTTGTACGTCTGGAATTTTTTGTACCAAAGTGGATGGAAATGCTGAGTAATGAACACTGGATGAAACAGGAACTGTTAGAGGAAGTCCATAAGATCATGGAAGGGGTACAGTCTGTGAAGGATATTACTCAAGACCAACTGAATATGAATAAACCTTTTATACGAAAAGTGAAGCTGGATCAGGTGAATCTGGCACAGGGGCTGGCAGAGATCACTTTAGAACCGGATGATAGTTATTATTATGACATTTTGAGTGAGATTGCCGGATTGGAAATAGCTGGAGAGTATCAATTGATTTCCATATTGAAAGAACTTTCCGCTAACCGAAGGGAGTATGAAAATGTGGAGGATGCCATCCGCTCTGTGCGGCTTACCGGATACGGTATTATTAAGCCCCGCCAGGAGGAAATCGCCCTGGAAGAACCGGAAATCATTAAACAGGGGAGCAAATTCGGGGTCAAGATCAAAGCGGCCAGCCCATCGATTCATCTTATTCGAGCGGATATTGAGACGGAAATTGCACCGATTGTGGGCAGCGAGACCCAGGCGCAGGATCTGATTAAATATATTGATGATTCCAAAGGCCAGGAGGAAGGCATCTGGAAAACCAATATATTCGGAAAGTCGGTGGAACAGTTAGTGACGGATGGCATCAATAACAAGCTGTCCATGATCGGAGAGGAGAGTCAGAAAAAACTGCAGGATACTATGAAACGTATCGTAAACGAATCCAGCGGAGGGCTCATCTGCATCATTATATAAAGAGGATGGCGGGTCCAAATTGTGCATTGAGACCAAAAAATTACGATTTGCCCATTTAATTTTGTTAAGCATTTACCGCTGCAAACTTGATATTTTGTTTGACAAACTCTATTATTTGCCCTATAATGTTAAATGTATTTAACAGAAATGTAACATTTGAAGTGATATGTTTTTCATGACAAATACATGGAGGAGATACAATGAGTAAGAGGTCAGGTTTTGCAGCGATTTTATTATTGCTGGCCATCCTTATGGTTCGACCGGTGAAAGCAGATGCATCCTGGGTTCAGAATTCTATTGGAACCTATACTTACTATAATAATTCAGGCAAGAAGCTTACCAGTCAGTGGTTTGCACAGGAGAAGGTTGGTTTTGTAAAAAAAGGAAGCGCCACCTATTGTTATAAGCTGGACGGCAGTATTTACAAAGGATGGCTGACCGTGGATAGTAAGACATACTATCTGGACAGGAACGGAAAACTCCTTAAGTCGAAGTGGATTTTAAGTAAGGGAAAAAAGTACTATGCTTCAAAGAAAGGACCGATCTATAAAAATTGTATCGTCAAAATCGGAAAGAATTACTTTGGGTTTGATACCAACGGAGCCATGCTGAAAGGAAAGGCACAGGTAAAAGGAAAAACATATTATTTCAGCAAAAAGACCGGATATATGATGCGCAAGGTATTTGTGACCTTGGACGGAAAGAAGTATTATTTTAGCTCTAACGGAGTCCTTGGCAGTAAAGTCTGGGTGAACAATTATTACATAAACGCGTCCGGATATATAGAAAAGAACGCATGGGTCGGAGACCGCTATGTGGGGGAGGATGGACGTCCCCTGAAAGGTCTGCAGCTGCTTAACGGCACGTATTATTATTTTGGTTCCAATAATAAAAAGATAGCCAGCACAACCAAGACTTTGAGCGGTGTGAAATATACTTTTGATGCGGAAGGGAAAGGTACCACAGAAGCTAAGACGAATGAGACGCAAAAGCCCAGCGTATCTGTGCAGAGTACCTACTATACAGACCCGGTAGTGAGTGATGAGACTCTTTTGGCAGCAATTATTTACTGTGAGGCAGGGAATCAGCCGTATTACGGTCAGGTGGCGGTAGGTATGGTCATCACGAATCGTATGCGCAGCTCTGCCTTTCCGTCGAAACTGAAAGAGGTGGTGTATCAGAGTATACAGTTTTCTCCTACTTTCGATGGTTCTTTGACAACGGTGCTGAAAAATCAGAGCAAAATTAACGTAAGCTGCAAGAAAGCGGCCGCGGAGGTTCTGCAGAAGTATAAAGCAAATCAGTATACAATAGAGGTAGATGGAAAAGGACTCAATTTTAAATCCTATCTGTTCTTCATGACTAAATCGGCTTATCAGAGATTAGGTTTTTCAGTAGAGTATAAGCAGTTGGGAGATCATGTTTTCTTAAAAAAATGGAAATAACAGAGTGAGGAAAAATGTAGGGAATGTCCAGTTTTGAGTTTTGATCATAAAAATTTGATATGTAAAGTGTAAAATATAGTAACGATAAACCAGTAAAGATGGGCTGTTGCAAAATGTATAAAAATTTTGCAATGGCCCTTTTGGGTACAGATAAGGGTGGGCATTATGTTTGTTTTAGTGACGGGCGGCAGCGGCAGCGGAAAATCTGAGTATGCGGAACAGCGGGTTTTGGAGTTCGGGGATACAATACGATACTATCTTGCTACAATGATGTGTTTTGACGATGAAGGGAAAAACAGGGTGGAGCGTCATCGAAAGATGCGCAGAGGGAAAGGCTTTCAGACAGTGGAGAGACACCTGAATCTATCAGGATTAGAACTTCC
Source organism: uncultured Lachnospiraceae bacterium (assembly GCA_902802515.1). Lineage (GTDB taxonomy): Bacteria > Bacillota > Clostridia > Lachnospirales > Lachnospiraceae > Merdiplasma. The sequence continues at coordinate 66,468 of CADCMM010000008.1, forward strand.
TGAAACTTCCGAAAAAACTACAGTTCTGCTGGAGTGTATGTCAAATTTGACTGCAAATGAAATGTTTGATCAAACCGGCAGCAGAGAACAGACTGTAGAGGAAGTAAAAACCGGAATTGACAGATTGCGGAGAAAATGTGATAATCTCGTTGTGGTAACGAATGAAGTTTTCTCAGACGGGATCATATACGATGAGGAAACGCGGCGATTTCAGAGCAATCTGGGGAAAATCAATGCGTATTTGGCGAAACATGCGGATGAAGTGGTGGAGATCGTATGCGGCTTGCCTGTTTTCGTGAAAGGCGGTTTGGTGAAATGAGAGCATTGCTGCAGGGATTCATAGTGGCTTTTTCCATGTACTCCAAGATCCCTATGCCAAGGGTACAGTGGACAGAGAAGAATATGAAATATTGCTTCTGCTTTTTTCCGCTCATAGGAGCGGTGATCGGTCTTGCGCAAAATCTGTGGTTTCATCTTGCGGTATATGCCGGATTTGGCGTAAACTTTCGCACAGCAGTATTGATCCTCATACCGGTTGCGGTGACAGGGGGCATCCATCTGGATGGACTGTTGGACACGGCGGACGCTCTGAGTTCTTATAAAACGATGGAGGAAAAACTGGAGATATTAAAAGACAGCCACGCAGGCGCGTTTGCCATTATTGCAGGTTTTTCTTATTTTATCCTTGCGTTCGGCGTTTTTTCAGAGGTGACGGACAGTCAGTTGATATTGATCGGCCTGGGGTATGTAATGAGCAGGAGCCTGTCTGGATTGGGGCTTGTCACGTTGAAAAAGGCGAAAAATACCGGCCTGCTGAGAACCTTTTCCGATGCCGCAGCCAATCGGAAGGTGTCAGCGGTTATGGCGGCATACCTGGCAGCGGCGTCTGTGGCTGCGGTCGTGCTGGATCCTTCCGGCGGATTTATTATGGTGATCCTGGCGATATTGGTTTTTATCTGGTATCGGGGTATGGCATATCATAAATTCGGCGGGATTACCGGTGATCTGGCGGGCTGTTTTCTTCAGGTATGCGAGTTGGTGATCGCTATGGGAGTGATATTGGTATGATCTTAATTTTAGGAGGCGCGTTTCAGGGAAAACTTTCTTACGCGCTGGAGCTGACCGGATACAGGAGAGAAGATTTTGCTGACGGCGCAGACTGCTCATGGGACGCGGTGTTTTCCGCAAGAGGCATCTATCATTTTGAAGAATATATCAGGCGGTGTCTAAAAGCAGGGCGCAGCTGCGCGCAGCTTGCCGGACAATTAAAGCACGACAATTCGGATGCGGTCATTATTGCCAGGGAGCTGGGGTACGGGATCGTGCCCTGTGATCCTTTTGACAGAGCATGGAGAGAAACGACGGGAAGGATCTGCACGGAGTTGGCGAAAGATGCGGACAAGGTATACCGCATCGTCTGTGGAGTGGGAATGATCATAAAAGATGATGATAAGAATTAATCTGATCAGGCATGGAAAGACGGTGGGGAATCTGAAGAACAGATATATCGGAACGACAGATGAACCGCTCTGCCCCGAAGGGATTCGGGAACTTCCTGTTGGAGCATATGCAGGTTCTCAGGCATGGTTTATCAGTCCCCTCAGACGCTGCCTGGAGACGGCAGCCCTGCTTTGCAGAGCAGAAAATCTGCAATGCACAGAAGAGAGCATGGAAGATGTGGTTCGAACATTTTTGAGGGAGGAGAACCGGGAGATTGTAACAGATTTCCGAGAATGTGATTTTGGAATATTCGAAAACAAAAATTACAGGGAGCTGGCCGGCTGCCTCGAGTATCAGCAGTGGATCGACAGTGGAGCTGCCTTGCCTTTCCCGAAGGGAGAAGCCCCTGATGCATTCCGGAAACGATGCTGCAGAGCATTTGAATATGCGGTAGACCGGATCTGCACGGAAAATTGGCAGGAAGTCTGTATGGTGGTTCATGGTGGTACGATCATGAGTATTATGGAGCGGTACGCCGCTCCAGGCAGAGCATATTTTGACTGGGAAGTAAAAAATGCAGGGGGCTACAGGCTGATGCTGGATCCAAAGATCTGGAGAGAAAGACGACAGCTTGGCGGGTATGAAGCGCTGCATATGGGAAATTAACAGGAATGAGAGGACAGAAAGATGATAACGTTTTTAAGGGGTGACGTGGTATCGGTCAGTGAGAACCGGCTGGTTTTGGAGGTGAATCAGGTGGGATACCAGATTTTTATCTCCGGAAGAGACGCTGCGGACATGCCGCCGATAGGGGAGAGCGTTGTGATACACACCTATCTTAGTGTCCGGGAAGATGCGATGCAGCTGTTTGGCTTCTTGTCGGAAGATGACTTGGAAGTTTACAAACTGCTGCTGAATGTAAACGGCATTGGACCCAAAGCCGGGCTGGGCATATTGTCTGTACTCTCAGCGGATGATCTGAGATTTGCTGTTTTATCGGATGACGTAAAGACCATTGCAAAAGCTCCCGGGATTGGAACTAAGACAGCACAAAAACTGATTTTGGAATTAAAAGATAAGCTTAGCCTGGAAGAAGCCTTCGAAAAGAAACTGGAAAAAGCCGTAGGTGTTCAAAGTGAGAGTGAAGATAACAGAAATCAGGCAGTGCAGGCCCTTGTGGCCCTGGGATACACCAGTTCTGAAGCACTAAGAGCGGTGAAAAAGGTGGCGGTCACTGAGAACATGGATACCGAAGCCATCCTCAAGCAGTCGCTCAAAATGGTCAGTTTATAAAAAATACCGGAGAGAATGATGAGAAAACGGATTATTACAACGGATACAACAGAAGAAGATCTGCGGCTGGAACCAAATCTGCGGCCCCAGTCGCTGGAAGAATATATAGGTCAGGAGAAGGCAAAGAATACGTTAAAAATCTATATTGAAGCCGCAAAACAGAGAAAAGACACACTGGATCATGTGCTGTTTTACGGGCCTCCCGGACTTGGAAAAACAACGCTTGCATGCATTATTGCCAATGAGATGGGAGTAAATATCAAAATCACTTCCGGACCGGCCATTGAAAAACCGGGAGAGATGGCCGCGGTGCTGAATAATCTTCAGGAGGGGGATGTCCTTTTTGTAGATGAGATACATCGGCTCAACCGTCAGGTGGAGGAAGTGCTGTACCCTGCCATGGAAGATTTCGCCATTGATATTATGATTGGCAAAGGGGCCGCCGCCCGCTCTATCCGCCTGGATCTGCCCCGCTTTACTCTGGTGGGCGCGACTACAAGGGCGGGGCTTTTGACAGCGCCGCTGAGAGACCGATTTGGCGTGGTACACCATCTGGAGTTTTATACGGATCAGGAGTTAAAGACGATTATCATGCGCTCTGCCGATGTCTTGAAGGTGAAGATTGATGAAAAGGGGGCACTGGAGCTGGCCAGAAGATCCAGAGGGACTCCCAGACTGGCCAACCGTTTTCTGAAGCGTGTCCGGGATTTCGCGCAGGTAAAATATGATGGAGAAATCACAGAAGAGGTGGCTGCTGTGGCACTGGATCTTCTGGAAGTAGACCGCTATGGACTGGATGCCATTGACCGCAATATTCTAACTACCATGATCGAGAAATTTTCCGGCGGGCCCGTAGGTCTGGATACCTTGGCGGCAGCTATAGGAGAGGATTCAGGAACGATAGAGGATGTGTACGAACCATACCTGATAAAGAACGGATTTATTAACCGCACTCCCAAGGGACGCACGGTCTCTGAAAAGGCGTATCATCATCTGGGGTTGTAATTCATGATATTTCGATTATAATAATAATTAGAATTCAGGGAAAGGCAGGACGTTTTATGTCATCCAAAAACAGGACAGAAGTATTGATAGATGGAAAAATCTATACCATGAGCGGTTACGAGAGCGAGGAGTATCTGCAGCGGGTAGCGACGTACTTAAACAATAAGATATCCGAAATAAAGAATCTGGAGGGATATCACAGATTGTCATCGGATCTGCAGGCTATTCTGTTGAACCTGAATACCGCTGATGATTACTTTAAAGCAAAAAAACAGGCGGATAATCTGGAAAGCGAGCTGTCTCAGAAAGATAAGGAACTATACGAGATCAAGCATGAACTTATTTCGGAGCAGATCAAATTGGAGACCGCCGAGCGCTCTCTGGCATCTCTACAGGAGGAAGCAACGGATTACCAGAAGCGTATCGTGCAGTTGGAAACTCAACTGGAGAATTTAAAACAGCAGAGGCTGCCACGCTAGGTATTTATTGTACAAGGGGCTGTTGCACCAGGTATTTTCCGGCATAAATATAGTTTTCTGAAGAATGCTCTCGCTACCCGCCATGCGCAGCGGACACTAACCTTCCTGCTTTGCATAGCTTGTTTATATTTATGCTGGATATGCCTGGTACAGCAGCCTCTGGGAGTTTGCTATGGAAGCAGAAAGGATGAGCCGCGGTTATGCGTGCGGCGGGTATATATATGACAGAGCTACTGGCGCCGGGAGGATCCCTGGAAGGGCTTAAGGCAGCAATCAATGCGGGGGCGGATGCGGTATATATGGGGGGAACCAGATTCGGTGCAAGGGCTTACGCTCAAAATCCCGGTGAGAACGAACTTTTGGATGCCATGGACTATTGCCACCTTCACGGAAGAAAACTGTATCTTACCGTAAATACCCTGTTAAAAGAACGGGAACTGGAAAAGGAACTCTATCATTACCTTCTGCCGCTCTATGAGCATGGGCTGGACGCGGTTTTGGTTCAGGATCTGGGGGTATTTCAGTTTATCAAAAGAAATTTTCCGGATCTTTCCCTGCATGCCAGCACGCAGATGACCATCACGGGAGTGGAAGGCGCCAGACTGCTTGGCGTGATGGGAGCAGATCGGATTGTATTATCCAGAGAACTGACACTCAGTGAGATCCGGAAGATTCGAAAAGAAGTAGAGATTGAACTGGAATGTTTTGTTCATGGAGCGCTTTGCTATTGTTATTCGGGTCAGTGTCTGCTCAGCAGCATGATCGGAGGCAGGAGCGGGAACCGGGGACGCTGCGCGCAGCCCTGCCGGCTGCCTTATGATCTGTACAAAAACGGCGCGCGCCTAAGCAGCAGCCGTGAGCGGTATTTGCTTAGTTTAAAAGATATTTCCACGCTGATACTGCTGCCGGATCTGGTGGATACCGGTATTGCTTCGCTGAAAATCGAAGGGAGAATGAAACGCCCGGAGTACGCGGCAGGAGTGACGCATATTTATCGGAAATATATTGATCTTTACCAGAAATACGGACAGGAGAATTACCACATTGATCCGGAAGATGAAAGAACACTGATGGATCTTTACAACAGAGGCGGTTTTTCGAAAGGCTATTACCAGACGTATAACGACAAAGGGATGATGGCTATGGAGCGGCCCAATCATTGGGGAACACAGGCAGCACGTGTGGTTGACGTGAAAGGCGGGGAAGTCCGGCTGAAAGCATTGGAACGTTTATGGGAAAAAGATGCTCTTGAGGTTGATCCTGCCCCCGGAAAGTCCGGAAAGGAATGGATCGTAAATACACAGGTTCCAAAAGGAAAAGAATTTGTACTGCGTTCAGATCCCCGGCTGGTAAAAAGGAACCAGATACTCTCAAGGGTCCGCTCGGAGAAACTGCTTCAGGAAATTAGAGAACATTTTCTGGTTAAAGAGGCACAGGAAAAAATTAAGGGAAAATTCATTCTTAAAAAGGAAAATCCGGCTATACTGAAAGTGATGTGGGAAAATGTGTCAGTAACTGTCCAGGGGGAAATGGCAGTTTTGGCAGCCAATCGACCACTGGAAGAGGAAACAGTCCTGCGCCAGCTATGTAAAACAGGAAACACACCATTTGTCTTTGAACAGCTGGATATCTGTTTGGAGGACGGATTGTTCTATCCTATGCAGAAATTGAACGAACTGCGCAGAACGGCTCTGGAGCACCTGAAATGGGAGATATTGCGTTCCCATTACAGAAAATCCGGTCCGTCCTGTGAAGTGATGCCCCCAGACTTCGGCACAGAACCCCAAAAGCCTGAGATCCGTGCTTCAGTAGAAACCTTTGAGCAATTCCAGGTTTTGATAAGAAATCCTTTGATCTCGGGAATCTATCTGGACTGCTGTATGTTTTTGGAGCCATATACGGAGGATCCCAGGATATCATTCCGACATGCGATGCAGATGCTGCATGAAACCGGGAAAAAGGGGTATCTGATGATGCCTCAGATCTGGAGAGAACAGGGAATTCATTCGTTTGAGCGTGTGTTTTCGGATACGGTATTGGAATTGGCAGATGGTTTTTTGATGCGGAGCATGGAACAGCTTGGGTATCTGAGAAGGTTTTCCGGAGCAAAAGAACTCATTGCGGACAGCAGTATTTATACCTATAACACAGAAGCCAGAGCAGTTCTAAAAAGCTTTGGTATCAGCAGAGACACTTTGCCCCTGGAGTGTAATCGCCGGGAACTTCAGGAGAGAGGCTGCGAGGGCAGTGAGTGTATCGTTTATGGATATCTGTCGCTGATGGTTACAGCCCAGTGCCTGGTGAAGAATACTTCCGGCTGCGGGAAAACACCGGGTATCCTGATGCTGAGAGACAGAAAAAATATAGAGTTCCCAGTGAGGAATCATTGCTCTTTTTGTACTAATACTATTTATAATTCCCGGCCATTGGATCTGATGCCTTTGAGCAGGGAAGTACGTGATCTGAAGCTTGGGTCCTACCGCCTTTGCTTTACGTTTGAGGATGCTGCGCAAACGGAGAAGATTGCACAGACGGCAGCGAAATGCTTTCTGAAGGGAGCACAAGGAGAGGCTGCTGCCGGTGAGGGAACCCGTGGACATTTTAAGAGAGGGGTAGAATAGAGGCGATATGACAAATCTGATTAATCTGGTGGTACAGGTCTCCAGATATCTGATGATTGTACTGATGGTGATCTATACGCTGCAGAGTTATACGGTATTTCGGCGAACCAGTGTGCAGGCCAAAGAATATGTTTTTATCCGCCAGAACGTATCCATGTTCTTCTTGCACTTTATCGCATTTCTGGTGATGTTTTTAAAGAAAATGGATATGACGCTGGTAATACTTTATGGAGCAGAGGTGATTTATCTGGCAGCCACGCTGATCCTGTTTAAAAATTTGTATCCGAAAGCGTCGAAACTGTTGATCAACAATATGTGTATGCTGCTGACAGTGGGATTTATCATGGTGACCCGTTTGTCAGCGGATCATTCTTACAATCAGGTCATCAAGCAGTTTAAAATCGTAATAGTTGGTACGGTACTGGCTCTGATCATTCCGGTTATCATACGAAAACTATTGGTGATCACGAAAATGACCTGGGCATACAGTTTTGTAGGAATAGGGCTTTTGGGGCTGGTGTTTGTGGCGGCGCGGGTCACCAACGGTGCCAAACTATCATTGAATATCGGCAATTTCTTTACATTTCAGCCCTCTGAGTTTGTCAAGATCATTTTTGTGTTTGCAGTGGCGGGACTTCTGGCCGAGGGGAAAGACTTCAAACGTGTGGTGATCGCCACGGGACTGGCGGCGGTGCATGTGCTGATCCTGGTCATCTCTACGGATCTGGGAAGCGCACTGATATTTTTTGTCACCTATTTGGTGATGTTGTTTGTGGCTACCAGAAATCCGTTTTTGGTGCTGGCTGGAGTGATCTCAGGGGCATTAGCTTCCGTGGCGGCCTATTTTCTGTTCTCCCATATCAGAGTAAGAATAGCGATCTGGAGAGATCCGTTTGCCGATTATGCAGGGGGCGGTTACCAGATCTGTCAGTCTCTGTTTTCTATTGGAGCGGGAGGATGGTTCGGAACCGGGCTGCATCAGGGTTCTCCGGAAGCCATTCCTTACGTAGAACAAGATATGATGTTTTCAGCGATCACGGAGGAACTGGGCGGAATTTTTTCTATCTGCCTGCTTTTCGTCTGTATGAGCTGTTTTATTATGTTTATCAATATATCCATGAAATTGACGAATCGGTTTTATCGCCTGGTAGCACTGGGACTTGGAACTACGTATGCGGTGCAGGTATTTCTGACGGTAGGAGGCGGCATGAAATTGATCCCCCTGACGGGGGTGACGCTGCCCTTGGTAAGCTATGGAGGAAGTTCAGTACTGAGTACTCTGATCATGTTTGCCATTGTTCAGGGACTGTATATGCTCAGGCGGGATGAGGAAGACAAGGATGAAGAAGAGAGATTCAAAAAATTCCAACAGCAATATCAGGGTTCGCGAAATCCGGTTGGATACGGAAAACCAGGAGGTCAGTACTGATCGCGGGCGTAATACCGAACTGGTAATTGTCACTTATGTGTTTGGGTTCCTGTTTCTGCTGCTGGCAGGTTATCTGATCTATCTGAATGTGGCAAAGCGCGATGAGATTAACTCAAATGTATATAACACGAAGCAAGATACCCGCACGGACGCCGTGATCCGCGGTTCTATCGTGACAGAGGAGGGGGCGGTGCTGGCAGTTACTAATGTGGATGAAAATGGCAGCGAGAGCCGCTATTATCCTTATGCTAATGTGTTTGCTCACGTTATCGGGTATGCCAATAATGGGAAGGCCGGATTGGAGGCAGCCGCCAATAAAGATCTGCTGGGTTCTCACTCTTCATTTGTTAGTCAGCTCAGTGGGGAGTACAGCAATGAAAAAAGCCAGGGAGATACCGTGGTGGTAACCTTGGATCCGACGCTGCAGCAGGCAGCCTACAATGCCCTTGGCACCTACAAAGGGGCTGTGGTGGTGCTGGAACCGGGCAGCGGTAAAATTCTGGCTATGGTGTCTAAACCTGATTTTGATCCCAATACGATCTCGCAGGAGTGGGAACGTATGGTGACGGATGAGTCAAACAGCGCGCTGCTCAACCGAGCTACCCAGGGACTTTATCCACCCGGATCAACCTTTAAGATTTTGACAGCATTGGCTTATCTTAGGGAAAACAACGGAAACTATGAGAACTTTTTCTTTGACTGCACCGGGACGTTGATGGAAGAAAACGTTACCATCACATGCTACAATCAGAATGTTCACGGCAGGGAGGATTTAAAGTCGGCCTTTGCGCATTCCTGTAATACCGCCTTTGCTCATATCGGCTTGGATCTGGACTGCGGTGAATTTAAAAAGCTGGCAGAGAAATTTTTGTTTAATACCTCTTTGCCCACCCAGCTGCCCCACAGTGAGAGTATGTTTAAGTTGAATCGGGATTCCTCTTACGGGGAGATTATGACCACCTCCATCGGACAGGGAGATACGCTGGTGACTCCTCTTCACATGGCGCTCATTACTTCTGCTGTAGCCAATGGAGGGGTTTTGATGAAGCCTTACTGTGTTGCCAGAGTGGAGAACAGCGATGGCGATACGGTTTCGGAGGCAAAACCGTCTATTTACGGAAAACTGATGACGCCGGAGGAGGCTGGAATACTTACATCGTTTATGAAGGAGACAGTGAGCAGCGGAACGGCAGTGGAGCTTAGTTATTCCGCTTATTCGGCAGCCGGAAAGACCGGATCTGCGGAGTATGAAACTGACGGTGTGACCGGAACCCATTCCTGGTTTGTGGGATTTTCCAACGTGGATGACCCGGATATTGTGGTGGCAGTGATCGCTGAGGACGGCGGTACCGGAAGTCAGACTGCGGTGCCCATCGCCAGAGCAATTTTTGACGCTTATTATTATTAGGGAACGCACCAGACATTTTCGAATCTGTTAAGAAACGGTTGCACGTTTTTTAAAAAAGAGTTATACTGTTCTCAGTCTGATGGACACAACGCATAACAGGAGGGATTGCAATGATCGAGGCAACGAGCTGTGGCGGTGTGGTAATTTTTCGAGGTAAAATACTAGTACTTTATAAGAGCTATAAGAACAAATATGAAGGATGGGTATTACCGAAGGGAACTGTAGAGGCTGGTGAGGAATTTAAGGAAACGGCTGCCAGGGAAGTCCTGGAAGAGACCGGAGTGAAGGCTGCCATTGTAAAATATGTGGGGAAAAGTCAATATACCTTTAATGTTCCGGAGGATACGGTGGAGAAGGATGTCCACTGGTATCTTATGATGGCTGACAGTTATTATAGTAAACCACAGCGAGAAGAGTATTTTATAGACTCAGGGTATTACAAATTTCATGAAGCGTATCATCTTTTGAAGTTTTCCAATGAGAAGATGATACTGGAAAAAGCTTATAATGAATATTTGGAGCTGAAGAAAAAAAATCTTTGGGGAAATAAAAAATATTTCTAAACTGAAAGGGCCGTTGTAAATAATTTGCAAGGGTCCTTTTCCACAAAGAGCGGAAAGGAAATCTGCATGAACTGGTATCAGAATCTATATACTGGCAAAACTGTGGAGAAGAAGAAACAACGGCTGATCCATGAGATTGAACAGGAGAAGTACAGGGGCAATATATTCCTTATCACTTTGGCTTCAAATCCGAAAAATCAGCTGGAGATTCTGTCAGTACACCAACTGCGCTTTTCTTATATTCGCAGAACATGTCCCATGATTGTGGGAATCGCATCGGGACGCAGGGAGGCGCTGCGGCTCCTGGAGAGTATTGTACAGGAAGTCTATGAAACGACGGGTGATGTAAAATTGCGGGAGTTTTTTGTGTAGGAGTGGTATATGCTGCATCTTATTTTGGGAATACTGAAAGTAATAGGTATTATTTTGCTGGTGCTGCTTGGACTGGTGCTTTTGGCGATTTTGGTTTTGCTGTTTGTTCCGGTAAGGTATCGGCTGTCAGGAAAAAAGGAGGCGGAACTTCTGGAAGGGGCGGCCGGTGTTTCCTGGCTTTTGCACCTGGTCAGTTTAACGGCGGAATATAAAGAAAAGCAGTTGGCAGTCAAATTAAAACTGTTTGGCATCCCCGTCAAGCCATTTGGCATCGGGACTGGAAATGGGAAAAAACGAAAAAGACCAAAAAAGAACGAGGATAATTCTGTCACCATACAGGAGTTCCAGGAACAAAAGAAAAAGGTCATACAGATAGAGGAAAAACGGAAACTGGAAACGCAGTACTCTGATGAGGATGATAAAAAAACGAACATACAGAACATAAGTATATGGGAAAAACTGCAGGATGTTTGGGAAAAAATAATAGATTTATTTGCAGACGCGCAGGACATACCGGATAAGCTTGAGAAGAGCATATATGGCATCAGAAAAAAAGCAGAGCCTTTTCTGCAGGATGAGACCAGGAAACTTTATAGAAGATTGATCGAGCGTTTGGAGTATTTGTGGAAACATTATCGTCCGAGAAAGATAAAGGGCTGGCTTCACTTCGGTACAGACAACCCTGATAAAACGGGGGAACTTACCGGACTTATCTATCTTCTGCTGCCGATGGCTGCGGATCAGATGGAGATCATTCCGGATTTCGCGGAAAAGGTGCTGGAGACGCAGATCAGTTTGAAAGGTCATATCAGATCAATCCATTTAGTAAAGGTGGCAATCCTGCTCTGGTGGGATAAGGAATTTAGAATTACACTCCGGAGAGTGAGAGGAAAAGAAGAAAAGTAGGCTATCATCTGTAGATGGAGCGATAAAAGGAGGAAGTAAGATGGCAGATAATAATTTTCAGACAACAGTAGATTCTTTGTTTAAAGGTATGGAAAACTTTATTACCACAAAAACAGTGGTGGGTGATGCGATCCACATCGGTGATACCATCATACTGCCTTTGATCGATGTGTCCTTTGGTGTGGCTGCTACCGCGAAACACGAGGAAAGAAAGAATAACGGAGGCGGCGGCATGGGCGGTAAAATGACCCCCAGCGCGATACTGGTCATCAGGGATGGCACCACAAAGCTGGTTAATGTGAAACAGCAGGATGGGGTTACGAAGATCCTTGATATGGTCCCGGATCTTATAAATAAATTCATTCCCGGGAAAAAAGGTGATGCTGAGATGGAAGAAGATGTAGAGAAAGCCTGCGATGAAGCAGCAAAAAAAGAAGAGAAGTTTTAATGTACCGGTCCGAAGATGCATACAATAAGTAATGAAATAAGAAAAATGGGAGGCAGCAGGTGAAACGCGTGTGCGGTTTCTCTCTATTTTGCATTGCTGTTGGAATGTTCATTGGCCTGTTCATCAGCAGCATTTTGGTTCGGACGGTACTGATCCTGTTACTGCTGCTGATCGGATATAATCTATTTATATGATGTAAGGGTCAAAAGCCCACTTTGCGGAGCTTGCTCCGGCAAATGCGGGGTTGGGCCCCGCTAAACATGAGCAAGTAGCCACGTTAGTGGCGGATTGCGAATGTTTCAGGAGCGCGGGAACACCCAGTGTGGAGTGCTCCGCATCATAGTTGGAGGCAAAAGACCTTTTGACCCCAACATCATTTATATAGAACGACGAGAAAAAAGGAACCTGGATCGTATCCAGGTTCCTTGACTGTGTCAGATAAAACTAAGCTCTTTCTACTTTGCCTGATCTTAAGCAGGAAGTACAAACGTACAGTTTCTTAGAAGCTCCGTTTACTTTGCATGCAACATGTTTAATGTTAGATTTCCACATTTTATTGCTTCTTCTATGAGAATGGCTCACATTATTACCGAAATGAGCGCCTTTATCACAAATAGCACATCTAGCCATGACAGCACCTCCTTGCAACTTATTAGGTCTAATACGGAATAGACCTGCAACATGATTCATTCTATCAGATGGACTCCCATTTTGCAAGTGAAATTTTAAAAAAAATGAAATAATTTGCTAAATCAGAAAATTATTATTCCCTTTTTCCACCATATCTGGTACAATTACCCCGTAAGATGTGACAGTAACTTTAGAGAGAGAGGTATGGATATGAACGGACGTATGAATAATTCACTTGGTTCAATCGTTATCGATTCCAATGTAATTGCTACCTATGCCGGCAGTGTTGCAGTAGAGTGTTTTGGTATTGTCGGTATGGCCAGCGTGAATATGAAAGATGGTCTCGTAAAGCTCCTGAAGCGCGAGAATCTTGAGCGGGGCATCAATGTTCGTGTCGAAGATAATAAAATTACTCTGGATTTTCATGTGATCGTCTCTTACGGAGTGAGTATTTCGGCAGTGGCGAATAATTTGCTGGACAGCGTAAAATATCAGCTGGAGGCTTTCACAGGTATGCAGGTCGAAAAGATCAACATTTTTGTGGAGGGTGTAAGAGTCATTGATTAAGGAGGAAACCACTGTGAGTGTAAATACTATTGATGTGAACCTTTGTGCCAGGATGTTTTTGGCCGGGGCTAAAAATCTTGAGGCAAAAAAAGAATGGATCAATGAGTTGAACGTATTCCCGGTTCCGGATGGGGATACCGGAACCAATATGACGCTTACCATTATGTCGGCAGCAAAGGAAGTGGCTGCATTGGAAGGAGCCACGATGGAAACGCTTTCCAAGGCGATTTCTTCCGGATCACTGCGTGGTGCCAGAGGTAACTCAGGTGTTATTCTTTCTCAGTTGTTCCGAGGCTTCTGTAAGGGAATTCGTGATGAGAAGGAAATTTCTGTAGAAGTTATGACCACTGCGTTCCAGAAAGCGGTGGAGACAGCGTATAAGGCTGTTATGAAACCGAAGGAAGGAACAATACTTACCGTCGCCCGGGGCGGAGCGGATCGTGCCATCGAACTTCTGGAGGAGAATCCCGACATCGATATGGAGAGCTTTATCGCCGGTGTCATCGAACATGCGGAAGAAGTGCTGAACCAGACACCGGAGATGCTGCCGGTACTGAAAGAGGCTGGCGTGGTGGACTCCGGCGGACAGGGATTGGTGCAGATCCTCAAAGGCGCGTTCGATGCGTTCCTGGGCAAAGAAGTGGATTATGAAATTGAAGTTACCGGTGCGAAGACGGAGATCACAAAACCGGGAGCTCAGGCTGAGACGGAGATAAAGTTTGGCTATTGTACTGAGTTTATCATCATGCTGGAGAAAGAGTATAACACTAACACAGAATTGCAGTTTAAGGCCTTTCTTGAGTCCATTGGAGATTCCATCGTAGTTGTATCGGATGATGATATTGTAAAGGTACATGTACACACCAACGATCCGGGGCTGGCGATCCAGAGAGCGTTGACTTACGGCTCTCTGACAAAAATGAAGATCGACAATATGCGTGAGGAACATCAGGAAAAGCTGATCAAAGAGGCGGATCGTGTGGCAGCGGCAAAGAAAGAAGCGGAGGAGAAATTACAGCAGGCTCCCAAGAAAGATGTTGGTTTTATTTCAGTATCCATCGGAGAGGGAATGGGAAGCATATTCCGGGATCTGGGAGCGGACTATCTCATTGAAGGCGGCCAGACCATGAATCCCAGCACGGAAGATATGCTGAATGCCATAGATGGTGTCAATGCAGACACGATCTTTATCTTCCCGAACAATAAAAATATCATTTTGGCCGCGAATCAGGCACAGTCTTTGACAAAGGATAAAAAAATTATTGTGGTTCCCACCAAGACGGTGCCTCAGGGCATTACCGCACTGATCAATTATGTACCGGAAAAGAGTGCGCAGGAGAATGCTGAGATTATGGCTGAGGAAATCAAGAAGGTGAAAACCGGACAATTGACCTATGCAGTCCGCGACACCCATATTGATGAGAAAGAAATCCATGAAGGGGATATCATGGGAGTGGGTGACAAGGGTATCCTTGCCGTTGGCAAAGACATTGCAGATACTGCCGTTGAGACGGTGTCACAGATGATGGAGGACGATGCGGAGCTGATCAGTATTTATTATGGAGAGGATATGAAGGAAGAGGACGCTCAGGCTCTGGCTGACACGCTCACCGAACTGTATCCGGATTTGGATATTGAGGTAAATTCTGGCGGACAGCCGATATATTATTACATTATTTCAGTTGAGTAGGATCAGGTTGGATCATATGAATTTAGAATCTTCTTTGACGGAACTGAAGGGAATTGGGGAAAAGACAGCGCAAACCTTTGCCAGGGCGGGAATCAATACCCTGGAAGATCTGATCGGGTATTACCCCCGTGCTTATGATTCTTTTCTAGAACCGGTGAGGATTTCAGAATTAGCAGACGGTCAGGTGATGGCCGTCTGTGGTTTTATAGAGAAATCTCTTTCCGTAAGGCATTTAAATAAAATTCAGATTATTACAGGAAAAATTCGGGAGGGTCTGGAGACCGTGTCAGTGACATGGTTTAACATGCCGTATCTTCGCAGCAGCCTCAAACCAGGAAACCGCTATGTGTTCCGGGGACGGGTAAAGGAAAAAGGGAAAAGACTGGTGATGGAGCAGCCGGCAGTGTACGACCTGTGCCAATACGCGGAAAAAGTAAAACAATTGCAGCCGGTCTATCCGCTGGTATCGGGGCTTACTATGAATATGCTGAATAAGGCATTGACACAGGCACTTAGGGAATTGGATCTTACCAGAGACTATCTTCCGGTGGAGATCCGAAAAAAGTATGAGTTGGCGGAATACAATTATGCCATTCATCAGATCCACTTTCCAAAAGATTTCCAGGATATGCTGATGGCTCGAAAACGTCTGGTATTTGACGAGTTTTTTCTGTTTATCCTGGCGCTGCGCAGGCTGAAAGAGTCCAGAGAGGAGATCGTACACAGCTATCAGCTGGAGCGCAAACCTGATACGGAAAAGCTGCTTTTGGGCCTTCCCTATGAACTGACGAATGCACAGAAAAAGGTGTGGAGGCAGGTAGAGGAGGAAATGACAAGGAAGAAGGTGATGGCGAGGCTGATACAGGGAGATGTAGGGTCGGGAAAGACGATCCTTGCGTTTCTGGCTCTGGTCATGGCAGCTGCAAATGACGCTCAGGGGGCATTGATGGTTCCAACAGAAGTCCTTGCAAAGCAGCATTATGAAGCGTTTGTGAAACTGATGCAGCAGCAGGGCCTTCCATATAAAGCTGTTTTGCTGACAGGATCCCTTACAGCGAAGGAAAAGAAGGAGGTATACCGGCAGATTGAGAGCGGAGAAGCAGCGGTTGTGATCGGAACTCATGCGCTGATACAGGAAAAGGTGATTTATCAACGGCTGGTTCTGGTCATCACGGACGAACAGCACAGGTTTGGCGTGAAACAGCGGGAGGCTCTGAGCTTTAAAGGAGAATTGCCTCATACTATAGTGATGAGTGCTACACCTATCCCCAGAACACTGGCAGTAATCCTTTATGGTGATCTGGATGTTTCTGTTATCGATGAACTTCCCTCTGCTCGTCTTCCTATTAAAAATTGTGTCGTGAACACCTCGTATCGTCCAAAGGCATATGCCTTCATTCGGAGAGAGGTGGAAAAAGGTCGGCAAGCCTATGTTATATGTCCTATGGTAGAAGAGAGCGAAGCTATTGAAGCGGAGAACGTGATAGACTATACGGAAAAGCTGCGTCGTCAAATGCCGGAAACGATCCGCGTGGAGTACTTGCATGGAAAAATGAAGGCGAAGGAAAAGAATGAGATTATGGAGCGCTTTCTGAAAAGGGAGATACAGGTATTGGTGTCAACTACAGTGATCGAGGTGGGAGTTAATGTACCGAATGCTACCGTTATGATGATTGAAAACGCGGAGCGTTTTGGGCTGGCACAGCTGCATCAGCTCAGAGGCCGGGTGGGAAGAGGCAATCGGCAATCTTACTGTATCATGGTGCATGAGGCGGATAACCAGGCGGTGACACAGCGTCTGGAGATTTTAAATAAGTCCAATGACGGTTTTGAGATTGCGGAAAAGGACTTGCAACTTCGAGGCCCGGGAGATGTTTTTGGAATAAGACAGAGCGGACTTTTGGATTTTCAGATCGCGGATATTTTTGCAGATGCGTCAATTATGCAGTCTGCCAATGAGGCGGTGGGACAGATTTTGGAACAAGATACCCAACTTTGCATGCCACAGCACAGGGATTTACGGAAAAAACTGATAGGTTATACGAAAAATGGATTTGAAAATCTAAACATTTAGCACAAAATACAGTATATTTTGATTTTTATGTTGCAATATTTGGTTTTTTGGAGTATTATGCATGGTGTAATAGAGTTGTTTTTCGAATTAGTAGGAGGAATATTATGAAAAATGAAGTGAAAGGAAAAACAGTATCTGATACAACGAAAAAGACCGCTGCTGCGAAAAAGGCAACAGAAGGCGTTGCTGCAGCAGTAAAGACTGCGGAGAAAACCGCTGCGAAAGCTGCTGATAAGGCAGAGAAAGTAGTAGAAAAGGTCGTAGAGAAGACAGAAGAAGCCGCAGCTAAGACTGCTGCCAAAGCAGAGACCGCAGTTAAGGCAGCTGCCAAGAAAGCACCGGCGAAGAAAGCCGTTGTAAAAGAGACTGTTTATCTGCAGTATCTCGGAAAAGAGATCGACAAAGATGAACTGGTAAAACAGGTAAAAGAAATCTGGACAAAAGAACTGAATAACAAAGCTGCAGATATTAAGGATATTACCCTTTATCTGAAACCGGAAGAGAACGCTGCATACTATGTTGTAAACGGCGACGTGACCGGAAGAATTCAGCTGTAAAAGCGTACAGAAAAACAGCTATGAAGCCGTTTGTGGTTTCATAGCTGTTTTTTCGATTCCTACGTTCGTCTGTGCGTCTCAGTTATTACATTCTGCTGGTGGTTTCACCGGACATCTGTCTTTCCTGAGCTTCAATCATCTTTTTCACCATATATCCGCCTACAGAACCGTTCTGCTTAGAAGTCAGGTTACCATTGTAACCATTTGTAAGCGGTACACCCAGCTCGTTAGCTACCTCAAATTTAAAACGATCCAAAGCTCCTTTCGCTTCCGGAACTGCGGTTGTGTTGGATGAACGATTTGCCATAATTGAACGCCTCCTTCTTTTGTGGTTGTTTTGCAATTTTTTGATTGCACTTCTAGTATGTGCATACATTGCAATAATAAACTGGAAGTTTTTGTATGATTTTACTAGAATTTCTCAAAAAAGCAATTGCGTTTTATGCTTTATTCTGGTACAATAAAAATTGCTTAAATATGTCCTTTGATTGGAGTTGTTAAGAAAATGAATATCGGTTTCATAGCGCATAACAGCAGAAAAAACCTGATTGAGAATTTCTGTCTGGCTTATAAATATATATTAGGAAAACATGAACTGTATGCTACGGAGATGACGGGGCGCCGAATCGAGGAGGCCACAAACCTGAAAGTTCACAAGTTTCTTTCCGGAAGCGTAGGAGGAGAAAAACAATTCATTGATATGATCGAACGGGATTATATGGATTTGGTGATCATGTTCTACAATCCCATACAGAACAGCCCGAATGAAGCAGATATTTTCTCTATTACCAGAACCTGCGACCGCTATAATATTCCTATAGCCACGAATATTGCCACTGCGGAATCCATGGTGCTGGGACTGGCCAGCGGAGATCTGGACTGGCGCGACAATATGAGACCGGTTTACTAAGATCAACTATTATAATATCAAATCATAAATAAACTGCAGTCAATCCTTATTTTGTTGGCTGCTGTTTTTTATTCCTAAAGCCTGTTGGCGGAGAGACCGTGAATAGTAACGATAACGAAAAAATAAGTATAAGAAAATAATTGACACACACGCAATGAAACCACTATAATATAACGGAATCTTGATAGAGAAGGAAGCGATTATGAGAGTCATTGCAGGAAAGGCAAAGCGCATGCCGCTGAAAACGATTCCGGGAAATGGTACGCGTCCTACAACGGATCGTATTAAAGAAACTTTGTTTAATATGATACAGGATCATATTTATGGGAGCCGTTTTCTTGATCTGTTTTCCGGCAGTGGAGCCATTGGCATTGAGGCATTGAGCCGCGGAGCATCAGAAGCTGTGTTTGTAGAGAACAATCGCCAGGCTGTGGATTGTATAAAATCCAATCTGAAGTTTACCAGGCTTAACGAGTACGGAAGAGTAATCCCGGGTGATGTGTTTCACGCGTTGGCAAGATTGGAAACGGAAGCGCCTTTTTCTATCATTTTCATGGATCCTCCCTACGATCACCTGTGGGAGAAGAGAGTGCTGGAAGCGTTGGCAGCGAGCTGTATCGTTGATGATGGAACCTTGATCATCACGGAAGCATCGCTGGGGACAGATTTTTCTTATCTGGATACGTTGGGATATGAAGTTGTCAGACGTAAAGAGTACAAGACAAATGTACACATGTTCCTGAGGAGGATACAAAAGGAGGAAACCATCAAATGAAAAGGGCGGTATATCCGGGCAGCTTTGATCCTGTTACATTAGGTCATCTTGATATCATCGAACGTTCTGCAAGCCTGGTGGATGAGCTGATCGTGGGAGTATTGAATAATCATGCAAAAACACCATTGTTTTCTGTAGAAGAACGTGTTACTATGTTACAGGATGCGACGAAGGATATCACCAACGTCAGGGTGGAAACTTTTTCCGGTCTTTCGGTGGACTTTGCAAAACAGTGCAATGCCGGGTTTCTTGTGAGAGGACTGAGGGCGATCACGGATTTTGAATATGAACTTCAAATGGCCCATACGAATCGCAGTATGGATTCCGAAATTGATACCTTGTTTCTGACTACAAATCTGAAATACGCGTATATTAGTTCCACCACGGTAAAAGAGGTGGCATTCTATGGCGGCGATATTACACATTTTGTTCCGGAGGCGGTCATCGACCGGATCTATAGACGCGCAGAAGAGAAAAAGTAACGAAGGAGTAAACTAGCTAATAAGGAGAAAAATCATGAGCAGCAGAATTGAACAGATCATTGAAGAAATTGAGGAGTATGTGGACAGCTGCAAATTCCAGCCATTATCTTCCACAAAAATTGTAGTGAACAAAGAGGAACTGGAGGAACTTCTGAGAGAACTTCGGATGAAGACCCCGGATGAGATCAAAAGATACCAGAAGATCATCAGCAATAAGGATGCGATTCTGGAAGACGCTCAGAATAAAGCGGACGCAATCATCTCTGAAGCTCAGGCAAAAGCGGATAAGATCGTTAGCGAGAGCGAAGTAATGCAGAAGGCGTTGGAGCAGTCGAATGAACTGCTGGAGCAGACTAACGCTCAGGCGCAGGATATTATTGACAATGCTACAAACGACGCAAATAACATCCGGCAGAGCGCGATTTCTTATACAGATGAGATGTTGGAGAATCTGGAAAAGGTTATGAGCCATACCATTGATACGGCCGGCACAAAATACAATAATTTTATCAATTCGATTCAATCCTGCTACGATATTGTCAGCAAGAACCGTCAGGAGCTTTCACCCCAGGTAGCTCCATCTAACTATTCGCTGGCAGAAGATCTGGATGCAGCAGCAAAGGAAGATGACTCAGAGGAATAGAAGCAATGTCATGAAGGTTGCGATTCCCATTGTGAGTGCTTTTGCTTTGATATAATGAGACAGAGTTTGACGGTTCATTTTGCAGACAGACAGTGTCTGCTGCAGAGCGCAGATACCGCCAAAGCTGCACAGGATCATAAGGCACAGGTATTTGGCAGAAAAGGGCAGTGACGATTGACAGATTGTCCTTATACCTGCGGTGATTTCGATGCATCCTCCCAGCAGGCATTGCGCAAGGGGATGGTGAAGCGGCAGCAGACGGAAAACGCCGCATATCAGAGCAAAGAGCATGATGTAGGCTCCGAGCCGGGTAATATTTACAATTCCATCAAAAATACAGGCATCTATGAGTTCCGGCTGCAGTGGGACTTTGGATGCCTTGTTTGGTTTTTTCGATGTTTCCCGTATTATGGAGCGATACCTGGGCAGATATACCATGCTGCTCACCAGCGGAGCACCGTACAAAATGCAGAGGGTGGGAGGAAGGAGAGCAGGATTTTTCAGATTCTGGCCGATAAGGTAAGTGATGAGAAAGGCCGGGCTCATATTATTTACAAAACCGATTAAATATTCCGCCTCAGCAGGCACAATCAGTTCCTGCTGACGCAGGTCGCCGATGACTTTGGCTCCCATGGGATAACCAAAGAGAAAGCCGGCAAGGATGGCGTAACTTCCATAGACGGAGGTACCCCATATACCATGGAGGATGGGATGAAGGAATTTTAAGATAGTAAAGATGCAGTCCAGCCGGATCATAAGGTTGGACAGGATCATAAAAGGAAACAGAACCGGCACCAGATTCTGATACCACAAGCTCAGACCGCTGCGGGCTGCGTCTGCTGCGGTTTGAGGTGCAAGAAGAAGAAAACATAGCAGGAGCACGAGGCCAAATGTGATCAGGTAACGTTTCAAAGCAGGTACCCTTTTCGTGTTAAAAGTTATTTATAAATATATATGTGGTTGCGAAGTGGATGATGTGTTATACTGTACTGTAGAACAAAAGTGTGCTTCGCACACTCCGCGATAAATAACCTTGGCAGCACAGCTTTTGCTTTGCGCACGAAGCTGCGCATCCTTTGCCCGAAGGGCGTTCACGTATAGGAGACGGAGTTTCCTATACGTGAACAAAAATAGGAAACGAAGTTTTCTATACGATGAAAAACAGTATCCGGACTGTGACGGAACTGTCCGTATTTGAGAGGTGTTTACATGGAGATACAATTGTGGAAAGCGGTATTGACTCCCTATGAGCTGGCGGTAAAAGAACTTACGGTAAAGTTTGAACATCTGATAAAAGAATATAAGGACTGTGGAATGTATTCTCCGATCGAGCAGGTGACCGGGAGGGTAAAATCTATTTCCAGTATTCTGGAAAAAGCTCAGAGGAAAGGAATTCCTCTGGAAAATGTTGAGGAGGATATGTACGATATCGCCGGTATCCGTATTATCTGTCAATTTGTGGAGGACATTCAATTGGTGGTGGAGATGATCCGCAAGCGTTCTGACATGGAAATAAGGGATGAACGGGATTATGTCAAGCATGTAAAAGAAAGCGGTTACCGCAGTTACCATATGATCGTAGGCTATGAGGTTGAGACGCTTTTAGGTACGAAGGAAATAAATGTTGAGATTCAGATCCGGACTCTGGGGATGAACTTCTGGTCCATCATTGAACATTCCATGCAGTATAAATACCAAAAAAATATTCCGGAGCATATTAAGAAAAAAATGCTGAAAGCAGCTCAGACCATTGTGGTGCTGGACAGTGAGATGTCGGCAGTGCGTGGTGAGATCATGGATGCCCAGAACAGGATGCAGATCCAGTCCAACATGATTTCAGATATCCTGAATAATATCCAAAATTTATATCATGTGGCAAATAAACGTGAGATTGCCAAAATTCAGGATGAATTTTATCGTATCTATGAGATGAATGATATGGAACGGCTGGAGCGTTTTGGCAAGGAACTGGACATAATAGCGGAGGGCTACCGGGCCCAGGCACTGGATCAGGATTAGAGGAGAATATATGAATTTACCGAAAAAGTTTGCTGATCGCATGAGGGGGCTGCTGGGAGAAGAGTACGAGAATTTTGCGGATTGTTATATTCAGGAAAAGCGGCAGGGACTGCGGATTAATACTTTAAAAATATCCGTGGAAGATTTTCTGCGCATTACTCCTTTTACGCTGACTCCCATTCCATGGACAGAGAATGGTTTTTTTTACCGGGAGGAGGATGCGGTGACCAGGCATCCTCATTATTACTGTGGACTGTATTATATCCAGGAACCCAGCGCTATGGTTCCAGCCAGTCGTCTTCCGATAGAGATGGGAGATATGGTACTGGACCTGTGTGCTGCTCCCGGCGGAAAAGCTACGGAACTGGGAGCCAGGCTAAGAGGAACCGGGATGCTGGTAGCTAACGACATCAGTGCTTCCAGAGCGAAGGGACTTTTGAAAAATATAGAGCAGTTTGGTATCATGAACGCATATGTCACCGGGGAAGCTCCAGACCGGCTTTTGCAGCAGTTTGGATGCTGTTTTGACAAGATACTGGTGGATGCGCCCTGTTCCGGTGAGGGCATGTTCCGAAAAGATCCTGCGCTGATGAAAAGCTGGCTGGAACGGGGACCGGAATATTATGCGCCCATTCAACG